>CAJCCR010000420.1 GCA_903960945.1 uncultured Planctomycetaceae bacterium
AACCGGCCCCTTTTTAATTAGACTTCAAACTGTTTAGTTTTTTAGAGCTAGATCAATTTCTTTATTGGCTTTCTTGAAGTAAGAAATCAGCAGTTGATTTTCAAAACTAGGGTTTCTAGTTGCATACATGATCTCTATGGAAGTATTGATCGCTTGCTTGGCCTGCCTTAACTTTTTATTTGATGCGTTGGTATCTATGCTTTGTGATTGTGATTGCGAATTAGATTCTTTTCCAGTCGGCATCGCTTTGATGTTTTTTGTTTGTGGCGCATAAATGTTGATCATTTTTATGGCTTTGTCCAACTCTTCTGTAGCTTTGCCTTTGTGACCACCATAAAAAGTTCCAGCAGAGGCCAGGTTTGATTTGGCTACGCCTATCGAGTTCATAAGGTTTGTCAGTGTGGGGGAAAAAGATTGGCCAGGGTTTCGATTTAACTGAGAACTAGAAACTGTTTTGGATCCAACCGTACAGGTCGATCGCGAAGGGCCGGTGCCTCAGGCACCCCGGGTATCATTAATATAGCCTAAAGATAAAATAATCGCTGTCAAAGTAGTGAATCGGAACATTTTGCACCCCTTTGTTTTGACCAATCACTTCATCCCATTGTACCATCTTGCAATAAAAAAGATAAATAATGCGATCTTAAAAAGTAAGTATTGAGTAAATAGTTTTATCGCACTACTTAGTAGAGCGATAAAACTTATCTAAAGGGGCCAAAATTATTCGAATATGAATTATTTGCAGGTTTGTTGCAGCAATGGTGTGATTTTTACTTCTCTGAAACCTTGCTTACTCCAACCACAGAAGCTTTACCTTGGCGTAGCGCTACTGCAATTGCAACAGTCATTTCTTTGTCGCCAATTTTTACTTCCAATAAAACCACCCGGTCGCCATCATTTAAAACCTTATCAATTTTTTCTTTATCTTCGTTGATCTTTTCTTTGATGGTTTCGAAGGAATGGATTTCTTTGACCGAATGAGTAAGGTCATCTACTTTGCCTGCATTCTTTTTAAATTCTTCAGTGAAATGTTTTTCTAGCTCGGCCTTATCTTTAATCAGGTCGCGATTTTTTAGATAGAAAGGAGTGCTCGCAATTTTCATTGCAGCTTCAACCTTGTTGGATTTAAATGCATCGAGAAAATCGCCTGCAGTTTTTTTTGCCAATTCATCGGCGTTTTCCGCTGCTTGTACCAACACGGTTGAAACCAAAAATGCCATTACGCTAAACAGTAACTTTTTCATGATAAATCCCTTTGCTGGTTAAAATAAGAGCCTTACTTCTTCAACACTTTTTCAAGAAACGAATACAGTTCAATCGTTGGTTTGTCTTCAACTTTCCCAAGGTCTGCGTTAATGCTGCCATGGGTTTTGCCCTCAGATGGATAGGCACTAGCAGAAATCCCTGCAGCCCTTAACTCTTTCACCAATCGCTGAGATTGACCGCCGGTTTCCGGATGGCCTGCTACATGCAATATTAAAAAGGGAGGTATATTTTTACCTTTTGCTACATGAGTCACAGGCGATAATTCCTTCTGTTGTTTTTCATCCCCGAACTTCTTTCTATAACTGATTGCACTACGTTCAATAACCATTGCGATTTGCATGGGTACATCATAGGTGTTGCCATCGACGGGCACGCAACCTTTGATAATCGTCAGGGGTAATTTTTCAGCTTTCAAGTAAGAGTCATCGGTGGAAAGAAGTGCAGCAAGTTGCGCCCCTGCGGAATGCCCCATAACAAGGAAGGTGCTGGGGTCGCCTCCATATTCTTTTGCATGATCAAAAACCCAGCGCATTGATTTTGCGATATCTCCAGCCATTTCTTTGATGGAGGCAGCGGGGATTAAGCGATAATTGGTCGAGACAAAAATGAAACCTTTTGCGGTGAAGGCCTGGGGTTTGATTTGAACATCTTCCTTGTTGCCTGCTTGCCAGCCTCCCCCATGTATCCAAAATATGATCGGTAGGTTTTTTGCATCAGGCGGAGCGAATAGATCAAGGGTTTGCTTTTCGTTCTTCGTATCGGTGTAAGGAATATTGAGAAAGGCTTTGGGCTCTGCTGCAAATAATGGCGAAGAAAGGATAAGCATGGTAAGCATGGGAATTAAGGTGGTTCGCATGGTCGTTATCCTATGGGAAATATAAGACTTTATAGTACTCTTTTTGATTCTTTCGTAATAGGCTAATAGTTGATCCATATTCCCTATCTTCTTGAATAAATAGGTTTCATACAAAAGAATGCTACCGTTTTTTCTCAGATTACCAGTTCCAAAACAGATATTGATAATTACGGGAAATTACTATTAAGTGCCTATTAACTTTCGTAGATGAAAAGCTTAAATGGGCTGTGTGGAATATGACAAAAGCATCCGGGCATTACCTCTCCCTTTCTCCTTACAGAAAAATCGTGCTCGATCTGATGCACTTCAGTGCCAAGATCCCAATTGCAACTGTTGAGAGAAAAATGAGCTTATCTTCGGTGAAGATTGCTAGGCAGATGTCCCCTGATAAACCGAGTTGGACAAGTATTTTTGCAAAGGGTTATGGTTTGGTCGCTCGGGATTTTCCCGAATTGCGTAGAAGCTTCATGAGTTTCCCTTGGCCTAAATTTTACGAACACCCTCATAGCATCGCATCGATTAATGTTGAACGGGTTGTCAATGACGAAAATATTGTGATCTATGGCTATGTGCGTGGGCCAGAAAATCGCACCCTTGTTGAAATAGATGATATCATCAGGCATCACAAGGACGACCCGATTGAAGAGGTCCGATCTTATACCCGAACCCGGGCCCTTAGCCTTGTACCTTCAATTATCAGGAAATTCATTTGGTGGTACACCTTAAATGTGGAAGGTCCTAGGCGATGCCATAACTTTGGCACTTTTGCGATTTCTTCGGTAAGTTCCATGGGTGCAGGTTTGCTAAATCTTATGCCCATTCTTACCACCCAGATTCATTACGGCATGCTTGATAAAGAAGGCAACCTTGATGTACGCCTCACTTTCGATCATCGAGTTTTGGATGGAGCTACTGCTGCGCGTGTACTTGTTGCACTCGAAGATGTCATGAAATCTACACTTGTCCGCGAGATGAGTTCTGAAAAACGGATGGCTGCGTAGGTATTACATCTAAACGAGCTTTCGTTAAAATTCTGCTTGCATGTGATTTTTGAAACCTTCATGATAATTAGAATCTAATTATTATCATGGAGACGATGCTATGCGATTTGCAGCTTTGATGGCTTTACTTCTTTCAGTTTCTGCAACCCTTGCTTTTTGGGATGCACCAAAGTTGGAACAGTTGCCTACTTCTGAAAAAGCAAAAAAAATCGTACTTATCGCAGGTAAACCCGAAGCCAAACCCACAGGCGAACATGAATACTTCGCAGGTATTGTTCTTTTGGCGAACATGCTTGAACAAACCCCGGGCGTGCATCCTATTTTAGTGCGAGATGGCTGGCCAAAAAATGAAAAAGTTTTTGATGATGCCTCTGCGATCGTTTTTTTCTTAACAGGTGATGGTAAACAAGCCTATCTGGAACCTTCCAAACTTAAAGTAATCGAAAATGCAGTTTCCAAAGGTGCAGGTTTGGTTCATTTGCATAATTGCATCGAATACCCTGCGGATCGCAAGAGCCTTGCATTGGAATGGGCAGGCGGCGTTTGGGAGAAAAGTATTTCTTGCAGAGGCCATTGGGTTTCAACGGTGGATCAGTTTGCAAAACATCCAATCACACGGGGAGTCACTCCATTCGAAGTTGATGAAGGCTGGTTGTTTCATATGAACTTTGCAGCTAAGGGTGTTACCCCATTAGTTATGATCAATCCTCCTGAAAAAATGCGAACCACAGCTTCATCTAAGAAGAATGCACCAAATCCCGAAACCGTTGGTTGGGCATTTGAATCTTCCAAAGGAGGCAGGGCTTTCTCTTATACAGGTGGCCATTTGCAATCTAATTGGGGCAAGGATGGTTTACGCCAGTTGGTTGTCAATGGCATGCTTTGGAGTGCCGGGTTAGAGATTCCAGAAAAGGGTGCGCCTAATAAACTCGATCCCGCTGACCTTAACAAGCACCTTGAAAATAAAGTCGCACCCAAGAAGAAGTAAGTCTAATAAGGCTGAAATAACACTCAAGATTTAAAATAAGCTCTTGGAAAAAACACCAAAAGTATGTTGTTTTAAGAATATGTAAACATTTAGTTTTTGTGTTGTTAGAATACAATTTTAATGTACCAGAAGAATTCCTAGAAGAATGGTCATTGAGTTTAGAGGTTGTATTGAAAACATTTTGAGTTAATTTAATTGTTGCATTTATATTTAACCCTTTTATAAAACCAAGTGACCTAATAAGCATGTCACAAAATAAGAAAGACCATACGCCTAAGGTATATGTAATTGCTGGTCCCAATGGTGCAGGTAAAACTACTTTTGCAAAAGAATATCTCCCTGGTTTTGCAAGCTGTTTAGAATTCCTAAATGCAGATTTAATTGCCGCAGGGTTAAATCCGTTTGCCCCCCAAAATGAAAATGTTCGTGCAGGCCGACTTCTCCTTTCTCGTATTCGTGAATTGAGACAGGAAGGCAAAGACTTTGGATTTGAAACAACATTAGCAGGTCGCAATCATGCCCAGCAAATATCCCAATTAAAAGCCCTAGGTTATCGTGTAATTTTGTTTTTCCTTTGGTTACCGGATGCCAATTTTGCAGTACAGAGGGTTTTAGCAAGAGTGTTGCAGGGCGGTCATAATATTCCTGAAGTTGATATTCGCAGAAGATTTGAATCCGGGTTGGGTAATTTATTTGAATTATACAGGCCTTTGGTGCATGAATTAGTGATTTATGATGGTTCCCAACTAGTTCCTAGATTGATTTCATGTGAGATAGAAGGTAATATGGAAATTATTGAGCCTGATTTATTTAGCTTAATATCTTTAGCGCAAAACAGAAAAAAACAATGATAAATCAAGATCTCCCGAACCATAAAAAATCTACAAGTTCTATGCTTCTCGAAGTCCAAATAGCATTCAAGCAGGTAACCCTCAAAGTAATTGAAAAAGCACGCCAAACCAATACACCAATTATTGTGTGGGATAATGGAAAGACGGTATCGCTTTCCGCGGATGAAGCAGAAAAGCTTCAACAATAATTTAATTTTAAATAAACTAGACCCTGCAGATATTAACAAACATCTCGAAAATAAAGTCGCGCCCAAGAAGAAGTAAGTACTTCTCTAGGCGATGCATTAAAGTATAAAAACCAAGCCATGTGATTTAAAGCACACGGCTTGGTTAGATAAAGATCTAAGTTTACTTAGCCTACAAATATTCCTTTTTTGTAATCTTGATCATCAGAAAAGAAGTCACTTAATATTTCATAATTGAGACCAGAATAAACTTTTACGCGGGGTCCACCGCCGGGCCCTGCGCCAGTAACAAGGTCTTCAACACCATCGTTATTGAGGTCGGAAATTCCAACCCTGATACCTCCCGAAAACAAATCATCGCCATTCGTGGAGGAATCTGAGAATTCCATAAAATCACGATCTAAATTTAATGTTTCATAATCCCAAATTTTCACATTAGGACCACCACCTGCTCCAGGACCGGTGATTATTTTGAAAACATTATTAGCTGCATCATCAACGGAACTGGTATTAATTGCCCCGATTCCAATTATGCCCGCACTAACAAAGACACCCCCGGTAAAAGATGGATCGTAAGCTAAAAATTCTTTTAGAATAGAAAGATTACTTCCATTAAATACCCTGACATGCGGGCCACCTCCAGGGCCTGCCCCGGTAATAATGTCAAAAATACCATCCTGATTAATATCAGCCGAGCTTACGCTGACACCCCCTGTAAAACTTAAATCGTAAGCAAAGAATGAGGCTATTGGCTCTCTTGTGAAAGGGTTGAAAATTTTCACATGGGGGCCACCCCCTGGACCTGCCCCAGTTATAATTTCGCCCAATCCATCACCGTTGTAGTCTCCAATCGAAACGGAGACACCACCCAGAAAAGAGGGATCATAGGCAAAAAAGCTGGAAATTTCAGCGCCTGTTAAACCGTCAAATGCGCGGATATGAGGGCCGCCACCTTGGCCCGCACCTATAACCACGTCGGAGTAGCCATCGCCTGTAATGTCGCCTGAAGCAACTTGCAAGCTTCCAGTAAATCCAGGAAAGACATCAAATTGTCGGATAACTTGATTATTGGAGTCGTATTGATTGACTGTAGAGCCTCCCACAAAAAGGTAATTAAAATTACCATTTTGACCTTTCCCATCAATATCATTGGCAACCAAAGGAATTGAAAGAATGGTGCTTGCCTGTAAGCCGGTTTTAACTTCTGTTGCAATTCCAACAACCGTTAAAGTAATGGCAGCTTCATTGGCCAAAACAATGGAAAGCCCATCAAGCTGTTCCGGGGTAAGCAGCCATTCCCCGTTTGACTGCTTGGTTCCAGCAGAAAGTACAGCATCATCAGGAACACCAGAAATTACAACAGAAAGTGTTTCCAAAAGATCTTGATTTGATTTGGATATTTGAATTGGAACTTTTATCTGGCTTCGTTCATTACCATTCAGACCATTTGGCCCTTCCATATTTGGGCCATTGGGGCCTTGATTGATTCCATAGGATCTACCACCAAGGCCATCAACATTTTCTCCCATCGTGCCAGACCAAAAAAGGCCATAATTTCCGGTACTATTTCGGGCATAAACAGGAAGGATTTGGGGGCCAGAGGTAACGGAATTTACTAATTGTTCCCCACTTTCAGGCGTTGCATCCGCCCTGAATTGTCGTTGATAAATTCCCCAACTGGAACCGTCCTGTTCTATGGTCTGCCAAGCAATCGCAAACCGACCAAATTGATCCACACCAATGGATGCAAATCTTTGTGGTTTTGGCGAAGTTTCATTTACTTGGAATTCTTGAGCCTGAGGCGATGTACCATCAGGTCTAAACTGTCGGGCAAACACATCCCAAGATGGCCCGGTTCCAGTTGCCTGATTAATACTCTGCCAAGCAACAACCATATCTCCTGCTGCATCAATTCCAATTGATGGGGCTTCCTGAGCATCTTTTACATAGACTGTAGCAAGGAATTCAGGATTTGGTGCTACTCCGTCTGCGTTAAACCATCGTACAAAAATACTTTTCTCCGTATCGTTTTCATCATTTGCAATATTGTGGTCACTTACCCACGCAATAGCAAACTGCCCATTAGCATTCATTGCAACCTTGGGCGATACTTGTGAAGTGGCAGTATTTGTATTTACACGGAAAATAGCTCCTGTTGCAGTTCCAGTTGCTGAAAAGCGCTGTGCATAAATCTCGGTAATATCCTCATCGCTTTCCTGGGCATCTGATTCCCAAGCAACAATAAAGTTTCCCTGAGAATCTGAGGCAATTGTTGGATGAGTCTGATTTCCCATTTTTTCAGGCGGAATACAAGAAAATTCCTCTCCACCCACGATAGTTCCAGATCCATCATTTGTAAATATCCGCCCAAAAATGGATTCCACGGAAGGATCATTTTCTAATTCCCCTCTCACTTCACTTTGCCAAACTACTGCAAAGCCACCATTGGGAAGCGCACTAACAACAGGATGAGTCTGGTATCCTAGGGTGGTTTGGTTTATCAGGAATTTAGCGCCAATAAGAGTTCCATCGGGCGCGACAATTTGACCATAAATGCCATAACCGCTGGCATCCTCGGGGTTTTCAAAAGATGCCCATGCTACTATGAAATTCCCATCAGAGAGTGCCGTGGCAGCATTTGGAGTGTCTTCCCCAGCACCTACGACACTAATCTGAAATTCCAAGCCGTTGACGTTCAATGCATCGGCGCCGGGTGATCTGTCGACCGATCCTGCGGAATCAAAAATTCTACCGAATAAGGATGGCTGATGACCACCACTACCTTCGATTCCTTCTTCTTCTGTGCCTTCCGCCCCTGATTCTCCACCATGGCTAGGTACAAAAGGGCCCGCCCAAACAACAATTGTTTTGCCATCTGGTGCCATACTGATAGTTGGTGTTGTTTGTGGACCTTTTTCGTTCACATTGATTAAAAAATCGTTGGAGTTAAGAACATCATTCACATCTCGGGCATCTGATCCATCGGAATTAAATGCCCTGCCCACGACCCCCCAACTAAACGCATCTGTTTTCTGACTTTGCCAGGTAACTAGGTAATTACCGCTTTCATCTATGCCAACAGCAGGGGTTCTTTGTGGCTGTTTGGTTTGCGTATTTACAAGAATATTTGCTGTATCTAAACGATCTCCAGCGCTATCAAGCCTGATGGAAAAAACATCAGAACCAGAACCTTCATTTCCTTCAGCCTGCCATGCAAGAATAAAATTGCCTGAGGAATTCATTCCAACTGCTGGTTCGACTTGGTCTTTTTGTACTGTATCATTAGGGTCTGTTAGTTGGTAATAAGTATGAGCTTCATCTACGGGATTAATTTCACTGATTGGTGAAGAATAAGAATAAAGTGTTCCGCTGATCACAATAGATGATTCTTCCTCTCCGCCATCGTCTTCCCCGCCACCTTCCTCTCCTTCACCACCTTGAAGCGGAAGTATTACCGGTATAGGTGCAGGCCCAGACCAAGCAATAATAAGCTTGCCGCCATCAGTTTCATTAAAGCCCATGGAAGCAGTTGGTTGTTGCTGGTCACCAGCACCAGCGGTAATTTCAAAATCATTATCATTTACAAACATACCTTCACTCATCAAATCGAACTTCCCATACCTTGCATAAATATCGATTCCCGAGACGGTGGAATTTTGATCGGATTGCCAGGCAATCGTGAAATTGCCTTCATTATCCATGGCTACTGTCGACCTAGTTTGATTTCCTTCTAAAACGGTGTTTACCATCAATTCGTCCGAGACCAATGATAAATTAGTAGTTCCGTCAAAGGTTCCCACCTTATACATGATGTCGTAGGAATCCCCGCCATCAGTTTGGCTTTGCCAAGAAATTATGACATTCCCCAAGCCGTCACTTCCCAAAGAGGGGCGGGATTGATTTCCCTGAATCGTATTGTTGACAAGTTGCGGAGCACCCACGGGCGTTCCATCAGCCATAAAACCTTGGGCATAAACCCCGATTCCGCTGCCATCTGTTCCCAAACTTTCCCACGAAACAACAAAATCCCCATTTTGATTTACAATAGCTACACTTGGTGCCCCAGCCTCAGCACCTTGTGAATCAGAAATGGTGAATTGGGGCCCTAAAGGATTGGCGCTGGGGGTAATTCTATTTTCCATGAATTCCAATGCCGGCCTGAAACGAGAAGGGTGTTTTCTTGAAATGGAATTTGAACCTGAAGCAGAAATCAACTTTTTAAACCAATTTCGTGGTAAAAATCTCATGTTTAACCCTTTCAATAAAAAATGTGAAATTGGGACATCGCTAAACAGGAAATGAATGTTTGGCGATACCACCTTGCTAATTAATCAACGGTGTTCGCAACTTAAACATGCCAAAAAAAATTGATTTTTATAAAAGCGACTGTTTTTGAAATTAGTTTTTCGAATGCAATCAATGAGCCCAGAATGTTTATTACCCAACGAGTGTTAAACATTAAACCAATCGTATAAAAATTATAAATTATTTTAGTTTGAGTTTTATTCTTGAGCCTACCGAAGAGGGGAAGTGCATTTGCCAAACAAGTTATTAAATCAAATTATTGTAATTCGTTTTTTGGCATCTACACTTTGTAGAACGATTAACAGCTATTAATCTGAGTTGCTTGAAACTAACTTGTGGATCTTATTTAACTAGGTGAATTATTATTTAAAGCCATTTGCATTTATGCTTTTACACTAAGCTTTACGGAACCAAGGCATTATTCGGCCATTCAAAAGCCATCCAATCCAAGTCGAACGAACCAGCAAATGATAACTGACAAGAAGCAGGGTGATCGTCGCAATATTGATCAGTAGGAATTTTAATAAAGAATTAATAGGCAATTCTCTAACAAGGAATTGCAACACTAACACTAAAGGCAGATGTACAATATAAATCCAATAAGAAGAATCCGATAAATATCGAATGAACATGTTTTCTTTCTTGATGAGTGCATGAAACATACCCATCATTCCAAATACCATGTTCCATATTAAAAGTGTTTGCATCAAAAGGTTCAAAGGTAAGTTGTCCTTGAATACAATTTCTGCAGGAAAAATCATGAACAAAGCTAATGGCAGCATGATGTACCAAAAGCGTGTGAGTTTACAGGCGTAATCATTTAAGTCAAAGTAGATCAAGCCGAAGCTGAAAAAGATCATGTAATAAAACAACATGTGTGGGGGTGGGAGTATCCCGGTATAAGTATCAGGGCCAAGTATTTCACCCATAAGGCAAAGTGGTAACAAAGGTGCTGGGATTAAAATATAAAGCATTGTCTTTTTAAGGATGCGCATGGCGTTGGTGTTTAAATTGCGAAATAAAAGGGACCCCAGATTGAAAAAAAGCAGAAATAATGGAAGCATCCAACAGAGAAACCAAAGAAACCAGAGGTGATGAAAAATACTAGTTTTAAATAAATGAACTGGTTTGTTACCGAAATTTATCTGAAAAGAAGTTGAAGTAACCCAAGATTGATAGCGTTTATAAAATCCCATTTGTTCTTTTGGTTTGTCTATTTCGACTGTATTGGATTGATTTTTTGAAGCGGGTGTTAAAAACTGGTTTAACAATAATCTGCTGCGAACACTAATTCTTCCTGAAGTTAAATCAGTTTCAGTGGGTGGTTGAATGCCAAGAATATTCAAAATTGAGGTTGTGGTATTGGGATCTGCAAAAGTACCTTCCAGAGCGGTAAAGCCTGCTTTGCTGACTTTGCTGGCATTGGCACCATTGAATAATAGAAGTTTTACAATTTCATCTCTGCCGAAAAAAGCTGCGCCATGCAGTGCGGTGGTATCATCCTTGTTAGTTGAATTTACATCTGCCCCTAGCTTGATTAATGCGGAAACTGTTTCGAGATCTCCTATCATTGCAGCCCATGAAAGAGGAGTTACCCCTAATTTTTTGTCTGGTTTTTCAACTTCACCGGGGTTGATGAGGTATAGATTGATGGTTTTTCTGTCGCCTTTGCGGATTGCCCCTGCGAGCGAATTTTCATCCAAGTGCACACTTATCGAACCTGCTTTGACTGTTTCATTTGAAACATAACTTAATAGTGGAATAATGGTGAAACACCCAATCAAGCAAGGTAGAAGAATGCGGAGTGTCCTTTGTAAAATCAATGATTTGATATTTCTTTTCCGGTAAATCAGCATGGTAAAATAACCACTCAGTAGAAAAAACAAGGGCATTCGAAAGCTATGTACGAGTACTATGAAAAAAATAAAAATGGGAGGTTGTGTAATATCCTGAACAGGCCAGGGAAGTGAAACAAAAGTTAAGGATGCATGCAATCCAATACCAAGAAACATGGCAAATGCACGCAAGGCATCCAAGTCATGTCTGCGATTTTGAATTTGAATTTCTGGTGTTTCAAGTGTGATATTTTGGCTCAACGGCGGTCCTAAAAATAAAAATTACTTATCGCGGGCAGCGTTAATTACAAATTGCCACGATGGATAATTCGACGCTGTACGGGCATTAGCTTGGCAATAGACTTCGGAAAGATTTTTATCAAAGGCTGCAGCAAGTTCTAAAGTGTGCCCGCCTTTTTTGGGATCAAAAAGATGACCAGCTTTATAGTTTTCATCCCCAGATTCAGCGCGCTTGCGGTCGAAAGCTACAGATGATTTGACAAACTCGGCATGTTTTTTTTCGCCCGAACAAAAAGGCAGAAGAAACTTGACCGATTTTTCCAATGATGCACCACTTTTTGATTTGTAGGTATAAAGATTGGTCCCATTGTTATTGGCCGCTATCGCAAGTTCCAGCAAGGGTTCCACATCGTAGCAGTGGTAATGCAATGCATCGCGTTCGTGAAAATCAATACTTGATCCATCAGGCCTGAGATTTACCTCGACCTGTCTTTTGAAACTTTCGATTGCATAATCGATGTATTTCTTTTCTGAAAGGGTGTAACCAATCAACCCAACGATTTTAAGGCGGTGGCTCTGCCAATTATTTTTAGATATACCATCCCCTTTTCTTGCATGCATCAAGCCGATGGCAATTTGAGTGTCCGCTACTTTGCGCAACCAGGTTTGGGCTATTTTTTTTTCTGCATTTGAAAACGTCGCTTGTGTGAGGTCAAAAGCGAAGAAAAGATCATCTAGGCTTGTTTCATCAATTGGATTACCCGTTGGGATATTTTGTTGCGACCAAGCCAGTATGAATTCGCGTGCCTTATCTGCGTATTGGGTATCGCCTGTTGCAGCGAAAATGTAAGCGAAGAAATACATTTTACGCATATCTCCTAGGCTTTCGCGAGTTTTGATTGCAAGAGGATCGGTCTTAAGTTTGCCTTCGCCCTGGATGATCCGTATAGGATTTGGCTTATCATTAATTGCTTTGTCTGCAGCGCGTTTTAAGGTTTCAAAACGGGCCTTGGCATCTTTGTCAGTTTTAATTAATTCCATCAACTTGGTGCGTTGCTGGGCGTTAAGACTGATGGGGTTTTCTGCCGCCGCTAGGGCTATAGCAAGTGCACATAGTAGGACTATTGTTTTCATGCCTTAATTAAACTTCACTTTTTCTTGATTGTCAAATGCGTTTAAGGGTCATGATTGAAGCCGGTAATAGGGTGCCTAAATAAAAGGTTAGATCGCAATATAAAATTTATTTTATTGAATTTGCTGTACAAAAAATGAAGAGAGGTAAAGTTATGTTATAGCGGGACTGATTCTTTTTTTTGCAAAGAACTTTGCACCAAAAAATTAATGAAAGAACCACCCTTAATATAACGTAATGTTTTTAAGGGTGGTCATATAACCAATAAAGCAAGTAATGCTTACCTGATGACTAAGCTTACTTACCTGATGATTCCTTGGCAAAGTGGGATAGCCTGTGGCTAAGAATTAAAAAAGTGGGTGCCCATAGTCCCACGAAAATTCCAAATCTTTCAGCATGTGCTTTGGCATCTGGTAAATCAGAACCGCCCTTAAGGTACCAAATTGCGATGGAACCAATGATGCTTGCAAAGCCAGCGAAAAAACATACGTGACCAAGCAATGCTGCAGGTTTAGACAAATTCATAATAGTGCTCACTCAAAGACTATGTTTAGAGATTGGTAAGGGCCAACTTGACGCTTGTAAAGTTTTAATCTCAATATTGATAAATTCATTGTAACAGAAATAGTGGGATTTTTTGTTAAAAAGCAACTGAAATTAGTAAATTTTAAATTGTAGGTGATAGGTAGATTGTGATTAATTAATGAAGATCTTATTACAAAATAACAAAGATCCGTCTAATCGATGGCCATTTAATAAAAGGTAAAATCATGTTAAGTCGTAAAACCTATTTTATTAGAGAGCATGTAGGCGTGTTCAAGCTTTCTGATACTTATGATATTCTTGACCCTGAAACCCATGAACAATTAGGAATAGCCAAGGAAAAGTCGGGCACGCTCGTTCATGTATTGCGCTTCTTAGTGGGAAAAAGAATCCTGCCAACGAAGGTTTTTGTTTATGAAGGGTCTGATTTTGATGATCCATCAAGGTTATTGTTCTCTATTCAAAAGGGATACACATTCCTTAGATCAAAGGTTGATATATGTGATGCCAATGGGGTAGTGCTGGGCTGGCTTAAAAGCAAATTATTTAGCATTGGTGGAGCGTTTTATGTTTACGATTCTTCAGGAAATGAAGTTGCATTGGTGCAGGGAAATTGGGTTGGATGGACTTTTAAATTCCTTGATAAAGAACAAAACGAAATAGGAACAATTACAAAGAAGTGGGCCGGTGTAGGAAAAGAAATGTTCACCTCTGCAGATAATTACATGATCGCTTTAAATGATGAGCCTTCCCCCGCTAAAGCAATTTTAATGCTAGCAGCAGGCCTTGCAGTGGATATCATTTATAAAGAAAAGTAATCAGCCAAAGTTTTCTAAAGATTGTTGTTGGTTGCTATAAACCAGCGGCGGAGCGTTTGCATGAACCATAAAAGTATCCTTCTCAGTCTTTCATTCATTTTATGTTTTACAAGCATGGGTGCACTCGCATTCCCGTCTGAAGGAATTCCCCTACCCCAACAATTGGTATTTCGAATAGAAGCTGGGGGATGGGGTGGTGCATCGCCAGAGGATATTCGCAGGGTTCTCGAATCCACAG
Source organism: uncultured Planctomycetaceae bacterium (assembly GCA_903960945.1). Lineage (GTDB taxonomy): Bacteria > Planctomycetota > Planctomycetia > Gemmatales > Gemmataceae > UBA969. Next base: position 14,259 of record CAJCCR010000420.1, read on the forward strand.
GGCGGGAGTTGCTGAAGCATATTCCGCAGAACAAGATCATCCGCATCTATGTTGTAGCTTCAGATACTGTGCCTCAAGTTGATTTTAAAAGGGCGGCAAATGGGGAATTCACAGTTCGGTTGGCTGTTAAGGGTCGTTTTTGGGCGCAGCTTGCTTTTCAGTTTGGTCATGAACTTGGCCATATTGTTTCTCACTATGAACGCATAAACGATAATAAGATTGGGAATGAGAATAAGTGGTTTGAAGAAACGGTTGGTGAGGTGGCTTCATTATTTGTGTTAGCGCAAATGGCAGAAACATGGAAGACTGATCCACCTTATATGAATTGGAAAAGTTTTGCGCCTGCCCTTAAAGAGTATCTCGATAAATTGTTAAAAGATACCGAGATACCAACCGTAGAAAAAATGCCCCAGTGGTTTAATGATAACCGTCCAGCTCTAAAAGCTGATCCCCATCTTCGTGTTCGCAATCGAGTTGTTGCGATCCATATTTTTAAAATGCTAGAGCGTGATCCCAGCCAGTGGGAAGCTTTTCGCTACCTAAACCTTGGTAGGCCTGATGCCACTAATAGTTTTGAAAGCTTTTTGGATAACTGGTATTTCAGCGCACCGAAGAACAACAAGGCCTTTGTCAAGGAAGTTGCGAATCTCCTCGGAATAAAAAGCAAGCTGATTAATGATAATGCTAAATGATAAAAGTTCATTACCTGAACATTTTTGTTTTAGTGATGAACTCTAACAAAATTGATTACTATTTTACCGGTACACTCGAGGCATGGCCGCTGACGCATTGCCATTTGCCTTCTTTTAGAACCCAAACATTGGTGAAGCGGGACAATCTTTCGAAAGGCTTGCCGTCCTTATCCGTGCCTACTTCTTTGTAGTCGCCGATATCAACTGCAACTGTTCCGCCACCATAAACACGAACATCAATCGAGCCAGCCACTGCAGAAGTAAGTTTTTCTGTACTATTTTTCATGCCCGCGATTCCTTCTGTTTTGTTGAACCTTTTTCCATTTGGTTCGACATAGATGAAATCGGTTGCCCAGATTCGTTCAAGAATGCTGGCATCGCCCTTAAGCATTGCAGTAGACCAATCGGTGGAGAGTTCCTTAATAATGGCAACGATACTTTCCTGAGATTTATTTCTGGTACGTTTGGGCGCTTGAGCAAATGATTCTGAAGCAATGGTCGTAGTAATAATAAATACTGCAATTACTTTAAGTATGGAAAACTTGGTGGTCATGTTTGTCTCTTTTGGGTTTTTAAGTCAAATAACAGGTGCCTGGCATAATTGCCAAAGGGGATAATGGCATATTGCTTCAAAAAACACAACCATCCTTTATCAATGATCTAAGGGTTTAAATATTAATTATAAGATGGGCATCAGGGAGGCAGGCGTTATACCCTAACCGATGAAGGTTATCTGCTGTTGAAGCGCTGGGTGGATAATCAGCCCGTGTTTCAAAAAAAGAAAGAGTAGTTGAAAGCGTTTATTTGGTAACCTGATCTTGTTTGAGGATTACATTGCGCTTTTTTAGAGTATCTTCCAAAACAGCTTTCTGTGTTTTAGCGGGATCGATTAATGCGGTTATCAAGCCATCTTTAAAGCTACAAGTTGCTTGTTCTACGCCATCAACGCCTGCAACGATATTGTATGCTGCAAAACTGCAAGCCTTGCAATCGAGGCCAACCACACCAATTTCAATTCGAACCAGCTTATCTTTGGCCACAGTGGATAAGGGCTTGATACCAAAGGTTTGGTTGCTTTCGGTACGAAGTTTGTTATCAAGGTTGGTGATGATCTGCTCAGGTTTGGCCTTTGGGAACAACTTATCAGCATCGAAAACAAATACACCTTCTGCATGTTTGAAATCGATTGACTCTAGTTTGATGTCGGTCCATTCATCGGTAATTTTCCGGAGGTCTTTTTCTCGGTCGGGAGAGAAAACTCCAAACAGGCGGACTTTGGTTTTTGTTTCTTCCGCATGAACATTCAGGGCTACGAGTAAGAAACCCATAGTCATAGCGGTCTTAATTAATGCATTTGAAATAGTCATGATTATAGGCCTAGATAAAATTATTAGCGGGTCTGAAACATTTCGCTTTGTACAAATTCTTGCAGCAGGGTTCGAACGCCCGCTTTGTTTTTCATGGTGGCTTCAACTAGGGTTGCTATTTGATCCCGATCGCTAAAAGCAATGGGTCTGCCTGTGCTATACACTGCAAATTGCTCCAACAGGTTTTTCAACAATCGCTCGGGATTTGCAGCAAGAATTACTTGCAACTCTTGGATATCTTTGAACTGTTTATCACCCAGCATTACACCCGAAGGATCAACTGGTTGCCCTAGTTTGAACTTGATATTGATGAAAGGATCAATCGGCCCGCGTTCTGGTTTGTCGCCTTCGCCTATGGAGCGGTAACGAGTTCGGAATCCGCCAATCACATCAAAGGATTCGAGGGCAAAACCGGGTGGATCAAACTTGGCATGGCATGAAGCGCAAGAAGAATCGGCACGATGTTTTGCGAGCTGTTCGCGTATGGTGGTTGCTCCTTGAACATCTGGTTCGACTGCGGGAGTATTTGGAGGGGGCGGATCGGGCCGTTCTCCAAGAATGCGTTCGAGAACAAAAGCCCCGCGTGGCACAGGCGAAGTGGTTGTGCCGTTGGCTGTTACTTTCAAGATTGCGGCTTGGGTAAGAAATCCTCCGCGGGGGCAATCTTTTGGTAAGGGAACTTTTCTAATCTCAGCGCCTGTCACACCGCTAATACCATAATGCTTGGCAAGCTTTTCGTTGATCATGACAAAGTCAGACTTCACGAGGTGCGATGCATCCAGATTTTTTTCGATGAGTTCGCGGAAGTAGGCCCGGGTTTCTGCAACCATGGAATCCTGCAAATAAGGGTTCGCTTCTGGATACAACGCACGGTCAGGATCGTTGGCAGCAATCTGCCTAAGCTTTAACCATTGGCCTAAAAAGTCTTCGATAAAACGCTGCGAGCGAGGGTCTTTTAATAGCCGATCAACTTCCACACGTAGAGCTTCCTTTGATTTTAACTTTCCTTTGGAGGCATGTTCAAGGAGTTGGGAATCGGGCATCGAGTTCCAGAAGAAGTACGATAGACGGCTTGCAAGAGCATAATCATCAAGCTTGTTATCTGGTTCTACATGGTAGAGGAAATCAGGGGAACACAGCGCTGCCCGGTAAGCCCAACGCATTGCTGTTTCAAAACAATCGCCCGCTTTTAAACGCTCTTCTACCCGAGCGACATATTCTTTGCGAACCTCATCTGAAACTGGCCTGCGGAAAGCTTTGGGAAGAAAAGAAGCCAAAAGGCGATCAGCATCTTTCAATGGGTTTTCACTTTTCACAGTCCAGAGTCCGGTAACAAGATCGGGCCGGTTTTTTCCTGCGCCTAACTGTCTGATTGTCTTTCGCTGAGGCGGTCTTACCTCTTTTTGCTCAGCTTGTTTGAACTCCGTGAGGGGAAGATCGCCATACAAAGTCTGATGGCTTTTTGGAGGCCATACGGTGTGCAACGGCCCTTCGATATCGAGCCAATCGCAAGCTATTCCCGGGCCGGTGAAGGCCATTGCCCGGCCTTTTCTTGAGTAATTTGCAACGGGTGCTAGTGAGGCGGTGTTGAATCCGATGATCTCGTTGTGATTCAACCAAGTGGTTAATTCGTGTTCCTTGGATTCAAGGGAAGGGGCGTTGTAATAACCCAGTACATAACTGGGATGCTGGCCACCACGACCATCGCCTGTAAGTTGCACAACCGATAACCGGGCGGCTTCCGTACCACGCGACGGAAGTACCTGACCCTTATCCCATTGGAAACTCCATAGGGAGGTGCGAACACGATAGAGCCCAGGATAAATCGTTACATGTTCGATAAAGTACGGGCTTACAGATTCATCTTCATGGCGGAAAAGCCCAACGCTGGAACCATTACGAAAAGACCCCATGCGTTCGTGAGCCCCTTCATCCAGATGGTTCTGTTCTGCAGCGGGTGGAAAATCAGGATCAGGTTTCTTATTTTTTAGCAACACACCATCGCCATTGAGGATGATATGCGCAACGAAACCGCCTGGGTTTGCAAGAGAGATGCGACGCTTTTGCACGATAGGGGGATTTGGTCGGGTTGCGGTTGCAAGGTCGAGGGCGAGGTTTGCAGCTTCAACATATTTGGAAAGGTTGACATGCGAAATATCGAGGGCATCGCTGTTTTTATCGAAACCATGGGCGGAGCCATCTGCAGGCAGCAAGCCCTGCAGCGCAATACCAGGCATATCGAAAAGATCGCGGATAGTGTTTTCGTATTCGGTTCGAGTAAGCCTGCGAATACCAGTCCGACCCATACCTGCAAGCTTTGCCTGCTCGGTTTTTAAAAGCGATTCTTTCAGGGATTTTGTGTATGCAGCTTTGTCAGTTTCGGAAGGTCGGGGTTTATTTTTCGGGGGCATCTCACCCGATTGAATGCGATCGTGAATTTTCACCCACGAGCTGAAGTTATCTGAATTGCTCAGATCGACCTTTAGTAGAGTAAGATCAAGCCCGCCTTTTTTATTGGCGCCCTCATGGCAAGCAATGCAGTGCTTTTCAAGGAAGGGATTAATTGTTGGTTCTGCAGCAAATGAATGGTGCACCAATACAAGATAAAGACCAAGAGCCCAAAGGGTTTTGGTTTGAATAATTCGCATGGAATTGATCACACCATCTCCAATCCGGTCATGGTGCCTTTCGATGTGGAGAAGTCTTTCGCTTCGATCCCCAATCTGTGCAGCATGGAAAGATAAAGATTGCTAAGCGGATAATTATTCTTGGTATCGAACGCAAGATGTTGGCCATGCTTGAACCCGCCACCCGCAAGCAACACGGGCAGGTTAACATTAGAATGCGAGTTGGCGCTGCCCATGCAAGTGCCATAAAGCACCATGGTGCGTTGCAACAGCGACTGCCCTTCTTCCTTAGCTTCGCTCAAGCCATTGAGGAAGCCATTAAGTACATCGAACTGGCCTTCTTCTTTAGAGCGCAGTTCCGCAATCACTTCTGGTCGGTTGCCATGATGGGTGATGTTATGGATCACGGTGGTATCGATAAACAATGAAATGATACGGGAGGAATCGGTTTCCAGTGCCAGCTTCATGACATCAAACATGAGTTTAGTTTTCTTGACAAACTCGCGTGAATCTTCGATGTCTTCGGGTGGCAGCGCGTTAACTTTGGGCTTGGGTTTGTATTCCCATTCTTCCGAGCTTTGCAATCTTTTTTCAAGCTCTCGTACGGAAGAGAGATACTGATCCATGCGTGCCTGATCTGTTTTCGAAAGTGAACGGTTCAATCTTTTCGACTGATCGCCCACGAAGTCGAGCATACTGCGACCTTGCTTGATGGCTTCAATGTTGGCAGCAACTTCTTCCTTCTTGCCTTGCAGGAACAAAGTTTGGAAAACCTTCTTCGGGCTTCTCTCTGCGGGGATAGGGGCGCCACTGCGTGTGTAACTTAGGGTTGCACCTTCGCTGCTCATTGCCAGCACAAGGGAAGGGTAGCGGGTTTGGTTACCCATTTGTTCGGCAGCGAATTGGTCGAGTGAGATCCAGTTACGGAAGCCGCCTCGTTCAGGATGTGGGGTTCCGGTGAGGAAACATTTTTCAGCAGCGTGCGAGCCTGTAACTCCAGGAAGGCTTACGCCAGAGAAGATGGACATTTCTTTGCGATGGGCGCCCAACCTTTGCAAGTAGGGTGATAGTTCGTAATCTTTGCCCGCTTTTTCTGGGAAGAAGAATTGGGGCAGGATACCCATGTTCGTTTGGATTGCAACCATTCTACGGGGGATAGCTTTTGCTTTTTCTGCAGCGCCAAGCTTTGCTTCCATGGCATCTAGCATGGGCAAAGCCATGGTCATGCCCGCGGCGCGAAGAAAAGTTCGTCTATTGAGGGGTTTTAACATTAGAATCCCTTTAGGAATGATGGTGCAGGTGCTAAAAATAAAATCGGCTTGAATAACAATAATTAAACCTTAACTATTATCCGATTGAATTGTATGGATTGCAAGTTCAAGCTTGGATTTCTGCAAGGTAAAATGTCGTATGTGGGCTATTTTCAGGGATTACAACAGCGCTTACTCAAATCGATGGCGAATGTAGGGTGATTTCAGAAGTCCTCGCTTAGTAATAAACACGCTTACGTTTCAATAAAAGGTTTTCATTTCCAAACAATATCGTTAGCCATTACGATGTCGTTTGGTTTCATGCTAAATATCATGCGGGAGATTTCTGTCATGCGAATTTTTGTCCTTGCCTGTTCTCTTTTCCTTAGCATCTCGGTTATTGCGGAAGCTGCCAAAATAGTTTTGGTTGCAGGCTCAGGAAAAAATCCTCCCCCTGCCCTTGCAACTGAAGTTCAATTGAAAGGCCCCTTTGGCGTTGATTGGAACTCTTCAGGCGACCTTTACATCATCGAAATCGCAGGCCATCGGGTCATGAAAGTTGATTCCAAAAATAACCTCACCCTTGTAGGCGGTACCGGTGCAAAAGGTTCTTCAGGCGATAATGCCAATGCGCAAGAAGCTACTTTCAATGGCATGCACAGTGTGATCATTGGCAAGGATGATTCCATCTATGTTGGCGATACCTGGAATAACCGGGTGCGTAAGATCGATCCTAAAACAAATATCATCACTGCATTTGCAGGCACGGGCGATAAAGCATTCGCAGGCGATAATGGCCCCGCTACGAAAGCAGTTTTCACTGGGGTATTCTGCATTGCTTTTGATGCTGCTAAAAAGAACCTCATCATTACCGACCTAGAGAATCGTCGAATCCGTTCTGTCAATCTTGAAACCAATATCGTTACTACCCTTGCAGGCAATGGTAAAGGTGGCGTGCCTAAAAATAACTCGAAGGCGGTGGATAGCCCTCTTGTGGATCCGAGAGCTGCTTGCATGGATGCTATGGGCAATCTTTATATCTTGGAACGTGGAGGCCATGCCCTCCGAATGGTTGATAAGGATGGCATGATCAAAACCGTGGTTGGCACGGGTAAGGCTGGAAATAAAGGCGTGGGCGGCCCTGCATTAAATACCGAATTGAACGGGCCCAAACATTTGTGTGCCGATAGCGATGGCACTATCCTTATCGCTGATACTGATAATCATAGGGTGTTACGTTATCATCCTAAAACCGAAACCACTTCTTTGGTCGCGGGCACAGGAAAAAAAGGCAGCGCTGGAGTTGATGGCCCGCCTGAAAATGTGGAACTCTTTCAACCTCATGGCGTACAAATCAGCCCGAAGGGTGAACTCTTTATCACGGATAGTTTTAACAACCGCATCCTCAAGATTGTCAAATAATAATCTATACAAGCCAGCAAGTTGGGGTAATTTTAATTAAAGTTTAGAAAATGAAAAACCCCCACATCAACTTTATGCTGATGCGGGGTTTTTAAATGGATATCCATAAACTAGATTTTGAATAGTTTGTTGACGTCGTAAGCTAAATTGTTATTTGGAGTATCGTCTGTAACTCCCGATGTAGGCGCAATTTTAGCAATATTTATTATGTCTCCCATCGCTTTAGGGGATATCAAACCTTTTATTGTAATGGAAATGCCTTTTCCCGCCCCTAGGCTTAATCCATTCCATAACCCTGTATTACTGTTATAAAACCCAGAAGAAGGCATTCCAAAGGTTGGGTTTAAAAACCATTCAGAGAAAATATTGTTTAGAATGAGACTTTTTATCGTGCTGGGGCCTTTATTGGTTATAGATACCGTATAGGTGTTATATGTCCCCGGTGCCACAGATTTTGTAGCATCTGCAAGCATTACAGAAAGGCTTGCGATTGGGGTAAGTGAATCCGTGTCAACAGATGTATTATTTGCTGTGTTTAAATCTGTCATACCACTTGGTGTTTTTACAGTTACGGTGTTGGTGATGGAACCAGTTGCAGTAGGTGAGATGGTTCCAGTAAGAGTTATGGTTACGCTATTGCCACTTGTGAGGTTTAGCCCACTCCACAACCCTGTGCTGACATTGTAACTCCCTGAGGATGGGGTGCCAAAAGTTGCCCCAAGCAAGCTTGCTGGAATCACATCTGTAAGGGTAAATCTTACAACGGTGCTGGGCCCGTTGTTGGTGACGGTGATGGTATAGGTATTGCTGTTTCCTGGAACCACCGAGGTTTGACCATCAGTTTGGGTAACAACCAAATCAGCCTGTGGTGTCAGTAAATTAATATCACTTGCATTGTTATTTGATAACTTTGTATCTGTTACTCCATTGGGAGCAGCCACCGAAACGGTATTGGTTATTGAACCGGTTGCAGCAGGGGCGATTGTTCCGCCAAGGGTAATTCTCACGCTGTTGCCTGCACCAAGACTTAAACCACTCCATACCCCTGTAATATTATTATAAGTTCCCGACGATGGTGTTCCAAAGGTTGCATTTAGCAACTGTGCGGGAATGACATCTGTCATGGTGAAGCTACTAACCGTGCTGGGGCCGTTGTTGGTGACGGTGATGGTATAGGTTGTGCTGGTTCCAGGGACCACCGAGGTCTTGCCATCGGTTTGAGTGACTACCAAATCAACTTGCGGGGTAAGGGTGTCCACATCCGTGGAAAAGTTGTTGTCGGTATTAGAATCGACATAACCATTGGCGGGGGAAACCGAAACAGTGTTGGTGATTGTGCCTGTTGCAGTAGGTGATACCGTACCACGCAGATTCATACTTACACTCTTACCAGAAGCCAGATTCAGGTTAGTCCAAAGCCCAGTAACGTTGTTGTATGTTCCCGAAGATGGTGTTCCAAAGGTTGCATTTAGCAACTGTGCGGGAACGACATCAATCAATGTGAAACTACCTATGTTTGTTGATCCATTGTTGGTAACGGTGATGGTGTAGGTGTTGATGGTTCCTGGTATTGCAGAGGTCTTGCCATCGGTTTGGGTGACCGATAAATCCACTATTGAACCAAGTACATCAATATCAGTAGCACTGTTGTTTGCTGAATTGGTTTCAGTTACTCCGCTTAGCGGCGAAACCGAAACGATATTGGTGATTGTACCAGTTGCGTTAGGGTCAATGGTGCCAGTAAGGGTAATAGTTACGCTATTGCTTGAAGCGAAGGAGAGACCACTCCAAACCCCTGAGGCGCTATTGTAAGATCCTAATGATGGAGTTCCAAAGGTGGCGCCTAATAACCCCGCAGGTATTGCATCAGTTAATGTAAAGCTGCTGATGGTGCTGGGCCCATTGTTGGTAACGGTTATGGTGTAGGTGGTAGAAGTTCCTGGAGCTACTGAGGTTTTGTTATCGGTTTGCGTTACTACCAAATCAACTTGTGGAGTAAGAGTATCGAAATCTGTAGTACTGTTATTGTTTGAATTAATTTCGGCAACTCCGCTTAATGGCGAAACCGAAACGATATTGGTGATAGAGCCAGTGACGCTAGGGTCAACAGTGCCAGTGAGAGTTATAGAAACGCTATTGCCAGAAGCGAGAGTTAAGCCATTCCAGAGGCCGGATACGCTGTTGTAAGTTCCAGAGTTGGGCGTGAAGACAGGGTTAAGCAAGCCAGTAGGAACAATATCATTCAATGTAAAGCTGCTGATGGTGCTGGGCCCGTTGTTAGTAACGGTGATGGTGTAGGTATTGGAAGTTCCTGGAACTGCAGAAGTTTTGTTATCGGTTTGTGTTACTACCAAATCAACCTGCGGGGTAAGTTCGTTAGTATCAGTTGCGCTGTTGTTGGCAGAATTAGTTTCTGATACTCCGCTTAATGGCGAAACCGAAACGGCATTGGTAATAGATCCAGTGGCAGTAGGGGCAATAGTGCCAGTGAGGGTAATAATTACGCTATTTCCAGAAGCTAGGTTTAAGCCATTCCAAATACCCGAAACACTATTATAAGTTCCAGAGCTGGGCGAAAATACAGGATTAAGCAAACCAGCAGGAACGACATCAGCCAATGTTAAACTGCTGATGGTGCTGGGCCCGTTGTTAGTTACGGTGATGGTGTAGGCGTTGAAAGTTCCTGGCACCACTGAGGTTTTGTTATCGGTTTGCGTTACCGACAAATCGACTTCCGGAGTAAGGTCGTTAGTATCAGTTGCGCTGTTGTTGGCAGAATTAGTTTCTGATACTCCGCTTAATGGCGAAACCGAAACGGCATTGGTGATGGTACCAGTTGCGTTAGGAGAGATGGTGCCAGTAAGGGTAATGGTAACGCTATTGCCTGAACTTAAATTTAGGCCATTCCATACACCCGAACTGCCATCGTAGTTTCCAGAGGATGGTGCGCCAAAGGTTGCATTGAGTAAGCCAGCGGGTATGACATCGTTTAGTAAGAAGCCGTTAATGGTGCTCGGCCCGTTGTTAGTTACGGTGATGGTGTAGGTGTTAAAAGTTCCGGGCACCACCGAGGTCTTGCCATTCGTTTGTGTAACTCCCAAATCAACTTCGGGAGTTAGCGTATCAATATCGGTAGCACTGTTGTTAGCGGAATTGGTGTCAGTAACTCCACTAGGAGGGGAAACTGAAACGATGTTGGTAACGGAACCAATTGCGGTAGGGTCAATCGTGCCCGTGAGAGTTATGGTCACGCTGTCGCCACTAACCAAAGTTAAATTATTCCAGATCTTGGTAATGGTATCGTAATTCCCAGAAGATGGATCCCCAAAGCTGGCATTAAGCAAGCCTGCAGGAATAAGATCATTGAGTAAGAAACTATTAATGGTGCTGGGTCCATTGTTAGTGACGGTGATGGTGTAGGTGGTGTTGGTTCCAGGAACTATCGAAGTTTTGTTATCGGTTTGCGAAACAGATAAATCGATCTCCGATTCCGATGTATTTACATCGGTAGCACTGTCGTTAGCGGAATTGGTATCTACAACTCCACTAGGGGGCGAAACCGAGACAACATTGGTAACGGAACCCGTATAGGCAGGGTCTATAGTACCAGAGAGAGTAATGGTCACACTATCGCCTGAAGCCAAGCTTAAGCCGTTCCAAACGCCCGAAGTTTCATCATAGGCGCCGAATGATGGAGTGCCAAAGGTTGCACCTAATAAACCAGCAGGAATGACATCAGTCAATGTGAAGTTGGTGATGGTGCTGGGCCCGTTGTTAGTTACGGTGATGGTGTAGGTGGTGTTGGTTCCCGCAATAGCGGAGGTTGTGCCATCAGTTTGGGAAACAGATAAATCAACCTGCGGAGTGAGGGTATCTTCATCCATAGCACTGTTATTGGAAGATTCGATATCAGAATCTGAAGAAATATTTACCACGTTAATCATAGAACCAGTCAACGATGGCGAAATATTAAAGGTAATAAGATAGGCGATGCTCATTCCTGAAGCCAAGCTTGTTATAGTGTCTGCTAATTCGCCCGTTCCAGAACTTCCATTTGTTCCTTCCCATAATGCTGAAATAACGCCAGTTGGAAGCAAATTACTTACTGTTACATTGGTTGCTGTGCTGGGTCCGGCATTATTGACGGTGATGGTATAGGTGTTGCTGGTGCCAGGTATTACGGAAATCTTGCCATCAGATTGCGTGACGGATACGTCCACCTGTGGGGTGAGTATGTCTTCGTCAACCGAGGTATTGTCCATCGGATCAGTTTCAAAATCTGTTGAAACATTGATCAAATTAACTACCGAGCCTGTCAACGACTCCGAGACAATGCAGGTTAGCGAATAGGTCACGCTTTCTTCGGAAGCCAGACTTACAATGGTGTCTGATAAGTTGCCATTTCCAGAGCTTCCGTTTGATCCATTCCAAACTGCTGATAACAATCCATCTGGCAATAGATCACTTACTTTAACATTGGTTGCTGTGCTAGGGCCGGAATTTGTGACGGTGATGGTGTAAGTGGTACTGGTTCCGGGAACTAATGAATTTACATCGTTGCTTCCTTTTACATTTATATTTACCTGGGGACTTAATGTGTCTTCATCAATGGTGGTGTTATTCAAGTTGTCTGTATCGTTATCTGTTTCAACACTTACGATATTGACTATCGAACCTGTTAAATCTTCTGGAATATCAAGTAAAAGAAGATAATCAACGCTCTCGCCTGAATCCAATGTTGCGATGGTATCTTTTAATTCTCCAGATCCAGAACTATCATTTGTACCTACCCACATTGGTAACTTAATACTATCTGGCAGTAAGTCACTTACTTTGATATTCGTAGCAGTGCTGGGGCCGAAGTTTGTCACAGTGATCATGTAGAACGAGGTTGTACCAGGAACTACTGCATTTCCATTGTTACCTGCCGTGACACCAATATCGACTTGAGGCGTCAAGATATTTACATCGGTGGCAGTGTTATTCAAAGTGTTTGTATCATTGTCTGAAGTAACATTGACCTCGTTAATCAGGGAACCTGTTGCTGTACCCGCAATGTTAAATGTAATTTGATAAGTTACACTCTCGCCCGAAGCCAATGTTGGTATGGTGTCAATAAGTTCTCCTGTTCCTGAATTTCCATTTGATCCAGTCCAAATTGCTGATGTTACCCCATCTGGCAACAAATCAGTTACCACCACACTTGTTGCTCTGCTTGAACCATTGTTGGTCACAGTGATGCTGTAGGTGTTTGTTGTGCCCGGGATTACGGAAGTCTTCCCATCAGATTGGGTGACTGATAAATCTACTTCTGTTGTCAAGGTATCGATGTCGGTTGAACTATCGTTTGCAGAATTGGTATCAGTAACGCCATTAGGAGCAGAAATGAAAACAGTGTTGTTTATAGAACCAGTTACTGTGGGGTCAATAGTGCCTGTGAGGGTAATGGTAATGCTATCGCCTGAAGCGAGAGTTAAGCCATTCCAGAGGCCGGATACGCTGTTGTAAGTTCCAGAGCTAGGCGTAAAGACAGGATTAAGCAAACCAGCAGGTACTGTATCAGTTAATGTAAAGCTGCTGATGGTGCTTGGCCCGTTGTTGGTTACGGTGATGGTGTAGGTATTGGAAGTTCCGGGAACCACAGAAGTCTTGTTATCAGTTTGCGTTACTGATAAATCAACTTCGGGGGTAAGGGTATTAATATCATCTGCACTGTTGTTGGCAGAATTAGTTTCGGCAACTCCGCTTGGTGGCGAAACTGAAACGATGTTGGTGAAAGAACCCGTTGCTGTTGGGTCAATGGTGCCAGTGAGAGTTATGGTAACGCTATCGCCTGAAGCTAGGGTTATACCACTCCATATTCCTGTAATGCTGTTGTAAGAACCCGAGGACGGTGTGCCAAAGGTTGCGTTAAGTAAGCTAGCGGGAATGATATCGTTCAATGTGAAATTGTTAATGGTGCTAGGACCAGAATTAATAACCGTGATGGTGTAGGTGGTGTTGGTTCCAGGAACGACAACAGAGTTGTTGTCACTTTGAGAGACAAACAAATCAACTTCGGGAGTAAGGGTATCGACATCTGTAGTACTGTTGTTATTGGAATTAATTTCGGTAACTCCGCTAGGTGCAGAAACCGAAACGATATTGGTAATAGAACCCGTTGCTGTTGGGTCGATGTTGCCCGTGAGAGTTATAGTTACGTTATCGCCTGAAGCGAGAGTAAAACCGTTCCAAAGGCCTGAAGCACTGTTGTACGATCCTGAACTGGGCGTACCAAAGGTGGCATTAAGCAGGGCCGCGGGTACGGAATCAGTCATGGTGAAGCTGTTAATAGTGCTGGGGCCATTGTTGGTGACGGTGATGCTGTAGGCGTTGGAAGTGCCGGGAACTGCAGAGGTTTTATTATCGGTTTGGGTTATTGACAAATCGACTTGGGGAGTAAGGGTGTCGGTATCGGTGGAACTGTTGTTGGCGGAATTAGTTTCGGACACTCCACTTAAAGGTGAAACCGAAACAGTGTTGGAGATGGACCCAGTAGCGGTTGGGTCAATGGTGCCTGAGAGGGTAATGGTCACACTATTTCCAGAAGCGAGATTTAAGCCACCCCAAAGGCCGGAGGAACTGTTATACGATCCTGAACTGGGTGTGCCAAAGGTGGCATTAAGCAGGGCAGCAGGTATGGAATCAGTCAATGTGAAGCTGTTAATCGTACTGGGACCATTGTTGGTGACGGTGATGGTGTAGGTGTTGGAAGTTCCAGGAGTAACCGAGGTTTTATTATCAGTTTGCGTGACAGACAAATCAACTTGTGGAGTAAGGGTATCGATATCGGTAGCAGTGTTATTAGATGAATTAGTATCGGATACACCGCTTGGTGGAGAAACCGAAACGATGTTGGAAATGGACCCAGTAGCAGTTGGGTCGATGGTGCCCTCAAGGGTAATGGTAACGCTATTGCCCGAAGCCAGAGTTAAGCCATTCCAGACGCCGGAGGAACTGTTGTAAGTTCCAGAACTGGGTGTGAATACAGGATTAAGCAAACCAGCAGGTATGGCATTAGTTAACGTTAAGCTGCTGATGGTGCTGGGCCCGTTGTTAGTAACGGTGATGGTGTACGTGTTGGAAGTTCCAGGAACGATAGAAGTTTTGTTATCGGTTTGAGAGACAGATAAATCGACTTGAGGAGTAAGGGTATCGGTATCAGTGGCACTGTTGTTAGATGAGTTGCTATCGGATAAACCGCTTGGTGGAGAAACTGAAACAGTGTTGGAGATAGACCCAGTAGCAGTTGGGTCAATGGTGCCCGTGAGGGTAATGGTAACACTATTGCCGGAGGCGAGAGTTAGGCCATTCCATAATCCTGTAGTACTGTTATAAGTTCCTGAGCTTGGGGTGAAAACTGGGTTGAGAAGTGCAGTAGGTAAGGAATCAGTCAGTGTGAAGTTGCTAATAGTGCTAGGGCCATTATTGGTGACGGTGATGGTGTAGGTGTTGGAAGTTCCTGGCACTACAGAAGTTTTGTTATCGGTTTGAGAGACAGACAAATCTACTAGGGAAGTAAGGGTATCTGTATCAGTAGCAGTGTTATTAGATGAATTAGTATCGGATACGCCGCTTGGTGGAGAAACCGAAACGGTGTTGGTAATGGAACCCGTTGCGGTAGGAGAAATCCTACCAGTGAGGGTCATGGTAACACTATTCCCGGAGGCTAGAGTTAGGCCACTCCATAATCCTGTAGTACTGTTGTAAGCCCCTAGGCTTGGAGTGAATACCGGATTGAGAAGTCCAGCAGGTACGGAATCAGTCAATTTGAAACTGCTAATGGTGCTAGGGCCATTGTTGGTGACAGTGATGGTGTAGGTGTTGGAAGTTCCAGGAGTAACCGAGGTTTTATTATCAGTTTGCGTGACAGACAAATCAACTTGTGGAGTAAGGGTGTTGGTATCGGTTGCACTGTTGTTGCCAGAATTTGTTTCGGACACACCACTAGGAGCAGAAATCGAAATGGCGTTGGTGATGGAACCAGTGGCGGTCGGAGAAACCATGCCCGTGAGGGTTAAGGTTACACTATTTCCAGAAGCCAGAATTAAGCCATCCCAAAGGCCTGAAGCGTTGTTGTATAATCCTGAACTTGGGGTGAATACTGGATTGAGAAGTCCAGCAGGTACCGCATCATTTAATGTGAAGTTGTTGATGGTGCTAGGGCCATTGTTGGTGACGGTGATGGTGTAGGTATTGGAATTTCCCGGAACGATTGAAGTCTTACCATCAGATTGAGAGACAGATAAATCAACTTGGGGAGTCAGAGTATCGACATCAGATGCCGTATTATTTGAAAGGTTCGGATCATCGACATTACTTGGGGCAGTAATCGTTACGGAATTGGTTAATGATCCTGTGGCTGAAGCAGAAACAGTACCGGTGAGGTTTATGGTCAGACTTTTGCCGGTCTTTAAGGTTATTCCATTCCAAAGGCCGGAGTTCCTATCGTAAGATCCAGAGGATGGAGAACCAAAGGTTGCGCCTAATAATCCTGCAGGAATTGAATCGATTAGCGTCAAACTTCTTACTGTGGTAGGCCCGTTGTTGGTGACGGTGATGGTGTAGGTGGTATTTGCCCCTGGAACCAGTTGGGAGGTTAGGTTTCTAACATTTACGGCGAGATCGGCTAATGGTATTGCATCGGTGAACGAGAAAGTTGCTATCTGGTCATCTGTTGTTCCTAAAATATCATCCAAGCCACTTCCTTTAGCGGTAAGAAGAAAAGTCTCGTTCAGGGAATCATCAGGATTAACATACCAAGAGGTTTGGACAAGTCCGTTTGCAATACCATCAAAATCGCCAATTCCGCCATCGGTTACAATCCAGGCTTCATGACCATCCCCAGTGTTGTTTCCGAGGATATCATCAAGAGTTCCTAACTTTCCATCAGCCCCAGGGCCAATAATATGAACCACTTGAAATGTAATGTCAGAACCAGGCAAAAAATGATTAGCACTAATGATTGCAGTGCTTCCCGGTGGATAATCAGCAAGATCTGTGGACACATTAGGAATCAACAAGGATGATTGAGAGAGTAGGGATGTAGAATCAAGGATCAAAGTAGCAGGCGTAATGCGATCTTCGAGTTGTAAAAGAAATGGAAGGCGAAGATGTTTTTGCTTCTTTTTGGATTCGGGGCCTGAAAAAGAATTGAAGCCTAGAAAATTGTTTTTGAGAATGTCTTTAATGTTTTTGAACATGATATTTCCCTTCGATTTTGAAAAGCGTCCGGAATAAGCATCCGAAATCAGCTTTGGTGGTTCTCGAATAGGGAATACAACGTTGGGTAATCCGGAAACTTGCCAAAAAAATTGGAAATATGAAATAAATTTTAAAATAAATAAAGGTGTGAAGCAGTTTAAGACCTATTGCAAAAACTATCTTTCTAGGGATAATTGCGATGGTTTTAAAGTTTTAATAAATTGTTTTTGAAAAACTTGATGTATTCAATAATCCTGTTGTTTCAAATTGATTTGCAACAGTAGATGATTGGTTTTAAGGCGTTTTCAGTAAACCTCTGCGTTGCATCCATTCTTCGCAGCGTTTGGGCCAAGTGGTGATGGGTAGAGTGTTCACCAACCGTAGGCCGTAGCCATGGCCGCCTGCATCGTAGATGTGAAGTTCTGTTGGAACGCCCGCTTTCTTTAATTCCACTGCAAGGGCAAGAGAATTATTCGCGGTGACTGGATCATCAAATGCATGAATTAAAAACATGGGCGGAGTATCTTTTGTTACCTTGATGCTCTCGCGCATTTGAGCCTGACCCTTGGTATCAAAGCCCCCTGGATAAATAAGGATTGCAAAATCAGGTTTGCAGGAAACCTTATCTACATCATCCGCACCGGTGTATTGCCTTTCCTCAAGAAACAAAGAAGTCAAGCCTGCGGTTTCGCCCCCTGCGCTGAAACCACAAATCCCAATACGCTTGGGGTCAAGGTTCCATTCAATAGCCTTACTTCGCACTAAGCTTACAGCTCTCTGTGCATCTGCAACTGCAGCGCCCCAACGCTTATCTGGGTTCCTAAAAGGGACCCGATATTTCAGAACGATTCCTGTTACACCAATGGTGTTTAGCCATTCTGCAACTTCAGTTCCTTCGAGATCGTAGGCAAGAATATGATGACCGCCACCGGGGCAAATGATTACTGATGCACCAGTATCTTTTGATTTTTCTGGCTTATAAACAGCTATTTGGGGCGTGGAAACATTGCCCAGCTTGATGATACGTTTGCCTGCGATTAACTTGTCGGTATCTTTGGTGAGATCAACTTCGGGGGGAAGCTCTTTGGTTTCGCCCGGTGGTTTTCCCGGCCAGATATTCAAGATGGTTGGAGTTGCAGCCAAGCTGGTAGTGGCCATTATTCCAAGCATGATAGAACACATTGCAAATTGTTTTAAGTTCATGAATGTTACTTTCTAGTTGAGGGTGTATCCCAAGTATTTTTTAGAACCTCATAGATCTGGGGTTCTGATTCTTTAAGTTCTGCACGGTTGAAGGGGAAGAAATCGTTGGTGCCAAAATAAGCTTCCGTCATTTCAGCAAAGAATTCCATTTGGTTGGTAAGTGCATAATGCTTGACCCGTTTGCCATTGTATAAAAGAGCCATGTCGCCTTTGCCACTCTTTTTATAATTTTCATAGGCATCTTTAATGCGTGGTTCATCGAACCCCAGAAACAGATCATGGTAGGCATGAGCCAGTTCATGAAGAATAACCCAGGGTTGTTCGTTGGTGTTGCGCTTGGTAACCAGATCATCAATACGAGGAAGATGAACGCATTTCACAAGGTCTGCGGAGTAGCCATTGGATGTAAGCCAGCCAGCGCCTGGATGATATTGCATGGAGCTAAGCTTGCCATGGGTTTGATCTAGTACGATGGTTACCGTCTGCAGTTTTTTCACTTTATCTTCTGGAACTACGATCTTGATATCAACCAGCTTGGCTTCAAGAAAGTGAATAGCACGATCAAGCTTTTCTTTGTTTTCTGGTTGAAGCAGACGATCATCAACTCGGACCGTCCAGCCTTCCACATTTCTCTTGGTATGGGAGGTGGGTTTGTTATCATCTGCTGCCCGGGCAGCATGATTCCACAACAAAAGCAGACCTAGAGTAAATAACACTTTGAAACTATGCATGATGTTTATCTCTTTTATTAAGGGTGTAAGGCTAGGGTGAGTTCAACTCTTATGGTAAGGATCATACGGATCAATAAGCTGCTATCTTCATGCATTTTTTGGGCTAGTGCAAGCGGCTTTCTCTTTTGCTTTCTTTTGCTTTTACTTTTACTTTTACTTTTCTTCCCCCAACTCCCAACCCTCTTCCCTCCGGGAAAAGGGCCCTTCGCTTCGCTAGCACGGGTTTCTAACCTCCACCACTACTTTTGTAACTTTCGTCTTATTGAGCGGCGGATGTAAATCCGCTGGTGCTCGCCCTGTGCCTTTTTCTTATTCTTCCTTTTACTTCCCATTAATTGATAGGGGTTTGTTTAAAGACAGAGGAGTTGCGATGGGGAAGCCCCACTGCAACTCCTTCATTTGAACCTTTTGTTCAATCCATTCGTGGCTTTTAATATCCATGGATTCCCTGCTTTCGCGGAGAACGATTTGCATTGATTCCTAAGCCCCGAAGGGGCGAAATGTGATAGCCCGGGGTAAAGCGCAGCGCAACCCCGGGTAATAAATCCCCCATCAAATAAGCCCTGAAAGGGCGCAATAATCAGCTACCGAAGACTTTCGCCCTTTCAGGGCTGGGGGTTTTATTGTGCCATTTTCCCAGGGCGTTGCCCTGGGCTATCTCATTTTGCCCCTTCAGGGCAAATGCAGGCATACCGTACAGATTTCCCGGGCCCTGAGTTTAACGGCCAGTTCGACAAGCTCACTGACCGTACAGATTTCCCGGGCCCTGACCGTACTGAAGGAACCCCGGTCCCTGAGCTTGCCGAAGGAACCCTTCCCAAACCGTATATTTATACCGTCGCTCACGCTTCCGGCTCTGAATGCAGTGTGTTTTTTCGTGGCTAATTTTCTGCTTGGT
>CAJCCR010000421.1 GCA_903960945.1 uncultured Planctomycetaceae bacterium
AAATAACTACAAGGGTATTTGAATAATCGTTGCGTAAGATCCAGATCCCGAAGCGACCTGCCACGCTTATCAGGTATGGCAGATTGCGAAAACTTTTCAGCATAACCCGAGGTACCACTAATGGGTGCGGTTATTTTGGCTTCCCCCACCATCAACAATCCCTCGATCAACTCATCACCCGCGCTTTGAATTCTACGAATGGTGCTTTCCAGCCTTTTGCCTGCGGGTATTTCCAACGCCTTGTTGATCGTCACCTCGTAATCCAATGCCATGCGGGTGATAAAATTGGCCTTGGCTAGGCGATTGTGAACCATTGCTTGATGCTCTAAGATCATCAACGCAACTATATCGCTATGGGGTGAAAGATACATCCCGGTATCGAAACGATCCTTCAGATGCATCACATTATGGCCTTGGGAATTATCAAGATCACGTGGGGTATCTCGGGTGCGGATCACAAGATTTCCCATATGGGATTGAGAGCCATGCCGGCCTGTTACATACCAACCACCCCAGCGCTGTTCGATTGGAGTGGTATGATCCACCGAATGGCTTCCACCCGAAAGCATGGGTTGGCCTGATGTATCAACAAATAAAGAACGAACCAAATGACCCGGAACATTTGAGGTTCGTGAAGAAGCATGACAGATCAAGCAGCGATCTATCTGCCTTAGGAATTGTGGTTTGCTTTTTTGTTGTTGCTCAAGGGTGTAGAAAACTGCACCCAATTGAGGATCAACTGCGGAGAATTCAAGCACATCGCCCGAATGGCAATAACCAACATAGACATCATCGTTGAAATAAATGGCCCGGGGAGTTTTAGGTGTGATATGACGAAGTTGAAGACTGGTTTTGGAGAACACCAAAGTCTGGGATTCGATTGGAACCTTCAAGGCTTTGAGTAAAGCGGGCAGGTAGCCATGCTCTTCGCTGTAATCTAATTTTGTAACACCGGAATCAAGCTTAGTTTGCAGTTTGGAAATTGGATCCTTGGGAATGCTCTTTCTGTACTGAATAGGCGCATGTTCGAATTCATCAATTGCGAAAACCATTGCGACGCAAAGAAAAACAAGAATAAGAGAATAGATGCGTATCATGGAGCACCTGAATGAAACGCAAGGAAGGAAGATCTTAGGCAAACCACCGCCTGCCACAAGGATACCACTTGCATTCTATATGTCAAGGTGTAGAATTAAAGAGATTTCAGGAGGTGCTTGAATATGTTGCCTAAAAGTGCGGATTACGCTCTTCGAACCATGGCTTGCCTTGCGCAAAATCCAGACGAGAGATGGTCTGCGGATAGCTTGGCAGAGCGAACGAAGGTTCCAAGGCGATATCTCCACAAAGTCTTGCAGGATTTGGTGCAAGCAGAGTTGGCTCAATCCCGTTCTGGCCCGGGGGGCGGATATTCTTTGGCCATGCCTGCGGATGGGGTCACCATATTAGATGTGGTCAATGCGGTAGCACCTGTGGAAAGAATTCGCCATTGCCCGTTAGGCTTACCCTCACATACAAGCCTTTGCCCGCTGCATAAAGAATTGGATAGGGCATACGAAGCTACGGAGGCAGCCTTTGCGCGGGTCACCTTGGGGCAATTGCTTCAATCTACGACCAACATCATTCCCTTGTGCGATCAATCCTGCACGAAAAAATAACATTTTAAAATGTGA
>CAJCCR010000422.1 GCA_903960945.1 uncultured Planctomycetaceae bacterium
ACCCGCAAATTAATCGAGATTGCAGGGGTACCACTTGCTGCACCCAGTGCTAACATTTCAGGAGCAATTTCTCCTACCATAGCAAGCCATGTGCTTAAAGATCTTGAAGGTAGAATTGAAATGATTCTTGATGCAGGTCCAGCCTCGGGAGGCATTGAATCCACGGTACTTGATGTTCGATCGAATCCACCCACGCTTCTTAGGCCAGGTTTGGTTACTATTCAGATGATCGAGAAAATAATAGGCCCGATTAAACAGTTTCAACAACAGCATTTACAAAGCGGGGCTTTTCCCTCCCCCGGAATGATGGCAAGACACTATGCACCAAAAACCCCTGTGATCAGTGTTGAAGGTTCAGGAATTGATGTGTTGGAAAAACTAAAAAAAGAAGGACTCAAAGTTAGGCTGTTGGGTTTTCAGATAATGGAAGATGCAATCTGCTTGCCCGAGAACCCGGTGGGCTATGCCTCTGAGCTTTATGCTGCTTTACATGATTTAGATGCAATGGGTTTGGATCGCATAGTCATAGCATTGCCACCCGATACCCCCCAATGGCTCGCCATCAGGGACCGCTTAAACCGCGCAGCAACACCCGCGGATTAGATCAACCTAGTTGGTGTGTGAAAACCTTATCAGCAAAATCAGACCCTTCCACTAATTTCAGAAGATGCTGATGATGGGTAAACAATATTACCTGAGTTTTGCTTGAGAACTCCGCAAGGCATCGCAGTGTGGATAGCGCACGAGAATCATCAAAGTTAATAAGGATATCATCGAGAATAACTGGAAGAGGTTCGTCAAGTTTTTCTAGGTTGTTTTCAATTCCAGCAAGTCGCAGGGCTAGAAATAGTTGATCCGCGGTACCATCGCTGAGGAAGGCTGTACCTTCGCCAGCCTCAATATGCCCTGCTTCAAAGTTGATGGCGTATTTTTCCTCTGATTCTATTCTTTGCAGTTGCAGTAATTTCTTGCCATCAACATCTGTGGGCACGATTGCAGCCAAGGAGTTATTGGTAAGGGTTTTTAAATAGGAGTTAGCATTCATTAGCATTGGGTCTTGATTATTTTTGCGATAATCCTTGATAGTATTTTCTAGAACTGATTTTGCCAGTGTCAGCATTGCAAATTCTTTTGCCTGTTCCAAGCATTGGGATTTAAGCAATTCCCTTTCTGCACTAAGGATATTCGAGCCAGGTTGTTTCTCAAGTCTTTCGAGGTTTGCCTTTGCGTTGGCAAATTCCTCTAATTCTTTGTCACGGGCTTTAGAGCACTCTTCCATTTTGGTTTTAATATTCTCAAGTTCACCTGTAATAACGGCTGAGTTTTTGTTCGCCAACTTTTTTGCAAGAGAGGGAATATCTTCTCCCGAAGCTTCTAAAATGAGCGCATTTTTTGCGTCATCATAATCTTTGGTAGCTTTGGTTTTTTTTCTAATTTCTTCGAAATATTTGGAAAGATCTTCGAGCGGCATGTCTCCCAATGGTTCCAGTGTGGTTTTATGAGTTCCTGCATCTTCTTCGATTTTTGCTAGTGCGGCCTCAGCTAGCTTCAAATCAGCCTTTAACGATTTTTGTGAAACTTCCTCTTGCTTAGCATCTGAGGCTTTCTGCCAAAGATCTGCAATCATTCTTTTTATATCTGCAGCTTCGGTAGGGCATTCCTTGATTGAAAGTGTTTCTAATACCTTTGTTAATTTCCCTAGAATTTCCTTGTTGTCAGATTCCATCTTTCTGATGCGGATTTCTAAATCTCTTGCATCTTTATGATGCTGATGAATATTGGTAATCGCATTCACATGCCGGGCTGCATTATTAGTGCTAGCTTCGGGTGGAAGCTTGAGATTAGCCATCAGTCCGGCCCAGGTTTGATGATTTTCTTTTTGGTTATCTTGAAGCGTTTGCAATTCTGATTGCAAAATGCTTTGATCAGCAATAAAGCTATCCAATTGTTTTTTGTTGTTGGCTTTTGATAGTTCAAACCTTGCTGCATTGCTGATGATTTCTTCTGCTTTAATCCATGCGGTTTCAATTTCGCCCGTAGCAGTTAATTTCAGAAGTTTTTCAAATACAACCGCCTGTGCCTTTTGTTTGGATTCAATGTTTTCAAGTTTAGGCACTAATTCAATAATGGATTGCTGTAATAATTGTGCTTGGGTTCGCCAAGCAAGCATTTGCTCGGGGGGTGTTATTGTCTTTAGGGCTATTCCTGCCCAGAGTTTTTGCCAATCTTTTTCCAACTCCGTTTTTGCAGCGTTCGTCTCCACAAGTTTTTGCTCGAATTCTAAGATTTCTTTTTCGAGACCTGCCATGTCTTGGGTTAATTGATTACCCCGGCCCACCTGATCTGCTTGGGAAAATAACTTGTCAGTGAATTGATCTAATTGATGCTGGATGTTTAAGAAGGCATTTTTTACACTAGCGTTTGCCCCAACAATTGCAGTCACTTTTTCGGGTAATGTTCCTGATTTACCTTCAAGCAGATTTTCAATTGCAATCCAGGTAAGTTCGCGGAGGTCTCGTAATCGGGCTAGCTCTTCGAGTGTTAAAAGTACGCCTTTATTTCGCAGTCCTGCAAGTTCCTTTTGTTTTGAATTTAAAGCCTCTTTCTTTCCTTTGATTTCAGTTTTAAGATTTTGCTCTATTGAATGATTGTTTCGAAAAAGGTTGGAAAAATTATTGATTTCTTCGCTGGATGGAAGGCGCAATTTAAGAAAAGTATCCCAGGAAATCGAAGAATTCGGCAGAGTGCTTAATTTAATTTCAAGGGTGGATTTCTGTGCAGGAATATCTGATGTAAGTTTTTCAATGTCTGATGGAGTAAGCTTTTTTGCCTTGATGGTTTGAACTAGGGATGTGACTTCTTCTAAAGAAGCGAGAGGGGCTAGATTTTTCTCTTCCTGTTCTAAATCTTTGATCTTCTTGATTAAAATGTCGATATTTTTTTTAGTGGTTTCAATCAGTGTTTTTTCCGTTGTGATAAGGCTGCTGAGTTCATTGATTTGTATCTGTGTTTTCTGGTCGATGAACAAATCTCGCGACTCATCAAAGCCGGTGTTAGTGAAGTAATCCTTTAGCAATTCTCTAATTTTATCCTCTTTTGCTTCTTTATCTTTGTGCCTATTACCAATATCTAGCAGATTTTTAAGAAGCAGTTCGGAACTTTGATTCAAAGCCTCTATTTCGCTTCGGACAGTTAGAATTTTTTCGTTGGGATTTAGATTTTCAAGGTTGGTGCTGATTTCCGAGATTCTTTTTTTCTGTTGTTCAAGTAATGCTTTGGAACTGGTTAGAAATTTTTCAGCGGCTTGATATTTGCTTAAAGTTGCATCATCGGCGGCTGGAATCTTATCTACTTCGCTGAGGGTGCTTTCTGCGGTTTTGTATTTGGTAAGCTGGGGCAGCGCTCTGAGAATGCTTTCGCATTCAGCTTGTTTTGATGCCCAGTTTTTTTTTCTCATCGCCCAATTCCTCAACTTTTTTTTGCAAGCCTGCAACTAGTTCACTTGCATTTTGCCAAGTGTTTAAGCTCAATTTTGCTTGTTCGATCTTTTCTTGATTTTCCTTTGCTTCTTTCAAGATTACAGATAATTTGCTGTTCTTAGATGGGTAAATTTCGGCGGCTTTTTCTTCCAATTTTTGGAGTATCTTACGGAGGTTGGCGAGCCCAGTTCCCGCTTCGAAAATCATGGTTCCTAAATCTCCCTCGCCTTCAAGAACCTCGCGACCTCCCGACCTTAGTTGAGCGTGACTTATGCCAAATTGCATGGAAAAAGTTTCTCGAACCAAGCCGCCCAGCATGGGCTCAAACATCGAGGCCGCATCTACATTATTTGCATCTAAAAATGTTTTTCCTTTATTTGCTTTTTTTCGTTTGAGGAGGAGGGGTTTATTATTGGAATCCAAGATGGTGGATTCGATCAAAAAATCTCCAAATGCATGCTTGAAGTTATCGTCATTTTGAGCTGGAATGCCAAAGAGAAACCATTCAATGTACTTTAATGCAGAGCTTTTTCCTGCTTCGTTTGAACCATACACAATATGTAATCCTGGATTTCCCTTGGAAAAATCGAGGGTGGTGTCATCAAAGGGCCCAATCTTTTCAAATCGTATTTTTGCAAACTTCATTACTTTTTATCCTCGTTTTTGGCAATCGTTTGAATCATGGGTACAAGTTCATTAAAAATTTCGTTAAGCCAGCCTGCGTTCATTGGTTGGATCGCATTGGTATCATCTTTTGCTTTCCAATCGCCCGGAATTTCTTTGTTCAATTTTGCCAAGGGTGTTTCTTTTAAAAGAGTTTCCAAATCTTTTGGATTCTTTTTTAATTTTTCTATCTCTTGTTTAAGGATTGAAAGGGCATCTTCACCTAGGGTCTCGTTTTGAATGGCAGTGCTTTCGTTGGAGGTCTCAACCTTGATTTGCTCTAGAAATAAATTGCCTGCGCTTATGCCATCGAATATGCCTTGGATGTTTTCAGATATACGATTTTGGCTGCAGATTAGCCAGGAGTGAATGCTTGTGTTTCCTTTTAGAATAATGCGTATCCCATGTGGGATTTCATTGAATGGGAGCTTTTTGGATTCAACGGTTTCCGCTAACTTACCCTCAAATTCTGATTCTTCCTCAATGCCATCGAGATTTACGGTGATTGCTTCCCAGCGGAAAACATCAAGAGGTTTAAATTCTAAATGCGCTTCACGATTGTCATTAAAAGTAACAAGGTAGCAACCCTTAGCGCCTGTTTCGCGGATATGTCTTCCTTGAATGTTACCCGGGAAAATAATGTAGGGCTTTTGGTGAACTTCTTCACGGGTGTGAACATGGCCTAGGGCCCAGTAGGAATAACCTTTATTGATTAGTTCATTCGTGGTAGTAGGGGCGTAATTGGCATGCCCTTCTCTGCCATCCAGCGAGGTATGCAATATTCCGATGTTTAATTTGCCTGCAACGGGTGCGGGGTAGGTGCTTGCAAGGTTTCGAGGTTCAGCTTGATTAAGAAAACCCTGCCCATGAATGATAGCTATTACTTCGCCTTCTTTGATGATTTCGCACGATTCGGGTTGGTGGGCAGAAAGGATGGTCAGATTTTTGGGGGGGGATAGGGGTTTCGAAATTTTTGATTTGGCATCATGGTTTCCGGTGATCATGACTACTTTAATGTTTTTCTGATTCAGCCTTCCCATTTGTTGATTGAAATGAAAATTAGCTTTAAGATCTTCCGGGTCGCCATCGTAAATATCACCAGCAAGAAGGACAAAATCCACTTTCTGGTCAATTGCAAGGGTTACTAAATTTACAAGGGCATCACGGGTTGCAGCTAATATCTTGTCGGTTGGAAGGTTATGTCGGTTGGCCAATCCCTTTAGCGGGCTATCAAGGTGGATATCTGCTGCATGGATGAATCGGATCATAATAAAACCTCTGGGCTAAAAAGTCTGTTATTCTTTATTCGTTGCGACCTAGGAAATATTTCCAGAAACATTTTCAGAATTCCCAATGAAATAAAATTTTACGACTGGGCTGGAAATAATCTTTATTTAGGTTCGAATAATCATCTGTTATATCTGGTGACATTACAAGCTTGGCAGCAGGGAATTTTATCATGCTCAATATCGTTCGCTCAAATTGTAACTCAATACCCCAAACCATTCCTGCAAATTCCCCAGCTTGGCTGCAGGATATCCATCAAAAACTTGCAGACCCACTCAACGCAACTAATAGGGTTTATAGAATTGTCCCCACTTCTCGACGACGAAAATTCCTTACCAGACACCTTGCCCAAAGCGCCAAGATTATTCCTCAGATCATTACTTTAGACCAATGGATCAACGAGCTTTCTGCCCAAGGTTTATTGGGCGAGTTGACCATGATGACTGAAACACAAAGGCATTTGGTTTTAGCAAAGGCTTGGCATCAAACGACTGGGAAGGAAGCGGGCGCTGCTTTCCTTACCGATATCGATCGTATCTTTCGCGACTTTCTTGGCACGAATTCATTACCCGATGAAAATAAAGACCCTGCTATTTTCAACTGTTTCAAGAACTATCTTGCACTTCTTAAATCAGAAAATTTTGCAGATCGCAACACCCAGGTAATGATTTTGCATGATGCTCTTGCAAAGAATCAAGGGCCTACCAATTGGCTCAAAACTCAAAAGCCTTGGTTCCTTCTCGAAGGGTTTCACCTGTTTCAACCTTTGGAATTAAAGTTGATCCAGCAGGTTGCTCGACATGCTGATGTTGTTCTTTGGCTGGTTGCAAACCTTGATGCTGCCCCTGCGCATAATGTTCAAGATGCGGTCGAAATTTTCCAAGAAAATGGTGCAATGTCTTCTCTTGAGGATTATTTTCCTCCTAAGACAAATCCTATTGCTGCACTGGGAAATCAGTTGTTTCAGGAAACTGGCCCGATTCATGATCCCATAGATACTGATGGGTTGCAGGTTTTTAAATGTGGTAGCGCACTTGCGGAGGTAGAGGCTTTGGTTCGTTGGTTGAAACGCAATGCCCCACTCGATAAAGCGGAGTTTCGAAAAATTGCAGTAGTGATTCCAGGTGAGCCTTATGGCAGCTTAGTGCGGGAAGTTTTCACCCGGTCTGGAATTCCTTTCAACCTTGCGGGGAAAGGGTTTCAACTTGCTGAATCGAGGCCGGTTCGGGTTCTTCAGGCAGCGCTTGATTTAATCCAGAGTTCATGGACTAGGGAAGAACTTTCAGGCTTTTTACATCTTCCGTTCGTTTTGAAAACTTTGAACAGGCCATACTTTGTGGAGGAAGTGTTAAGGTTGCCGGTGTCTTCTCCCGCGTCACTTAAAATTTGGCGTGAGGCTATCGCTAGGCATGCTCTTAAGCTTAAAGAAAGATCTGAATCTTTGGGAGGCAAATTCCAATCGTTTGTTGCTTCCTTGGAAGCTATTTTGAAGCCTGTTGAAAATCTTGAAACCGAGCTTGGTACTGGGGAGATAGCCAATGTCATCCGGGGTTTGTTTGCAATTTTCCCGATTATCAAAATGGATACATGGCTTGGCGCAAAGGGAAACATCAACAAAGATGCAACCATTGTTCCTTGGACGGAAATCGAAAAAGATCAAAAATCATTTTCAAAGCTTCGGGATATTTTAAAAGAAGTGCTTTTGCTGGGCGACCGGTGGTTGCCCGCTGCAATTACGGAGGCTAAAAGCCCTGCAGCTTATGCACAAGGGACTTTGCAGCTATTGCAAACCTTGCTAGCAGACAGGCATTATCAGGTAACGAATGATGATGATGCAGGGGTGCAGGTTTTTGAAGGTCGTGAAATTCAAGGTTTAGAATTTGAAACCGTGTTTGCTCTTGGCTTGGTGTCGGGGAAAGTTCCTTCAACTAAAGGGAAGTCTTATCTTGCGCGCCTTAGGCAAAACCATGACATCCTAAAAGTCTGGATGCAAGCCAAGCATAGGGAAGAAAAATACCTCTTCACTCAGTTGTTTGAAGCTGCATCGAAAAATCTTATTCTCTCTTACCCCGTGCATGATGAAGAGAAAGAGTTGATTCCGAGTTTGTTTATCAAGCCTTTTGAAGCTCTTGCTTTGGTTCCTTCCATGCAACCCGCAATCACATGCAGTAGCGAAAAACATACGGAGTTTGGGAGAAAACTAAAAACGGGTCAGGATCCGATCGGTATGGATGCTCAGGATTTAATCGAGCTTAAGAACTGGCCTAAATCTAGGTTATTAGAGGAAGGTGGCGTAACATTATCCGAAGGCCTTGCCAAGATTTTACAGCGATCTTTTCCGGGTACCAAGCCCTTCAGCCCCAGTTCGCTTGAAGCGTATTCGAAATGTGCGTTCCGGTTCTTTGCAAATAATTTAATGCGCTTGCTGCCCTTCGAAGATAATGAAGCAACTCTTTTGGGAAAGCTTGTTCATAAGGCTTTGTTTACCGTTTACAACAATAAGCGGGAAAGTTTGAATCTGCCTGCCAACTCGCCTTTGCCTGCCCTTGATAAAACAACTGATCGATCACTTTTAGAAATTGAATGTAGAAGGCTTTGGCAGGATGCGAATGAAGAATTTGCGGGCATGATCCGCATTCATCGTTTGAATCTTCTGCTTGTACCCAATGGGGTGTTGGATGTGTTGTTGGAATGGCTCGAAAACTACGAGCAAAAATTTGGTTTCATCACGGGAGAAAGAGATTTTTCAGGCACCGAAATTGGGTTTGATACCAATGGGGTGCCCATACTCTTGGCAGGCAGGGCCGACCGTATTGATGCTGACCGCACCGATCCTTCTAACCTTGCGTTGGTCGATTTCAAAACTGGAAAACCAAACAAGGATAAGGTGGTTGCTCAAACTGCGGATGGTAGATTGTTGCAACTGCCTCTTTATGCCATCACCACGATCAATGAACTCATGCAAAATCAACAAGGAAAACTTCAAGTTGCATCTGCAAAGTATTTGCATCTTGCTGATACCGAGTCGAGTTCTCCAAATGAAATCGAAGTCCCCCTCGATGAAAAAAGTATGGAGCATGCAAGGGAAATTGCGATCGCTAACGCAGATGGAATCAGACGGGGGAGATTCCCCCTATCGATGCATCGAAATAGTAAAACACCCGAGTGTATGAGTTATTGTTCGTTCGGGCATGCATGTAGGCAGCCTGCAGGATTACAAAGAGCCTTCAATTAGGAATCGCCCATTATGATTAAAACTTCAGCCAATACTAAATTTACCACCCCGCAGAAACATTCGCTTGATAGCAGCCGTAATTTAGGCGTGCGTGCCAACGCTGGAAGTGGAAAAACCAGCGTGCTTGTGGATAGGATCATTCAGATTCTAGAGCAGAACCGTCCTGCGGATGACAACGAATTTACACCCGACCCAATGCCTGCTTTTTCAATCGAAAATATTGTTTCCATCACTTTCACCAAGAAAGCTGCGGGCGAATTGAAAGCCAGGTTGATGAAGTTGCTTCAAGAACTTGAGTTGCAAAGTGTAGGCCATGTTAAAAAGTGGTGGGCCAAACAAATCGAAAAATTAGAAGATGCACCCATTGGAACCATCGATAGTTTCTTTGGCAGCATACTTAGAGAATATGCCTTGATGGATGATTCCGAGGATCGTATCGAACCAGATTTTGAATTGATGGACCCGTATGATGCGCAGGAAATGCAAGGAATTGCGGTGCGCTCGGTTCTGGAATCGCGCGATGAAATTCACCCGAAGTTAGCGGAGGCCTTGGTTTGGTGGAAGAATCTCGATGGTGCCGATGTGCTTGAAGAAAACTTGAAGAAGTTGCTTGGCAATTCTGCAGGAGTGAAGGCAGTGCTTCGAAGAAACCCGCAGGTTGATCCTGATACTGAAGCTATTGCAAAAGTTAATACCGACTCCGCTTTTGTTAAATTGCATAAGGAAAAGAATGAACTTTTGCAAATGCTTAATGCTCTGCTAAAAAGAGCCCGGCAGGAAAGAAAAAAAACAGTAACGCTCGAAGGATTAATCAGCAACAGTCTCGAAGCGCAACAAATGTTAGAAGAGGATGTCGTAGGCAGGGAAGTTGATATTCTCGAATTTCTAGAAGAAATGCTGCTGACGAGTGGGCAGCCAAGAAAGTTCAAAGGATGCGATCCGGTAAGGGATGAAATCAATGCGTTGCTTGAATCATGGGCAGGGCCCTTGGCAGCAAAGCGGGTTGATTTCGCATTAGAAAAAAAAGCATCGTTGGCACGCAATCATTTGATGCTTATCCTTGCAGAGGTCGATCAAAAATACAGGGCCCTCTGCTTGCAAAAAAACACGTATGACTTTGATACCGTGGCTCGCGGGGTTCTGAGGATTTTCGAGCGATCTCCCACGATTATTTTGGACCTTAAGAAACGGTATCGCTTTATCCAGGTGGATGAATTTCAAGATACCAGCAGATTGCAATGGGAAATTCTTTCTTACCTCGTTGGCGGTGGGCCAGACCCTGAGCAGCCTCTTGATAACGATCGGCTCTTCATTGTTGGCGATCCCCAACAATCGATTTATGGCTTCCGCCAAGCCGATGTTGCAGTGTTCAGCGAGGTGATTCAGAAAATCACCAAGGGTAATAAGACCAATCAACTTCATCAGGTTCAGACTTTACATGAACGCCATTCCACGGAGATTGCATCCCCAGAGGTGCGGGCGGGTGATGTGAAGTTGAGCGAAAACTTCCGTACTCTTGCCATCTCTCCTCTTGGCTTATTTAACCATCTGTTTAACTATGTTTTTGACCCTATCACGCACTCGATCGATTCTTCGAAAAGTTATGAGGTGAAATTCCAAGAGTTGATTCCAGGCTTGGATAATGAATCTAAAGGTGAAGTGGTTTACATCGATTATCAGGTTAATGCAACCGATGAAGAATCCGATGGCATTTCCATGGGACAGGTCAGGATGATTGTTGAAGAGCTTATTCGTTTCAAAGGTGCGCCCAGATCCAAGCTTGGTGAAGATAATCTGCCTAAGGTTTTTTCTTGGAAAGACATGGCCATTCTTGTTCCAAGTAGAAACGATACGCTTCGTAAACTCGAAGAACATTTGCGCACGTTGGGTATTCCTTATTTGCTTCATGGTGGAGTGGGGTTTTGGCAAAGGCAGGAAGTGCTTGACATGATGCAGTTATGTCAATCGTTGTCGCAGCCTGGAAACGATCTGGCATTGCTTGGGGTGTTGCGTGGCCCGTGCCTGCGATGTAATGATGCGGACTTGTACTTTTATCATTGCTTAGGTGGTGGCAGAATGCCCCGTGGTTTATCTATTCTCGTTTCGAAAGACGCTAATCTTGAGCGTGCTTGTAATGGAAAATTACATCATCTTAAACCCGAGGACAGGCAGAATCTTGAAGAAGCTTGGATTGGTTTTTCTGATGAGGATAGAACCCGATTG
The DNA here is from genome assembly GCA_903960945.1 of uncultured Planctomycetaceae bacterium. Classification (GTDB taxonomy): domain Bacteria; phylum Planctomycetota; class Planctomycetia; order Gemmatales; family Gemmataceae; genus UBA969. The sequence goes on from CAJCCR010000422.1 coordinate 10,888, forward strand.
GTGCGGGCATCGAAGTCGATTGGGTTAGTAGGTGAATGGAGGCTTCTTGTTGATAGGGTTTCGCATGCGGATCTTTTGCAGCATTGCATGGAACAGACGGGGGCTTATGCGATTTATGCATCTCTGCCCGATGGTGAACAGGTGCTAGCCAACCTTCAGAAATTCTTCGAGTTCCTGCGAAATGAAGAGTCCAAGCCTGGTTCAAGCTTGGCAAAAGTCGCTCATGCTCTCGAGGAAAGGGTTGAGGCAAGTAATAGAGATTCTCAGGCGAACCCTGGCGGCCATGGTATTGATGCAGTGCAAATCATGACCATCCATGCGTCAAAGGGATTGCAATTCCCTTTGGTTGTGGTTGCTAACATGCAAAGAATGATCGTTCGAAATAAAACAGAAAACATCATTGCAAGTTCGGAGGGCGAGGTTGGTCTAAAAATTCGACACCCCGCAAACCCTCGAAAAATTCTCCCAGATTCAAAATTCGAGCTCATCAAAAAAGATATCGATAGCAGAGAACTTGCTGAAAGCAGAAGGCTGTTTTATGTCGGGACCACCAGGGCTGAAGAAGTTCTGGTGCTTGCAGGGCACAAACCTTTTAGAGATTGCCTTTCTTGGCGTCGTTGGATTTATAAAGCACTCGATTTACAGATCTCTGACTTTGAAAAAGGCTATTGGGAAAAAGGTAATTTGCGCGTTCGTTGTAGATCTAAGAGCGACGGTGGGCAATTGGAAAATGAAAATACGGGCATGGAAGAGGAAGCAATCGAAGATCTTAGGCGATTTTCCGAGACCCCGAAGATGGTTACACTTTCCGTAACACGCATTGAAGATGAACTTAAGATGTTCGAAGAAAAGCCTGCAGAGTGGAAACTTCGAAATACGCATCATGTTTTAAGTTTCTATTCTCTGCCCAGATTTGATACCAAACCTGAAGATGATATCCGTAAATACATAGGTGCCTTGATTGGGAATACGGTCCATCGTTCTCTCGAAAGGCATGGCGAATGGCTTAATTCAAAAAAGGATGAGCAGCTTGCTTGGATTCACAAGATGGTGGATGCGGAGATAGGTTTGGCGCTGGCAGAGTTGGGCGAAGAGCAAGCCTTGGTTCTAGGGGTGGATGAAATTCAAAAAATCAAAGCTCAGGCGGTTAAACTCCTTGAGACTGCAAAGGGTAGCGAGATTAAACCGTTGGTCATTGCAGAGGGTAAAGTCGAGATCGAGTTTCTTCTTCCTATAGAAGGATATGTGATTCAAGGTAGAATTGATAAGTTGCTTAATCAGGGCGGGGTGGTTGAGATCATCGATTGGAAAACGGATGCGGGCCCTACCAAAAAATCCATCGAGCATCATCAATTCCAGATGAAGCTTTACGCTCTTGCTTTGCTCAATTGCAATTTGATTCCCAAAGACCAAGATGTTGTAAGGGCCAGATTGGTTCTTTTAGACCATGATGTATTGCATACTTATGAATTCAAGCAGGCGGAGTTAAGAAAGTTTGAGAAGGAGTTGGCAGGTAAAATGCTGCAAATGAAACGAAAGTTGTCGGAAGTGGTTGATCAGCATGAGTTGCAGTTGCTGTATCATGCGATTGCAGACGAAAGATAGGGCTTTCTATAAAACATTTGATTAGCTGGTTTTTAAGTGTTTTACTTGGTAAAATACTTGAATTATGATTGGGAGTTAGTTACCTATTATTCGATAAAGAAGAATTGCGTCGCTATTGCAATAGTTCTCCTTTACGATGACGTCCTTAAAGGATTTAACTCTAGGCTTAGGTTCGGAGTAACTGGTTCAATGATGATCGAAGTAGAAAACCTCTCAAAATATTTTGGCCCTGTGTTTGCAGTGCGGAATGTTTCTTTTCAAGTTGAGCACAACGAAATAGTAGGTCTGCTGGGAAACAACGGCGCAGGGAAAACCACCCTCATGCGCATCCTTACTACCTTTCTGCCCGCAACAAACGGCACAGCAAGGGTCGAAGGCTTCGATGTCATGAATGATTCTTTTGAAGTCCGAAAAAGGATTGGCTATCTGCCTGAAAGCATTCCGCTTTACCCCGAGATGAGGGTTGAGGAATATTTAAGCTTCAGGGCAAGACTAAAAGGCGTAGATCGAAGAATTCGTACTGCCCAAATTGATAAAGTACTTGAAAAATGCAGGGTTTTGGAAGTTCGTAGAAGGCTTTTAGGAACCCTTTCCAAAGGCTATAGGCAGCGGGTCGGGCTCGCAGATGCCCTTCTTTCTGATCCCCAACTCTTGATTTTAGATGAACCAACGGACGGCCTTGACCCCGAACAAAAAGTGCAAACGTTAAAGATGCTCAAAGAGCTTGGGCAAAATCATACTATTGTGTTTTCATCTCACTTGCTTTCTGAAGTTGAGACGATTGTTCAGCGTGTGTTGATCATGCGCAGGGGAAGGCTTGCTTTCTCTGGCAAGATTTCTGAAATGGAAGCTGCAACGATTGTTCAAATCGAAGCGCGAGGCCCCGAAGATCAAATTGCAAACAGCCTTCGTTCGCTTGAAGGTGTTATCCATGTCGCCCATAAATCATTGGGTGAGGGTTTTAATTCGTTTGATGTTCGATGCGCAGAAAGCCATGATATTCGCGAAGCTGTCTATCATCGGATTTCGCAGAGTGGTTGGTCGCTTCGCAAGCTTGACCAAAGGCGAAAAAATCTGCAGGACAAATGGAACGAAATCAACAATCAAGATGAAAATGCCCTTCAGTCTCATGCGGAGTCTAAGTAATAAAATCCACAGGTTGTGCAGGCGTTTTGCAACCTTAATACATTTAGTCGACAGGTTTGTCTGGAGGTAGGAGATGGATCCATTGGTGCAATATAAGAACGAGGTAAGTGCAGATTACGGCCCCTCCGAAATGGTGGCAGATCAGCCTACAGTTGCCAGAATTATTGGAAGCTTGGGCGCTGCCTTGACGATTTTCGGTGGCTTGGCAATGGCACTTAATCTTTCAGGTAGGGTTGCAAGTGTTGGCTCTGGCTGGGCTGCTTTTGCAATTGCTATTGGTATTTCAGGCCTGCTTTTTCATGCAGCTTTTGATTATGAAGTTCAATTCCGAAGGGCCTACATGCTTTTCGGTTACATGCTTTTGCTGATGGGCTCACTATGTTTTCTTCTTCCTTTATTTGGCAAGCCAGGCTTGTTTGGTTTGGGTTGCTTGGCTTTTATCATGGCTCTGCTATTTATCATGGCTTTTTTACGGCATGAAACAGATGCCATGATTGCAGGAATGGCAAAAGCTGCACTGGGATTTGTAGGATCGATTAGTGCAGTGGTGGGAATTACAGGTTGCTTGATTGGGCCTGAAAACCTGCGCTCTTCCCCTTTTCTTCCTGAATTCTTCGTTGCAGGTTTGTTTGGCATGCTCTTCCTGGCTTCCTATCTGGGTAGCAGGGGAATGAGTGACGACTTTGCTTATAAGGTTGCACGCTTGGCTCTTTGGGGCGGACTTCTTCTTCTTGTTTATGCCTTACTGCGTTCTGCTTTCCCCCCATTTTTATATTCGTTTGGCTATATTAAAGTCCGACCTGCGGATTTTTTCATCCCAGGTGGATTTCTCTTAATGGTGCTTGGCACTCTTTATTTTGTCACTGCTTCACTCGTTTCCTCAGATAGTAAGTTGGCAGTGCTTACGCAAAGAGAATTAGGCTCAATGTTCTTTTCTCCAATTGCATACTTTGTGCTGCTAGGGTTTGTGGTGGCTGGCTGGTTTGGATATGTGGATTTCATTAATCGGCTGAGCGTTTCCCGCAACAATATTGAACCGATTGTTCGAAACTATGTGATCGATCTGGTTCCTGTGCTTGCGATCATTTTTATTGTTCCCGCAATCACCATGAGATTACTAAGCGAAGAACAACGATCTGGAACCATCGAGGTTTTGTTAACAGCTCCAGTAGATGAATACACCATCGTATTGAGTAAGTTTTTTGCAGGGTTTGTCATGTATTTGGTGGTCTGGTCGCCCTTTGGGTTATACCTGTTGGCGTTGCCTTTGTCGGGTGCGCCTGCATTCGATTATAGGCCGTTGATCAGTTTCTTTGTGGGGTTGTGTGTTACGGGTGCAGCATTCATTTCCATGGGGTTGTTCTTTAGCAGTCTCAGTAAAAATCAGATCATCAGTGGCGTTTTGACTTTTGCAGGCATGCTTGGGCTTTTCATCGTGGCAATTATTCGTGAGCGGATTTTTGGCCAGAACCCTGCAAGCCCTTGGTATCAGGTTCTTATGCATATTTCATATCTGGATGTTTGGAATACCACGCTTGAAGGCAAGTTAGTCCCCAAGTTTTTGTTGTTTCATGCATCCTCGGCTGTGTTCTGGCTCTTCTTAACAACGAAGGTGCTGGAATCGCGCAAATGGAAGTAAGGGATTTTAGAGTAAACATGAGCGAGTCAAATAACATGAATAATGGATTGATCAGTGGGTTATCTAAAAACCCGATAGTGATGAATTTTGGCGCATTACTAATGGCTGCGATTTTTGCCCTTACCTGTGGGATTATTTCCTGGAGGCTGGGCCGCCCCGCAATGGCTTACATTATCTGGTCCGGATCGCTTGCTGTTTTCAGCGCAGGGGTTGGTTTTGTTTTAGCTAACCGAAATCAAAATGAAACCTCCCCAGAAAATGCGCTCCGAATCGGTCTAATATTCCTCGGCGGCGGCATCGGCTTCGCCACCGCAATCCTTGGCCTCTTTCTTCCACTGATGGAATACAGCGACATCTTTGGTGGGGGCCTTGCACAATGGCGCAAAAACCCAAACACCGTTCTTCTTTGTGCTGGCCTTCTTTTTGGCGGCCTTGCTCTTATGTTTGGTAGCGTCATGCTCGCCAAAAACTTTGAAAAATCCAGCGTCGGGCTTCGAAGGCTTCTTTATGGCACCAATGCCTTTCTTACCGGTATGCTTCTTCTTACCGTGCTTGGCGTTGTCAATGTTCTTGCTTATGTTCCCATGGGCAAGCTGGACTTCTTCAACCGCACTTTTGATTTCACTGCTTCCGGCCTTTATTCCATTAGCGAGAGCACCCAGAATTTCCTCTCTAATCTTAAAGAACCCGTCAAGGTTTATGTCCTTCTTCCTAGTAATAACCTTATTACGGTTGAAACTGAAACCCTGCTTGAAACCTTCAAGACCCATACCAAAAATATAACTTGGTCTTCGGTGTCACGCGATCTCGATGCCCAAGAACTAGCTAAACTGCAGGAAAAATATCAGATTCCTGACTCCCTTGGTTTGCTCGTGGTTTATGGTAGTGATCAAAAACCAGTTTATGACTTCATCAAGTATCCCGATCTTTACTCTATTCCACAACAAGACCCTCGCAACCCCAATGCCGATAGTGGAAGTTTCCAATTCCTTGGCGAAGCCCAGCTTATCAAAACAATTACTTTCCTTTCCGAAGGCAAATCCCAAGCGGGTGTGTTCTTCACCCAGGGCAATGGCGAACTTAGCATTGATGATAAAAATCCAGGCTCTGTTGCTGGTGTTGGCACCCTTTGGGATGAAACTGCAAAGGGCAACTTCAAGCTTGATAAAATCACGCTTGATCGAAACACCAAAAAAATCCCCCAAGAAGCTGATGTGGTGGTGATGGCACGACCTAGGTTCGATCCACCCCCACAAGCGATCGATGCCCTCCGCAATTATCTTCGTGGCACTGATGGCAAAAAAGGCCGTTTGCTTTTGCTTCTTGATGTCGAAGTGGAACAAGTTGCAGGTAAGAAACAAGTCATCCCCATGCCCAACCTGAAAGTGCTTTTGCGCGAATTTCAAGTTGATGTTGCAGATGACCAAATCTACAACCCGCTTAACGAACGCAAGCCTTCCATTATGACCATCATGGCTTCCGATAAAAGCAATAACCCTATTGCAAAGGCTTTCTTAAAGGGCCGTTCTGCAACTCTTTTCCTGTTCGATGGAATTCGAACGGTTAAGCCATTGGCACGGGTTCCCAATGCCCCACCTAATCCAATTAGTGCAGAAGAAATTTTGCTGACGGATCCTCGTATTCCTGTTTGGGCTGAAACAGACATGGGTGCTAACCCGCAAGAAATAATTGCGGAGTTGCGCAAGGATGAAAAGAAGGCCCAACAAAAACTTCAAGGTGGTCAACTACCCGTTGCTGTTGCAGTGATGGAAAAAGGAGCAGCAGACCCATTGGCTCAAATCCCAGGCCACGAAGGCATGGCCCCAACCGAAGATAAACCTCGGATGGTTGTTTTTGGGGATGCATCTTGGGCAAGTAATGAAGGCATTAATGGCAGGTTTGGCGAAAGCAGCCTTTCCCTTTTCAACACCAGTATTTCCTGGTTAAGGGATCGTGCAGATCTCGGGGCCAAGCCCAAGGGTCAGGAACGCAAAGATTATAAGTTTAATGTTGCTGAAGATGCTGTTACCAGGCTGAAGTTTCTTCCGCTTGCAATGATGCTTCTTTCAGTGATTGGTTTAGGCGGAGCTATCTGGATTGTTCGCAGGCGCTAGTTTGAATTTGAGGTTTTTACGATGAATTTTAAGACTACATACATTTTGTTTGGGTTCCTTGCGGGAGTTTTTATTCTCCTCGCTTTTGCTTTGTTCATGGATCCGGGCGCAGTGGATTCTGCTGCCTTTATCTTCCCCTCGATGCGATCTGGTAAAAACACCATTCAAGTGGATGAAGTGGATCGGGTTGAAGTGGATCGAAAGAAACCTGTTGCTGAGAAACTAGTGTTTGAGCTCGATCCTGCAACCAAGCGTTGGAACATGACCGCTCCACGCTCTACCAGAACCGATAAGTTTGCGATCCAAGAAATTGTGCGCCAACTTCGCGAAGCTAAACCCGATACCGAAGCTGATCGCCCTTCCAACTTGGCCCAGTGGGGCTTGGATGATCCTTCTGCAATCATCACCCTCAAGAAAAAAGACTCCGAGCATACCATAAGCCTTAAGGTTGGGAATACCAGCCCTGGCGAAACAAGCGCAGTCGTTTATCTGCTTTCTTCTGATAATCCCAAGAACCCTATTGCTGTCAAAAAATCCCTGATCGATGGCTTGTTCAAGCCTCAGGTTGCTTTCAGAGAGAAAGATCTTTTGAGCCCCAGCGTTTCCGACATCAAATCCTTCAAGCTTGAAGAAACAGGCAAAAAACCTGTCTCTGTTGCAATGACTGGCGAAAGCAAATGGCGTTATGCCGAGCCTGCGAGTTATGGCGAAGCCGATTTTGATGGTGGCGAAAACAATGACCCCCTTAAAGTTTCCGGAGGCGTTCGTGGCTTGCTCATGAATATCTCCAACCTCAAGGTGGAATACAAAGACGAAAAAAACAACGACTTTATTTCTGATGAAAGCCCTGACCTTGCCAAGTATAAGTTAGATGTTGCGAAGGATAAGGTCTTGCAATTATCGATCGAGCGAATTGAAGATGGTAATAAAACCAGCAATCCTAAACTCATCGTTGCAGTGGGTGAAAAAGTGGGCGAGGCCAAGGATAAGTTTTACGCAATGCTAGATGATGGCAAAAAAGAAATCGTGCGCATTAGCGTTGCCTCGGTTGAACCGTTGCTAAGGCTTGCTGCAGACCCTGAAGGATTGCGCGATCGCACCCTTGTGAAAGCAGGCGCCCTAGATAAACCTGATGCTATTACTTTGAAAAACAGCTATGGAAACCTTGAATTTCAGCGCATCGATCCTGCCAAGCCTTGGATGTTGTATCGGCCGGGTAAGGATGTTCCTGATGCGATTAATGAAGTTTCGGTCACCAACTTGATTTCAGTCTTTGGCCAGAAGGGGCAGATTAAATCCTTCATTGATGTGCCTGCCAAGGATTCTGAACTCGAACTGGATAAACCCCTTGCAGAGCTTTCGATTTACATCGATGGCATTGATAAGACTCCCAAAAAAGAAGAGCCAAAAGAAGAGAAGAAAGACGAAGCTAAAAAAGACGAAGCTAAAAAAGACGAAGCTAAAAAAGACGATAAAGCCAAGGAAGAGAAGAAAGAGATCAAGAAGGAAGTAAAACCTTCGTTGAAGCCAGGCGATCCAAAGGTGAAGGTTCTTTTTGGCAAGCGGGAAAATGGCCTAGTGGTATTCAAACGCATCGCTGATAAAGAAACCACTTATGGCAGAGTACCTGAAATCTTATTGGACAAATTAAAAGAAAGCCCATTGGCGTACTTGGATACATTTGTTCCCAAGTTTAACGAATCGATGGATCTGAGCGAAAATGTAACAAAGCTTTCTATTTCCCGTGCGGGTAAAACTTTCGAAGTTAGTCGTGATAAAAAAGAAGATCCTTGGAAGATTGTTTTGCCCCCAGAGCAAGCAGGCAAGAATGCTGATGCCGGCCTTGTGATGAATGCCCTAGGTGCGCTGAATAATCTTAAAGCCAACAAGTTGGTCGCAGAAAAAGCACCAGAAGGCGAACTTACCCGTGAGTATGGTTTAAACCCCGCGAGTATCAAAGCGGTTGTTACCTTGGGTAAAGATAAAGATGCTAAAACTTTTGAATATGGGTTTGGTAAGGAATCACCAGATAAGACTGGTATCTACGCCCGACAAGCTTGGCGCGATTTTGTATTCATAACCGATCGCTTTGTCACCAATGCGCTTGAAGCAGAGCTTCAGGATCTGGTGGTGTTTCCCAAACTCGATCCTGCAAAAATTGAATCCATTAAGCTAACAGGTTGGCAATCCTTGTTGGGCTCACCCTTTACGATTGAGCTTGAACGCAAGGATAAATCTTGGATAGCCAAGGCTCCTGCTGAATTTAAATTGGATCCTGTTAAAGCGGAAGTTCTAGCAACTGCGCTAGCGACTTTGAAAGCTGAAAAGTTTGTTTCCTTTAGCGCTGGTGTCAAAGCTGAACAGGAACTTGATCTTGCTAAGGGTGCCCTACAAGTCGAGTTTAAAATCCAAGGCGAAAAAGAAAGCCAGAAGCTTTTAGTTGGCAAAATGGATGGGGATAAATCTTACTTTGCAACTTCGGGCAAGTTTACTGATGTGTTTTTGATTCCCAAAAATGCATTTGAATCCATGCGCGTAAAACCAGCTTATTTCAGCCCATAACAAGCTTGCAGGAGCTCTCATGATTTCTGATTTGCCTGCCTTCCTTGGTGGAGATATGGCATTTCCCTCGGGGCCTTCTTCGCCTGTTCATGATCCTGCAATTTTTCGTGCCCTGCAATCTTCTTGGGACGATGCATCTTGGGCTTCCTATGATTCTGGCCATGTGCTCGCACTTGAAAAATTAATCGGTGAACAATTTCTTTCCCCTCATGTACTCACTTGCTCGAGTGGTACCCTCGGGGTCGAAACTTCCTTAAAAGCTTTAGGTATTAAGCCTGGTGATTTAGTTGGCATGGCTGCCTACGAATACCCAGGCAACTTTCTCGCGATTCATGCCCTTGGAGCAAAGCCTTTTCTTATCGATCTTGATCCAGCAAACTGGCAGATCTCGCCCCATGCGATTGATCTTGCAATCGAAGCTGGTTGTAAAGCAGTGATTGTTTCCCATTTGCATGGCGGGAATGCAGACATGAAAGCAATCATGGCAAAGTGCAAAAGTTCAGGCGTGGGTGTAATAGAAGATGCCTGCCAAAACCCTGGGGCTGTGGTGCAGGGAAAAAATGCAGGCACTTGGGGGGACTTTGGCGTTCTTAGTTTCGGTGGTTCGAAATTGATTACTGCAGGCAGGGGAGGAGCAATACTTTCCAATAAACCTGAGTTGGCACAAAAAGCGAAGATGTTGCTTTTGCGGGGTAGTAAGTTGGCGCCATTAAGCGAAATTCAAGCCGTGGTTCTCGTGCCCCAACTGGAAAACTTGAAAAAAACAAATGCTTTACGCATGGCTTCAGTGAAAATGTTGCAAACAAAACTTCATCCCATCAGTGGAATTGAACTTATTCAAGCTTCCTTCAATTCTGATCAACATGCTTTTTACAAATTAGGGCTAAGATTGAATCCGCAAGAGTTTGGCTTGGATCGTGAGTGCTTGGTTCCTGCGATGCAGGCGGAAGGTATTGCACTTGATGCGGGCTTCGCTGCCCTTCATGTTAGTAGATCGCCTTCCCGTTGGCAGAGTGCGGGCCCGTTGCCTGAAGCTGCAAACGCCCATGAA
>CAJCCR010000423.1 GCA_903960945.1 uncultured Planctomycetaceae bacterium
ATCATTTCCCTTAATCGAACCTTGAAAATATCGGACCATTCCACTTTCTTGCCACAGAACAACTTAAAGTAAACCATGAGTAGGCTTATGGATATCAGTGCCTCAGAAAAAACGATGACGATGCCGAAAAAAGGCGATGATGGGATGATTTCATCTGCTAGCATTTCAAAACTGATGAAGGCCGAAGTGCCAGGAAATCCAACACAACCAAGAGCGCATACCAAGAATCCGATTCCCAACATGGGAGTGGATTCGTAAAACCCATGGTTTTGAAAGAGGGATAATCTGCCATGCCTGGCTTCGAGTGCTCGAACTACAATCGCCATCCCAATGAGTGCAACCCATAGTGAATTACGAAGAGAAAAGGCTGCGGTAAGCTGTAGGGTTTCGTGGGAGCAAACTCCAAGTATTACCATTGCGGAAAGTGCTAGGCAAAGGTAGTTGAAGAAGTTGCGAAGTGATCGCTGAACAAGAGTTAGCCCTGCGAAATAAAAGATGCTTGCGATTGCAAACCAAGAAAGGTAAAGGCTTGCGTGGGTGTCTTGGAGGAGTTGATTATTTTTAAGAAGAATAAGCACGGGGGTCATTGGGATGATGAATAAGAGTGCAAGGGTGAAGCAGCATTTTTCGGTTAAATAAACAATCCAAGTGTGACCTGGGAATATCCCCATGCGAATGATAACCAGAATGGTGATGAGGTAGCCTGTTATTTCATTGGACAGATTGTTAGTAAATGCGAGGGTTATTGCAATCAGCCATGCTGGGATCCAATGGATGAGGAAAATCCGGATGGGTTCACCTCGTCTAACAAGGTTGATCAAAGGAATAAGAGGTTCCAAAGCCAGTAGCAGAAATAAAGTTGCATTGCTGGAAGATGCGCAGATTAAAAGAGAAAGAGCCTGTGAAAGAAGAAGTAGATTGGAGGGGAAAGGTTTATCTGCGCCTATAAATTTAGTGCGTGGCGTGCATAAAAGCACTACAAAATAAAGCGTGGATGAAAGTGCGGGTAGGGGTGCGTTAAATTCCGAAAGGGTGATAAAACCTTGGCACCCAAAATAAAACCCTAGGTAGGAAGCAAAGGCGCAGAGTGTGGAAAAAAAAGAGGAATAGATTGTAATGAAGCGTATTTTTTCCTGCGACTTTGCTAGGGTTGAGAATAATGCACCCAGCAGACAAATGAGCATGCTTGCTTCCAGAAAGAAGAAATAGTTCATGATCTTTCCTCCTGGTTTTTAGTTTTTGAAGGATCAATACCTGCAAGCATCGAACCCCATTTCTTTTCAATAATATCTGCTAGTTTAAACATCTGCACAAATGGCTTGGTGATGAATTTTTCAAGCATGGAATCCATCCCGCCCCGGTTCAGGGCAAAACTATAAATCGCGAGCGAAAGCGGCCCTGTTTGCGCTAATCTGCCTTTTGGGGGGTACCTGTTAAGATCGGTTCTTCCCAACGATTCTTGAAGGCTTTTATAATAGGCAAACGAAGAAGGTGCCCTTAAGAACTGGTAGGTTCGTAAACTTGCATGCCCAATAATGTGGATGAGTGGCAGCAGTTCAAGTCCGAATCCAATTTCAGCAATAATGATTCCCACCTGTGTCAGGGTTGCGTATGCCAGAATGCTTTTAATATCGGTCTGAGCGTTGGCAATGATGCCAGAAACCAAAGCTGTCAAGAGGCCAAAAAAGACAACAGTCCAAGCTAAAATTGGAGAAAGTTGCACGATGGGGTTTAATCTCAGTAGAAGGAAAGCGCCTAGGTGGATTGATAGTGCACCATAAAAGATCGCACTAGTAGGTGTTGGGCCTTCCATGGCTCTGGGCAGCCAGCCTGAAAACGGGAATAAGGCAGATTTACATGCTGACGCGAGGAAAATTAAAACACCTGCCCCTACCAAGACTGGGGATGAAACCTCATTTGCAAGCCCTTCCGACCCTTGTTCTAAAATTGCCTGAAAGAATCCTTGGCCCAAAGCGTGATGCAGCAGATAGCTTGCAAGGAATAACGCAGCATCAGATATTCGGTAGACAATCCAGAGATGCAACCCATTCCGTGTGGGCATGATTCTTTCGTGAAAGAATGCCACCAGAAGGGCGGAGGATAGCCCGACCATTTCCCACCCAACAAAAAGTGATTCGATCGTGCCAGAAAGCGAAGCGATAACAATGCCAGATACAAAAATAGCATAGAGCACGAAGAAGCGCTGGTAACCCGGTTCGCGGTGCATGTATCGCTGCGAGAAAAAAGCGATTACAAAACAAAGGAGCAACGCAAGTGTTGCAAAGGATAACGAAAGCCAATCGAAGTAAAACTGAAAATCAAAGTGGAAAGATTCGAGATGAAAAGTGGGGAATGGTTCGTATCCCCATTTCTTTACGCCATTGGTTAGAAACAGTAAAATAAGCCCGAGGATTCCTGCAAGCGCTATAAATACGCTGAGTTCAACCACAAGTGCGATTATTTTTTCGGGCAACTTGATTTGAAATACAAATGCAAGAAGCATAAAAAACGCAAGTGCTAGGGGAGAGAAAATCGTCATGGCTGCAAAAAAGTCTAGAGATGATTCTATACCATTCATACATTCACCCCGGCATTCATCCCATTGGAAATATGCGGGTAGCCCAGATGGTTTCTCTTGCCCCGATACCAATCGATGGAAGATTTAACTTTTGGGGTAGGCGTGCCTGAAAATTCATAGGGAACGAATTCTTTGCCTGTAAGGATACTCGCCTGAGATGAATCGGGGTCAAGCACCACCAAATTGATCCATTGGTTGTAGCAGAGATTTGCAAGGGGCGGGCATCGCTCTAATATTTTTAGCATGATCTCTGGCGTGGATTCAATGATAAAAAGAAGCCTTACTGCTTCATGAATTTCAACCACCTGCCAAGGAAGCCCAGTTCTTAAATCGCTTGCTGCACCATCCATCACACCCAGATAAGAAGTAGGGTTATGGGGCAACTTGGTGCCACAACCCCAACCGGTCGGGTCGACCTGCGAAAAAAAGAATTCGAGATTGATGCCTGAGCAAACAGGCATAGCGGCATTAAGAATACGATTGAGAATGTCGTGGTTTGGGTTGTCTTGCGTGGGGTCGTATGAAACCAGAAAAGCCCTTCGATCTAGGTAAATTCCCCGCGTGCGTTCTCGTCTACCTACAATACAAATGGCATTGGTCGCATGGCCAAGTTCGGGCCTGGGTTGTGCGAGATCTTCAGCACGGCCCTCGACATGGCGTTGTGCTTCTTCCAAAGAAATGTCGAGCGGTGCAGATTGAAACCTTCTGCATCTTTCGTGTGCATTTCTCATACAGGCTTCGCGCAGAGAACTCTTTGCTTTTTCAAAATCTTGGTTGTGAATGTTAGGCATAAAATCTTTGTCGAAAAAACTAACATGATTTATGCTGGTGTTGCTTAGCCCGCCCATGAAATAAGTATCATCGGGGATATCGATGCCATTGTTTTGCAGGATTGATCGCACTCTTTTATCATTGAGAATTTGCGCAAGTGCCCTAGCATTAGCACCGCCTGGCGAACCGCCACAAGCCCCGCAATCGTACGCTGATTGATGTGGATTATTGATGCTGGTTGAACCATGCCCGAAAATAAAAACAAGCCTGCAGAAACTTTTGGTCAGGCCAGTGTCGCGTAGGAATCGTTCGCCCATGGCGGCCATTTCTTGCAATGAAAACCCAACTTGATTTCCGGTGGGGCCTGCTTTTTCACTTAAGCGTTCAAGTTTGAGTTTGGTTTCAATTTTCTTACGAACGAAAGGCGTGAGATACCTTCGTATCTTTGCGGTAAGGCGTGGAAATAAAACCGTCATAGCTAAGGGAATGGCAGCCAGGGTTCCAAAGGTTGCAGAAAGCAAGGCGCCCAGCGCACCACCTCGTGACCCCAAATGCAACTGATGACTTGCCATTTGAATAGTCTTCATGCCACTTGCACGGGTTTTATACGCTTTTAAAAATTCTTCCTCGGGTAATTCTTCAACCCAGTTTGATGGCGTAATAATGATGGGGCAAAGGGGCGTATAAAATGAGTCTAAGGTTGCCTTAAAATACATGGGCACATTAAAAAATCCTGCTGCGCCATAGGTTTCAAACGAAGGGTCAACTTCTTCTAGATGCCTGCGAAAAGACTCTTCTCTTTCATCAATGCAAAATACCGCCTGAAACATGAAAGGCTTGGTTTCCTTTTTTTGTTCCAAGGTAATGATGCTGTCTAAAACCTGCCTGTATAAATGTTTTTCGTATGCGAGATGGAAGATTTTTCGTTGATCCAATTGGGAGAACGTTTCGATTTCAAATACGACCTTTGCCCAATCAGCGGGGGTGAAATCTGGAATCTGTTTTTCCCAACCTAGATCCAGTGCGACGCAGAAAACCTCGAGCCCCAAAGCTGTCTGATCTTGCTTTACTTCAGAATGATTTTTTAGGCTGGCAAGTTCATGTTTAAGGTTATTTGAACTTATTTTCCGGAAGGAGAATTCTTTTATAATTTTCTTCATTGCCAGGCGATCTAGCAATAATCGGATCGCAAGGAATTGGGCAAGTGTGCCGGGTGAGACGGGTAGGGGGACTTTATCTGGCCTGACTTCGAGTTGCCAAATCATTCCTGCCCAGCCCCGGATTGCAAGTAGGCTTTGAATCAGAAACGGTTCCCAATTTTCTTTAGGCACGCCCAAGATTTCGAGAGATTCAAGAATCATGTTAAGTGCGGAGATTTTTTCTGGAGGAAGTTGCTTAAAATAATCGGGCAGTGTTCTGGCCCAACTTCCCAAAAGTGAGGGATTGGATTGGCAAAAACTTTTGAACGCAGCAATAAAGCCCGCATCCCGGTTTGGCAAGCCCCAGATTGCAAACCCTTGATCTAAAAAGGCGCTGCTGAACCGTATCAGAAGTTCATTCACCAATAAGTCAGGATCCTGCCCTGTTACTTCCAGTAGTAATTCTCGAAACCTTGCAGGGGCATGGTGCTTGGTTTTTAATGCTGCATTTTTTGTGTTTTTCAAACAATATTCTAGAACACTATTCAGGTTCTTTTTATCGGCAGAGCTTTCTGGGTGGATGATTTTGTATAGTCTCTTTGAGTTAGCTATAAACCATTGCGCTTCTTTTTCTGTTGCAGCAAAGGGCAGATTACGCAGCATGCTTGATTGAATTTCAAACCGGGTGCTTTTTCCAATTATTATTTCGTTCGCTTTTGAACCAAGTTCCGATTTAAGTATTTCCTCTAGATCTGAAAATAAAATTCTCCCCCTTTCCAGCTCTTCATGATATCTATCTTCGGAAAGATACATCTGCGAACCGAAAATCCTATCTGCTTCCAATAGCGACTCATGAAATGGTTTTGATTCAAAAAGATGCAGCGGATTATGATGCACGAAGGTGGTTATCGGCCCTTGTGCTGGCAATAGATGTGCGGCATGGCTTATGATTTCTGCTAAGTGCGCTAATTTGTTTTCAGGTTGTTCATGCCAGGTTTCTGATGAATGCTTTGAGTTTGTATGTAAATGGAAGCTCATAAATTCAAATCTTTAGTAAAATCAAGACTGTGATCAAGCCGGTAAATTGGTGCTGCAACATTAGATTTTTGTTTTGTACAAGGGGCTTGCAATCACCATGCTTTTTCTCGTAGCTAGTGGGTGCTTGGAAACTGGCTTGAGTTCATCCAACCCAGTGACTTCAATCCTACCATTTTCTCCATGCGGTTCATGAATTAATTCTTCAAGGTTTTCCATAACCGAGTGATCGATGAGGTTAGAACGACCTAGGTCAATTTTGATTTCCTTGTAGCTTGTCACTTTTCGCAAACTGCCTTTGAAAGAAAGCCAGTTGGTGAAAATCATCGCGCCTTGGACCTTCAAAACAACATGATCTGCATCCACCACATCAACGGTCAGATCTGGCTGGAATAGGTGCTTTAGCTTTGCTCCATTCCAAAGATGGATCATCACTTTTAAGAGCATACCGATTGCAATACCTATCAAGAGGTCGGTTGCTAAAACTGCAATGGTGGTCGCAGTGAAAACAAGAATCTGTTCAGGTCCGATTTTGTAGGTTTTAATAAATTCGCCAGGCGATGCCAACCGATAGCCCGTATAAACCAGAAGTGCTGCAAGTGATGCCAAGGGAATGCTATGAATCAGCCATGGTACAAGCGAAACAAATAGCAAAAGAAACATACCATGAAAGAAATTTGCAAATCTGCTTTTGGCACCGTTATCGATGTTCGCCTTGCTGCGGAGGATTTCAGAAATCATAGGTAAGCCACCAATCAAGGCGGTAGCAGTGTTAGCAACGCCAACCCCTAGCATATCCCCATCCAGATTCGTTTTTCGTTTTTCGGGGTCGAGCATGTCAACAGCCTTGGCGCTGATCATGGACTCCAAAGTTCCAATCATGGAGAACAATAAAATCCACTTTGCGCCTGCAAGTGTAAACACCGCGCTAAAATCAGGGAATGTTAGCCCTTCAAGAATGTTATCGGGGATGGTCACCAGAAATTTCGGCCCAAGCATGTATTCATGGCTGTCTAAAAAGAGGTACATGTGTTCATGTTCAAGGTCGAAAACATATCCCAAGGTGATGCCTAAGATCAGCACGATCATCGGGGCGGGTAAAACTTTTTTAGCTTTTTCTGGCAGCATGGGTAATCCAAATAGCAATGCCAAGCTTACTGCGCCTATACAAAATACTTCGGGGTTACATTGCATCAAGCTTGCAGGGATTTCACCTAAAAGATCGAAGGGAGTTTTAGAAAGTGGTGTCACGCCAAAAAGCACATGAATTTGTTTAGAAAAAATAATGATACCGATGGCTGCAAGCATTCCATGTACAGCAGCCTTGGGGAAGAAATCTGAAAACTTTCCCGCTTTGATAAAACCAAAGAATATTTGTAATACGCCTGCAGCAACTCCGATTCCCAATGTTAACTTGTAGGCAAGCATCGGGTCATTACTGTTGTGGCCATAGATTTCGGTGAATTCCTGCACTGCGCCAGCAACAATCGCAATAAGTCCAGCTGCAGGGCCTTTGATGGTTAATTCCGAGTTGCTGAAAAAGAGGGGGATGACACTACCTATAACCGCGGTGAATATCCCAGCAATGGGAGGAAATCCACTTGCTGACGCAATCCCCAAGCAAAGGGGCAACGCTATTAAAAAGACAAAGAATCCAGCCCAAGCATCACTAAATAGCGTTTGTTTTAAAGATAGTTTCATATTTATAATTTAAATGACCTCATTAATTTTTGACCGAAGCTTTTTTAATTGATTTCATTTATTTAATATTCCAACATAAATCAAATTTTACAACCTTTCTATGGTTACAAATCCGTAAGGTTGAGCCCTAAGAAGGTAAAAGCCCTTAAACTAACTAAGGCGGAAGTTTGATTTCTAACCTTTTGACCAAGTAACTGGCTGAATATGAAAATATTATTAGTGGAAGACGACCTCGCCATTGGCAAAACTGTTAAGCAGGCTTTTGCTGAAAACTTGGATGAATGTGTTTGGGAAAAAGACGGGCAAACTGGCTTTGATCAAGCCAAAACCCATCAGTTCGATGCTATTATTCTTGATTTGATGCTACCTAAACTAAGCGGATTAGAGGTTCTGAAGTCCCTCCGGCTTTCCGGGGATAAAACCCCGGTTATCCTTCTTACTGCACTCGGATCGGTTGAGGAAAAAGTCGCAGGCCTGAAAGCCGGCGCAGATGATTATGTGGTCAAACCCTTTGCATTCCCAGAATTGCTTGCTCGTATCGATGCTGTTTGCAGAAGGGCGGTTTTAAAGCCTTCTCCGACTTTGGAAGCAAGCGGGTTAGTGTTGGATCTTACTACCCGAAGGGTCCTTGCAGGAAAAACCGAAATTATTCTTTCCCCTACAGAATTCTCAATCCTTGAGCTTCTGATAAGGAATTCAGGCCAAGTATTGCCTAAACGAATGCTTTGCGAGCACCTTTGGGAATCAGATTGGGAAGGAACAACCAATGTTATTGAGGTGCATATCAACCGATTGCGTAATAAACTAAAGAAGTGTTCGGGTGTTGCGCCTATCGAAACAGTTAGAGGCCGTGGCTATGTTCTTATTTCGAATTAATTCTTTGTTTAAAACCCTTCGCTTTCGCCTGATGCTTTGGAATATTTCAGTCGTTTTAATTTCTGTAGTTCTTACCCTCATTGCATTACGCACCTCTTTTAGGGTCACACTCCTCCGCGAGACTGACCAACTCCTCCGGGAAGATGCTATCGAAATTGAACTTGCAGCAAATGCAATGCATCCCGATCTTAATGCCATCCGTGCAGAAATTGAAAGGCATACCGCCAGCCACAAGCATCGTGGCCTCTTTGTTCAGTTGTATGACAAAAGCAAAAAGCCCGTCTTCAGTAGCTTGGACCTTGAGGGAATACCGCTGCCTAAAAATCCCGTTAGGATTTCTAACACACTTCTAACTTCTGAAGGGTTTCGTTTTTTCGACAAAGGCCTGCAAGGGAGTGCAGCAAAAGACTTTTCGGGATTCAGGGTAGGGTCACGCATGGATCTCGTTGAGGAAGATGTCGAAAGCCTAAGCTGGCTAATGCTTGCTTCGATGGGCTTTGTAGTTCTTATCGCTCCAGTTGGTGGCTATATTCTTGCGGTTCAAGCTACAAAGCCTATTGCAGATATTATTAATACTACTTCGAGGCTTAGGCCCCAGAACCTGACGGAAAGATTTATTATCAAGGGTACGGGGGATGAACTCGATAGGTTAACATTCACTATCAATGGTTTTCTTGATCGCATCGCAGATTTCATCCAAAAAAAGCGCGAGTTTGTTGCCAATGCTGCCCATGAGCTTCGGTCTCCACTTACCGCCATTGGCGCTGCTTCAGAATTAGCACTTTCCCGAGAGCGAACGCCGGAAGAATACCGCGAAACCCTGGGCGAAATTTCTGATAAATGTGAACACTTCAGATTACTCATCAACCAACTTTTATTGCTTGCTGAGACCGAAGCAGGGGCAAATATTCCTCATCATGTTATCCAGATGGATCGCATCATCGAAAAATCCTACGACATGTTTAAAGATGTTGCTTCACAACAACATGTCCATTTCAAACTTGATTCTACAAGCCCTGCTCTTGTACTTGGCGAAGCCAGGCAGATTCAACAGGTGGTCAACAATCTTATCGATAACGCGTTGAAGTTTACTCCCGAAGGCGGAACCATCGTTGTTGAGCTTTATAAGGAAGCCAGCAAGATTGTTTTAAATGTATCTGATACTGGGGTTGGGATTTCCAAAGAAGATCAGAGCAAAGTTTTCGATAGATTTTTTCAAGCGGATAGATCGCACACGAAAAATGCTGAAGCCTTGGGTGGCAATGGCTTGGGCCTTAGCATTTGCAAAGCGATTGTGGAATCGATGGGTGGCACCATTTCTGTTACTTCAACCCTGGAAAAAGGCTCCACCTTCACCATCACCCTGCCACTGATCGGCCCCGTGTGATGCCTGCGGGTTGCATTCGGTTTAATTGACGTAGACGCCGTAAGGGTCATTGGCAACGCCTGCAAAAAAGCTATCGATCAGATTTAGATTGACACCATCAAACACTTTAATGTGCGGACCTCCCCCAAGACCAGGGCCAGTAAATAAATCTAATATTCCATCGCCATTGCGGTCACTAAGTCCAACTCGCACCCCCCCGAAAAAGGCAGGATCATATGCCATAAAATTCTGAATAGACTGCAAGGTTCGGAGATCAAATGTTTTGACATTAGGACTACCACCGTAACCCGAACCTGTAATTATTTCCCAAATACCATTTCCATCACTATCTCCTGCAGCAACAAAGATGCCCCCGCGAAAAGTTGAATCATACGCCATAAATGTTAGAAGCTCCCGCCCATTAAGTGCATCAAAAGCAGACACATGCGGCCCTCCGCCTTTTCCAGCTCCAGTCACTATATCGAGACGGCCGTCCTCATTAACATCTGCAAGTGCAACTGAAACCCCGCCTAGAAAAGAAGGATCATAGGCCATGAATTCGAAAATCACATTGTTGGTTTTACCATCATAGACCTTGATATGAGGTCCACCTCCAGCACTAGGTCCTGTAATTAAATCATCCGCCCCATCTCCATTGACATCGCCGACTGCTATAAAAACTCCGCCCCGATAATCGGTGCTATAGCCAAACCAAGAGCGAATTACATGACCGGTGACGGGATCCATGACCACAATATGAGGGGCCCCACCTTCCCCCGCTGCCATGACAATCCATTCTTTGCCATCACCCAAAAAGTTTCCTTTTACCATATGGACAGCGCCAAAATAGCCCGGGAAAGGGGTAAAAATCCCCCATGATTTATTCGTGTTGGCATCTCTAACTTCCAAGCTGCCATCCATTTTTGGGCTCCGTAATGATATGAGGGCATTATCTGCCCCTGCCATGTACCATTCCGCTGCACTAGGATTGATCAATGAATTGCATGCAATGTCAGTAATTCCGTTTCCAATTGCTTTAATTTGCAGGTGATACTCTCCAATGGGGTAGGTCAAATTTTCAAGGTTTTGCAAAACATAACTAGCACCGCTTCCCGTTAAAACTGCCCCTTGAATATCAACAACCGTCCCGCTACGAGTTAATAAAATATCTGTCATATCCAGCCCGGTTACACTTTCGGAGAAAGTAATGGTTAATTGAGGTAACCCGGATCTTCCAATAGAAGGAACGGACCCCATAGTTACACTCGGTGGAATTACATCACCAGTTGGTATTGAGGGTTGCAGTGGGGCAGTATAAGTCCAAGTTAAATTTGCATTGGCAATTATAGAATTTCCAGCATTATCAACAATTCCTGACCCAGAAGCGTTTAAGGTTAAAACATAAGTTCCATCATTGGAATTTGCTACAGCAAGGTTATTAATCGTAAATGTATATGGGTTTAGTGTCGATAAAGAAATTCCATTTAAGTTTACATTGGTTCCATTACAAGCAATCGTTAGGTCAGAAATATTAAATCCTATTGTAGGTTCACTAAAGTTGATTTGAATAATGTTGATCGAAGTGAAAGTAGGAGTGGTGATAGGAGAAAAATATGCGCTAGGAGCAACGTTATCAACACTTATCGAGAGTTGAGTAGCGGGCGAGTTATTGTTGCCAGCGGTATCAGTGAAGGCGCCGGTTGCAACATCGAAGGTAGCAGTGGTAGTGCTATTAGCAGTAGGGGTAAAGGTTGCGGTGTAAGTAATACCAGAACCAGAGAAGTTGGAAAAGACCCCACCCACCACAGAGATATCGCCAACAGCAAAGTTGGAAGATGATTCACTGAGAGTGAAGGTTAAGGCAGCGGTTTCGCCTGCCTTTAAAGCAGTCTTATCCGAAGTAATTAAAATGGTAGGAGCAACGGTATCAACACTTATCG
>CAJCCR010000424.1 GCA_903960945.1 uncultured Planctomycetaceae bacterium
TAATAATCATCAATTTTGTAAGACAAACTTAAAGACACTTGACCCTGCATTTAGTGGGCTTATTCGTGATCTTCGTCAGCGCAATATGTTGGATAAAACGCTGGTGCTTTGTATGGGAGAGTTCGGGCGTACACCCTCAATCAATCCTGCTGGGGGTAGGGATCATTGGCCCAGCGGGTTCAGCATTGCTTTGGCGGGTGGTGGCATCCATGGCGGGCGAGTAATCGGTGAAACTGATCCCGAAGGAAAAGCGGAAGTGAAAAACCCTGTGCGAGTGCCCGATCTTCATGCCACGGTTTTCGATGCTCTTGGAATTGATTACGATAAGCTAAATCAAACCCCGATAGGCCGCACAGTAAAGTTCAGCGAAGGCAAGCCTGTACGAGAATTGCTAGATGCGTAAGGCTTAATCGGAGCTGGAAGCACTTGCGACGGTGTCTATTATTTTTGCTGCTTGTCTTTTTGGATTCCCCGCATTTGCGAAGAATGCAAGCGTACCGCAGGAAAACCCCAGCCCCTGAGCTTGTCGAAGGGGGCGCGCTCCTTTGTCCACAATGAGCTGCGGATGTGGAAACCGACTCTTAACGGTATCTCTTGTCTTACAAGCCTGAAGCGCAAGCGAAGGAATAATGTGTGAATAATAAATAGGTATTTGAAGAACCTTCGCTTGCGCTTCAGGCTTGTAAAGATATGCAATAAAAAGTTGTGTTTAACCTGCTGCTTCGTTTCCGTTTAAAGGCATTCTCACCGCGAAGACGCAAAGATCGCAAAGGAAGACAAGAAATCCGGACTTGTCTGGTGCTTCTTAGCGTACTTAGCGTCTTGGCGGTAAAATTCTTGGCTTATGGATTTTTTAGAGAAGGCTAATCATCGGGAAGAAATGAATACAACCGTCGCTGACGCATCCGGCTCTGAAAGATGTGTCTTCCTTTCGTGTCTAATTTCTGCTTCTGATTTTTTCGTGAAATTCCGTGGCAAATGCTTAATTCTTATTCTTCCTTCCGTTGCAAACTTCCGCTTCTGCTTATTCTTCCTTCCGTGTTAATCCGTGGCAAATGCTTCTGCTTCTACTTCTGCTTATATTTGTTTCCGTGTCTATGCTTCTGTCTTTTCCGTGAAATTCCGTGTCATTCCGTGGCAAATCTTATGCTTAATTCCGTCGCTCACGGTTCCGGCTCTAAAAGGCAACTTACATCGATCATTTTTGTTTGCAAAACAAGAGTGGGGAGTTGCAAATTTAATTGCCACTCCCCACTCTTACAAAAGAGCATCATGCTCGGTTTAGCAAATGATTAAGCTGCAAGCTTAACCATAACCTTGCTTGCCGCCCTATCCCTGGCAGCATCAACAAGACCGCGGAATACTTGGATATCTAGCCCTGATGCAGTGCCAGAACCTGGGTGCCATTGCACTCCAACTGCGTACCAATCATCAGAATTAGATTCGATTCCTTCGACCACGCCATCGAGTGCGGTGGCGGTAATTTTTAATCCCTTGCCCAACTTTTGAATCCCTTTTCGATGTTCGCTGTTTACAACGATTTCGCCTTCGCCGTAAATGTCAGCCATTCTGCTGTCAGGTTGAACCAGGATAGCGTGGCGCAAGCCTCTTTCAGGTGGGTGTTTGTGTTGTAGAGCTTCGGGTAGCTGTCTGGAAAGGTCTTCGAAAACGGTGCCAGCGAGAGCCACATTAAGGGCATGCATACCGTGATCAATTCCAAGGATTGGAAATTCGTTTTGTTTGCAATAAGCGCAAAGTTCTAGAACTTCTTCAGGTAGTTGTTCGAGGCCATCAAAGCCTGAAACTACCACGCCTTCGACTTCGGAAAGTCGGTCTTTCCATTTACCGGTTGCGCCAAAGGGAAGAAGAATGGGGTCAGCATCAGAGGCTTTTAGGCATGCAGTAACACCTGCGTCCCAAAGTCCGCAGCCATGTTTGCGATCGAGTGGGTGACGATCGACACCGTAGATACCGATTTTAGTTAGGTTTGCTGGGATAGGCTTAAGCTGGGTCATAACAGGAATCCTTTCCAAAACTGACAAAAAATAAAGCAGGCAAATAATCCATCAACCTGCATCCGATCAACCAATGAAGAAAGAATTATGATTATCTTGCAGCTGGAAATCCAGAAAAAAATTGAAAAAGAATGGTATTTTTTGGAAAAGGGTGGTTTTTTGGCTGAAATCGCAGATAAATATTTTGGATTTTTGCTTTATTAGATACTTTTTAGGGTGTAATTGTTTTTTATAATTATCCAATTTAATGATTGCTGGGAATCTTAGTCTGCGATAGTTTGACTAATAGTTATGCGTTTGTTTTTTAGGTGTTTGATTATCTTAAGGAGATAACGTTATGAATTTCCGTGGTCCAATAGGAGCTGGCTTGATGCTTGCGATCGCTATTAGCGGTGTGTATGCAGCAGAGCCACTTAAATCTGGGCCTGAGGTTGGCAGCAAAAGAATTGGTGCATTCCATCCGTTGAATGTGACCGGCTCTGCTGCAGGTAAACCCCAGTGCTTGGTCTGAGTTAATGGTGGCAACCCGGTAGCTATGATATTCGCACGCAATATTGATAGTTCCCTGACCAGTTTGGTCAAAAAAATTGATGCGGCTACTAAAACAAATTCTTCTGCCAAAATGGGCAGCTTTGTTGTTTTTCTCGCCAATGAAGATGATGCAATGAAAATGGAAACTTCCTTGCCTGAGTATGCTAAAAAAGAAAAAATCAAGTCTCTTGTTTTCGCCATTGATAATGTTGCAGGCCCACAAGCCTATAACATTGCCAAGGATGCGGAAGTAACTGTTGTTCTTTACAACAAGCGTACCGTGAAGGCAAATTATGCTTTTCGTAAGGGTGAACTCAA
>CAJCCR010000425.1 GCA_903960945.1 uncultured Planctomycetaceae bacterium
GCGCAGGCAGATGCGAAAGCTCCCGATGTTGGCCATGGAAAATGGACAGTTAAATCTTCGACCCAAATCAACGGATTAAAAGTTGAAAAAGAATCGCAATTCGATGCACCCAAGTTAGGACCTAAGGGCGATTTGAAAACCATTGTCAGCCCGGAAGAGTTGACGGTAAAGGCAGGCACCGAAGTTAAAATTCTTGTTAAAATCGAGCGAGGCAATGGCTTCGCAGCACGGGTGCCGCTTGATGTAAGAGGGCTTCCTCATGGGGCGAGAGTTTTAGATATTGGCCTAAACGGTAT
Source organism: uncultured Planctomycetaceae bacterium (assembly GCA_903960945.1). Lineage (GTDB taxonomy): Bacteria > Planctomycetota > Planctomycetia > Gemmatales > Gemmataceae > UBA969. Next base: position 297 of record CAJCCR010000425.1, read on the forward strand.
TCTTGTAAACCCTAAAGAGACTGAACGATTTGTAACCATTCAGGTCGACTCTTGGGTGGAACCAGGAAGTTATCCTTTTGTGGTACTATCCAAGCAAGAGGGTAAGAACACCGAATTTGCAGCCAAGTCTGTTGTTATGAATGTTGTGCGTTAGGAACTTTTGGCTGCTTGGGAATATCGGGCATTTTTAATTTTGCCAAGGGTCCCATAGCGGTTGTGGTAAGCCTTAGTAAAGGGTACCGTTCGATTAGTTGCTGCATTTGTCTGAGGTTTACCTTTTCGTAGGTTTGCATATCCTCATCAACAGATTTGTATTTACGCAAGTAAACCCAAGTCATGCCAACTTCCTGAAGCCTGTTCATGGTTTTTTCGCCCGCTCGAACAATTCGCGAAAGCACCTTGCTTTTAGCTTGTTCAAGTTCTTCTTCAGTGATCCCTTTGATGATAAGTTCATGAATTTGTTTGATGACGATTTCCAGATTTTTATGAGTATGCTTGGGGTCGCATGAAAAAGAAGTATAGAACGCCCCAGCGCCATCATATTCATGGAAAGAGCAATCAGCAGATTCTGCAAGCCCGCTATCCACGAGAGACCAGTAAAGCCTACTACCAGATTGATCGCCTAAAATCATGGCGAATAAATTAGCAGCATAGCGAAGAGGAGAGGCTGCGGGTGGGCCAGGGCAGATCATGACCACATTTTGTTGCGTTGTGGTTTTCTTTTCCAGAAGTTTGAATTCAGCAGAGCCGGATGTTTGTCGGATGTGATCGCGCCTAGCCATACCGAACTTCCAATTGGTAGTTAGCTTCTCAGCTTTTTTGAGGAATTTATCCCACTCAAAATTGCCCGAGGCCACCAAGGTGATATTGGAAGCGATGTACCTGCGTTGGAAATAATCCAGCATTTGGTCGCGTTTAAGATCGGTGATACTTTGAGCTGTTCCGAGTACGCTATTGCCCAATGGGTGGTCTGCAAAAAACAACTTGCGGGCATGGTCAAAAACCATCCAGCCTGGGTTGTCTTCATACATTCCGATTTCTTCGATGATGACTTTCTTCTCCATTTCAAAGTCGGCACTTCGCAATGAAGGGCGAAGAATATCTGCAAGTATTTCGGTTGCATCTTGATGGTATTCGGGCAAGGTCGATGCATAAAACACAGTGTTTTCTTCACTGGTAAATGCATTGTAATTGGCCCCGATTTTGTCGAAATCTTTGTTAACC
>CAJCCR010000426.1 GCA_903960945.1 uncultured Planctomycetaceae bacterium
AAAACCGCTTTCAAGCGAGGCAACAAATCTTTTTTTAACAGTTCAATGGTTTCTTCTGCTGACCCTGTGGAAGGTTTGCAGAAATAATCATCCGCACCCAGAGAAATTGCATCAAGGGTAATAAGGCTTCCTTTTTGCACCAAGGAGCTAAACATGATGATAGCTAATTCGGGATTTTTCTTTTTAAGTTCAGCGAGAACCTCAAGCCCATTCATCTTAGGCATGTCAACATCAAGAATAACCAAGTCTGGCTTTAATTTTAAAGCTAGTTCTATTCCTTCTTTGCCATCAGCACCAGCACCCACTATGGAAAAATCAGGATCAGATAATAGCACTGTTTTTAAGGTTCTGCGTACTACTGAAGAATCATCAACAATAAGCACACGAATTAAAGGCATCATTTATTCCACTAATAAAAAAATGTTAATTGCCAACATATAATTGATAGCAATTAACATTATAAGCTTAATCACAGCCATTACCAAAAAAAACTCACCAAAGTTTAAGTAATCCCTATTCAGGAAAGATTACAAGGCCTTGGTTTGAAATGTTTTTACCAATTGCTCCAATTCATTGGCCATTGAATCTAGGCCCATTGCAGCTTTTTCTAACTCCGTTGCACCTTTAGAAGTGCTCTGGGCAGCTTCTGCTAGCCCTGTAATATTCTTGGCAATTTCGGTACTGCCGGTTGCTGCATCCGCAACATTCCTGGTGATCTCTCTCGTTGTAGCTGCCTGTTCTTCCACCGCTCCAGCAATCGTATTTTGAATCTCATGAATTTTGCTGATGATATTACGAGTCTTCTCGTTGGCGCTTACTGCTTCCCGGGTATCCGACTGAATACCTTCAATTTTCGTTCGTATATCTTCAGTCGCCTTAGATGTCTCCTTGGCAAGTTCTTTTACTTCGCTAGCTACCACTGCAAAACCTTTGCCAAACTCTCCTGCTCGGGCAGCTTCGATACTCGCATTTAATGCAAGTAGATTCGTCTGCTCTGCAATCGAGGTGATAACTTTAATTACATTGCCAATGATATTGCTATTTTCGCCCAACCTAAGCACTGCTTTGTTCCCAGTTTCTGCAATGGTAACCGCTTCGTTTGCAACCTGGGCTGCTTGCTGCGCCTGCTTTGCAATTTCTCTGATGGTTGCGCCCATTTCCTCGGCTGCCCCTGCAACTGATTGAATATTTACACTAACTTCCTCGGCGGCGGTAGCAATTGCATTGGCTTGGGCTGAAGTTTCGGTTGCATTGGAAACCATACTCCGACTGACCTGCCTTTGGTTGGTGGAAGAATGGATCAATTTTTGGGCATTGACTGAAATTAAAACGATTGCATTATTCATACCCGAAACAGCTTTGGAAAGGGATTGAGACATAGCTCCCAGTTCCCCCTGCCCAAGCACATCAACCACTGAGGCAAGATCGCCCTTAGCAAGTTTATCGAGCCTTGCACTGCTGGTTCGAATAGGCACAGTAATGCCCTTACCAATATACCAAACAAGAGCAAATGACACTGAAAGTGCAAGCGCGGAAAGCAATATCGAATAAAACCTATCGTACTTAAACTTCGTTATTCTTTTATTAAACAATTCATCGAGCTCAGCAGAGCAGGTATCCCAAAGGCTGAAGGAATC
>CAJCCR010000427.1 GCA_903960945.1 uncultured Planctomycetaceae bacterium
AATCTAGGTGGTAAGGATGAGCGGGTCACTCAGGCAGAACTTTCTGAAATTGTAGATATGGATTTTGATCCACTCAATGTGCTTATCCTAAAACGCAAACCGGGTCGCCCTGATATTCCTGCAACCTCTTGTACTCCTAGGCTATTTGGGAATCCTGATGATATTTTTGCCCAGAGCAGGCCAAAAACAGGGCTACTTACTCAATCTGAAATCAGGGCCATTGCCCTTTCAAGGCTTTCCATTAAACCAACTAGCGTTGTCTATGACATTGGTGCAGGCTCAGGGTCTGTATCTATTGAATCCGCACAGCTTTGTTATTCGGGTATGGTCTATGCGATTGAGCAGGATGCCGCTGATTACCATTTGATTCTTGCCAATTCAGAAAAAATGGGCATTCGAAATATCAAAGCAATCCATGGCATTGCGCCAGAGGTTTTTCAGGGGCTACCTAGGCCAGATGCCATTTTTGTAGGCGGAATAGGCAAGGAAGTAACCGGGTTGCTGGATGCAGCTTTTGAGACTTTAGTTCCGCAAGGGCGAATGGTGGTTAATGTTGGGTCTGTAGAAAACCTGTATGTTTGTGTAAATACAATGCGAAAAATTGACCCAGAGTTCGAAGTGCTAATGGTTCAGATATCTCGGGGCTTAAATCAATATGAGTCTTTACGGTTTGAGGCGATAAACCCCTCTTATTTGCTTACCGCAGTCAAACATTGATTTAATTTAGATTTATTTACCGACCCATTGAACATGAACTTTTCTAGTCCGTGGGCCATCAAATTCGCATAAAAAGATGCCCTGCCATTGTCCAAGGATGATTTTCCCCTCTTCAACGATTACTTGCGAAGAATTCCCAAAAAGGCCGGTTTTGATATGACTATCGCTGTTGCCTTCCCCGTGTAAGAATTTAGTCATGTTTTTTGGGATGGATTTCTCTAGCCAATGGAGGGTGTCATGAATGACATCGGGATCCCAGCATTCGTTGATTGTTAGCCCTGCTGTGGTATGAGGGCAGAAAATCACCCCGATTCCTGACTTGATTTTGCTTTCACCAAGGCTCGTTTCCACCAAGCGGGTTATATTTACAAATTCACAACGGCTTTTGGTGGAAATTTCAATCGTATCCATCTTCTTGGCCTCGCATTTCTACTGCTAGAACTGATAATATTACTTATCTTATGGCTTTTTTATATATGACTCGAGGCCTTGCATGATTGCAAAAATTAAAGCTCTTTGCTTTTTCGTTTTGATAATAGTATCTGTTTCAAATGGAAACAGCCTCGATGCCCAAAACTCTACCTTGCCCGAACCGATTCTCGCAGTTCTTAATAAAGCTATTGAAGCCCATGGCGGGTATACTAAGCTTTCAACGCATAGGGCTGACCGTGTGAAAATGAAGGGCGCAATTCAGTTTGCAGGAGTAGACGCCACATTTAAAGGGGAAACAACGGTTCAATTACCTGATCAGATGAAAACTGTTCAGGAAATTACGGTTAAAGGTAAATCTTTCAATGTGATTCAGGTGTTAGACAAAGATAAAGTTTTGGTTAATTTAAATGGGCAACCTCAAAAAGCTGAAGAACCCGTGGCAATCCAAATTAAAGAAACCATGCGCCTTGCGAAAATCATAAGGCTTGTGCCCTTGCTGACCGGTAAAGAATTTGAAATTACGGATCTTGGATTAATTAAAGCTGGAGAGTTGGCCCTTCATGGAATCAAAGTGAAAGAAGTGTCTAAACCTGATATTCTTTTATTCTTTGATCGGCAAACAGGCCTTCTGGTGAAAACCGAGCAAACTCGAGTATTTGAAAATAAGAAAGTAGTACAAGAAGATTATTTTTCAGACTTTAGAGATCTCGGCGGCTTTAAAAGGCCAGTAAAAATCCAGTCATTTAGAAATGGGAAAAAAATTCTCGATGCAGAACTTGTTGAAGTCAGATATTTTGAAAACCTGCCTTCCTCGGACTTTAAACCATAACGCAATAATCAAACAGCAGAAGGTATTATGAAGCCGGGAAATTACTATGTACGAAAACAAGATGCAGGCATCCAGCTTTTAGCTTGGCTGAAAGTTTCGCTTAAGCTTGACGGTGGATCTTGCAACCAGTTGATAGCTGCGGGTTGCATTTTTATTGATAAAAAGCAGGTGAGAGACCCTAAATTGCAACTTAAGGGCGGGGCCCGGGTGTTCTTGAAGCCCTCTCATAAACCTTTGAAAACCAATCAAAAAAAAGCAGAAGCTCGCGTAGTTATTGCTATGCCGGAAATTATTTATTTTGATGATGATATCGCAATTGTTGAAAAACCCAGTGGCCTTACTACGGTGCATCATGCCCAAGATAAAAAGGAATTTTCGGAAAGAGATCGCAAGTTTATGCCTTCTACTCTGCAAGATATCCTGCCCGATATTCTTTCAGTTCATACCAAAAAAAAGGTGCCCTATGTCCGTGCAGTTCATCGCTTAGATAAAGAAACCAGTGGGGTTTTAGTGTTTTCTTTAAATAAAAAAGCTGAAAGTTCCCTTGGGAAGCAAATGCGAGAGAAGAAATTCACCAGGCGCTATATCGCTTTGGTGCGTGGGCAGATCGAAAATCAAGAAATCCGTTCGATACTCGTTCGTGATCGAGGCGATGGTCGTCGGGGCAGCTCTGTAAAAGATCCGGATGGGGAGTTGGCTGTAACCCATGTAAAGAAGATAGAATCACTTGGGGATATTTCTGTTGTTGAGTGTGAATTGGAAACAGGAAGAACACATCAAGTGCGAATTCATTTGGGGGAGGCAAATGCCCCGCTATGTGGTGAAAAGATTTATGATAGGCCATTAAATGGCCGACCTAAGCCAGATCCTAGTGGAATCGATCGGATAGCATTGCATGCCTGTTATTTAAGTTTTGAGCACCCTACGAGTGGTAAAATTCTGAGTTGGAAAAGTTCAATTCCACCAGATATGCAAGGGGTTATTGAAAAGTTGAGAGAGGAAAAAAATAAAGCCCCGGAATAATCCAGGGCTTTG
>CAJCCR010000428.1 GCA_903960945.1 uncultured Planctomycetaceae bacterium
AAATATCAAAATAAACTTTTCCAGAACAAAGAACTACACGTTTGATATCTTCGTCTTTTGCTAGTTTAATTAAATTATATTCCGGAAAATCTGCATGGTCTGGTAATATTCTATGAAAAGAATTTTCTGGTAAAAAATCTTCAATTTCAGAAACGCATTTTTTGTGTCTCAATAAAGATTTTGGTGAGAAAACTATAAGTGGTTTTCTAAATGTTCTATGAATCTGTCTTCTTAATAAATGAAAATAATTTGCAGGTGTAGTGCAATTAACTACTTGCAAATTTTCTTGGGCACAAGATTGTAGATATCTTTCAATTCTTGCTGAAGAATGCTCCGGTCCTTGACCTTCATAGCCATGGGGAAGAAGCATTACTAAACCGCTTGCTCGCGTCCATTTTTTTTCTCCTGAAGTAATAAACTGATCAATTATAATTTGAGCTCCATTTGCAAAATCACCAAACTGAGCTTCCCATAAAACTAATGTCTCTGGTGATGATATTGAATATCCATATTCAAATCCTAAGACACCAAACTCTGAAAGAAAACTGTCAATAATTTCAAACTGGGCTTGATTTGAGCTAAGATTTTTTAAGGGATAATATTTTTCTCCTGTATCCTGATCAAGCACACTGGCGTGTCTTTGACTAAAAGTACCTCTTGATGAGTCTTGTCCTACAAATCTTACTGGATAACCCTCTAACAATAATGTTCCAAAAGCTAAACTCTCAGCTGTCGCCCAATCAAAACCTTTTCCGGTTTCAAACATTTTTTTCTTTGCCTCAAAAAGTCTTTTTATTGTTGAATGAGAATTTAAATTTGATGGAAGATTGCAAATTTTTTCTCCAGCTTGATGGATTAAATCTAAATCAACACCTGTTACACCTCTACGGTCAGATCCAATTTCAGTTGTAAATTTTGACCAGCTTCCAGTAAACCAATCTATTTGGTTTGGAATGTAACTCTTTGATGTTTCAAATTCTGTATCTAAAAACTTTTTAAAATTATCTTTTTCATTTTGAAACTCTTCTTTCCTTAAAACACCTTCTTGAATAAGTTGGTTTCCATAAATTGTTAAAGTTGTAGATTGGGCTTTAATTTTTTTGTACATTAATGGCTGAGTGAAAGAAGGCTCATCTCCCTCATTGTGACCAAATCTTCGGTAACAAATAATATCTATAACAACATCTCGTTTAAATTTTTGTCTATATTCTGTTGCTATTCTTGCGCAATAAACAACAGATTCAGCATCATCCCCGTTAACATGAAATATTGGAGCTTGAACCATTTTAGCTACCTCAGATGGATAAGGTGAAGATCTTGCAAAAGAAGGGCTTGTAGTAAAACCAATTTGATTATTAACAATAATATGAATTGTACCTCCAGTGTTGTGTCCTTTTAAACCAGACATAGCAAAACATTCTGCAACGATTCCCTGTCCTGCAAATGCTGCATCTCCGTGCAAAAGAATAGGCACAACTTTTACTCTTTGTGGATCGTTATGAAAAAATTGTTTAGCTCGCGTTTGTCCCAATACCACAGGATTTACAGCTTCAAGATGCGAAGGGTTAGCAGTTAAACTTACATGTACATTGTTACCGTTAAAATCTCTGTCTGCTGATGCTCCTAAATGATATTTAACGTCACCTGAAACACCCGCTGTATCTGGGCCAGGGTCTCCAGAAAATTCTTTAAATATTTTTTTAAAAGGTTTTTGAATAACGTTTGCAAGAATATTTAATCTACCTC
>CAJCCR010000429.1 GCA_903960945.1 uncultured Planctomycetaceae bacterium
GGAAAAACCTTGGGGAGATATTCACCGAAGTAAGAGAACTGGGCAACAATACAAAGGCCCGCTAGGAACACTCCATAACTGAAAAGGTGCGGTGCGTTTTGAAAAACAAAAAACCAAACCAAAGGGATGATCAACAACCCAGGAATCTGGAAGATCCACAAAAGCAACCTTTTGCTGGCAATGGAAACAAGAGCAATCGCAAGAAGAATTCTACCTGCCAACCCGCCGAGTTCCTGCATGAATTGCACACTCTCCCGACGAGGCTGGACTTCTTCTTTATTAATTTTGCCCATCTTTTTGAGGTTGTCTTTGAATTCCTTATCCTTGGTCTTAAATTCTTCAGACTCCTTATCGAGGCCTGCAAATTGTTTTTCCAATCCTTTGTTAGCCTTGATCAAAGGCTCCATCTTAGCACGGGTTTCTGCCATATCAGGCAATCCTGGAACCGCTTGGGTAACTGTAACTTGCAGGGTTCCAAAAGCAGCAGCGTAGGCACAAGCAGAAAGAATGGTTGCAACTACAGTGGTGCGAAGTAATTTAGGTTCAAAGATTTCGAAAAAGCTAGGTCTGCGCAAAGCACCCGACTTTTTCCTTTCAAGCCAAACCGCAGATTCTGGCACAAAAGGCAAAAGAATCGCAATGGGAATGGCAGGAAGTAAACCAGTCATTAATGTGAAACGCCAAGCAGGGTTGGTCGGATCACCAACAGGCAACGTAGGCAACATTTTATTTGCGACCATATAACCAACGCCTGCACTAACGCCGGTTACCAATAATCCACCAACACTCGCAAAAGCCTGGGTCCAACCGATTGCAAGTTCGCGCTGACGCTTATCAGGGAACAATTCTGCAAGCCAGGTAACAGCAGCGACGAATTCAACGCAAACGCCTACAAAAGTTGTGCATCTAAAAAACACCAACCAAGTAAGATCAGTGCTTAAACCAGCCAATACAGGTGAAAATGAGTAGACAAAGATACTGCCAATCATAACAGTCTTGCGGCCGAACTTATCGATCATCCACCCACCCATCAAACCAAAAACCCCACCACAAAGCGCAGTCATCCACAGAACCCTTCCAACCCAGAGCTGAACATCAGGGTGATTAGGTGGAACCCGCAGCAATTCTGACAAAGCGGGTGCGAGAACCAGAGGTGTCATCAAAAGTTCATAGGTGTCGAATAAAAAACCAATGGCTGCCACGGTAAGAACCAGCCAAGCAGTTTTACCTAAAGGTTTGCTTATTTCAGTTGTCACATCTGCCTCGTATAGAAGAGGTGGGTGGAGGGTAAGATAAATCCTTACCATCTTTATAGAGATGCTAGCAAGGTGTGTCTAAAGAACTTTTACTACACGTGGGTAGTCATGGCGCGCATTTCTTCGCGCATCAAGTCCATGGGATTGACCACTGCGTCCACGCTATCTTTAAAAACATCGCCAACCAGGAGGTCAATAACATGACGCTTCATGTCAGGGTTTTGACGAATAAACGCACCGAAAGAAAAACCTTCATAAAAGGCATAAACAAGCCTTTTCATGCGATCCATACCTTGAATAAACTTAGGGCCCCAACTGCCCAACTGATTAGCGGATAAATCGTTTTTCAATATAGCCTCAGCGATTGCATCTGCAGCCATTTCCCCAGACTTAAGAGCCAGAAATACCCCGGAAGAATAAATCGGATCTAGGAAACCAAATGCATCTCCAACTAATACCCAGCCATCGCCCCCAACTTGGGAACAGCGATAGGAAAAATCTTTGGTGCTCATGAATCCACCAACTCTTTTACCAGCAGCAACTCTGCGTTTTGCGGCAGGGCAGCGATCCAGTTCCCGATTAAATATCTCTTCATGGGAAAGTTTATCAGCAAACATATCTTCGATAGAAGAAACAACTCCTACGCTGACAATGTTGTTATGAAGAGGAATATACCAGAACCAGCCTTTTTTTCCTTCAGTTTGCAGAACAAGTGTTGCGCCTTCATCGAGACCAGCTTCTCTGGAAGCTCCTTCAAAATAAGCCCAGACAGAAGCTTTCTTAAGAAGAGGATCGGTTTCTTTTATTTTAAGGCGATTACCAATAACAAGGCTTTGACCACTGGCATCGACAACAACTTTAGCTCGAACTTCTTCAATGGAACCATCGGGGTTTTGAACTTTTACACCTACGCAGCGGGTGCCTTCAAAAATCGCATCAAGAACCCTGCAGCCATAGCAAACATCCACTCCAAGATCGGAGGCGTTATCGAGAAGCATCTTGTCGAATTCGCTACGAACAACCTGCCAGGTTTGGGCACATTCGTGAGGATTGTTTTCAAAAAAGTAAAAAGGCTGAGATTCTTTACCTGTATCGGTGACAAATTGAACGCTATATTTTTTTGTAAAAGCACTAGCTTTAATTTTTTCAATGACTCCCATGCGCCTTAATGTCCAGTAGGTATCGGGCATGAGCGATTCGCCAATATGAAAACGAGCACCCTTTTCGCGTTCGAACAATCTAACTTTCAAGCCGTGCTGGGCAAGTATGGTTGCAGTGGAAGAACCAGCGGGCCCACCACCAATCACAATCACATCAAGGCCGAGATCGTTTTTCATAATCATGCTAAATACCCCTTGGTATAAATATCGACTCAAACGAAACAATTGTTCAAACAACTATTATATTTTAGCCTCTTTTTCAGGAATTACCACCCCTTTAACCTTTTTCGCACAAAAAAGCGACGCCGTGACTTAAAGCTATATGCAGAGGTGACTTACACCTACACGTCGCCCAAAAGAACTGAGGTTGGGGATTCAAGATAAATTGAAAAATGGAATTCAATCGTCGGGGAATACCACTTCGAATAGTTCAATTGCAGGCAAACCCTGACAATGAATCAATGCGACTCGACCATAATAGGGCTTTTGATCATTGGAATGAAACCAATGTTCTCTTGCTGGGAAAGCATCAATTTTCAGAAGTTTGATCAGTTCTATTTTTCGCATGATTTCGTTGCGAATGAGAATTCTACCCAATGGTTCTTTTCTTGCAAGAATCTCGCCCTGAACATGATTGGGCAGAAAATCCATCCTAACCCTCATCAGGCCAAA
>CAJCCR010000430.1 GCA_903960945.1 uncultured Planctomycetaceae bacterium
AAATTTCATCCCTTTTGAACCAAGTTTGCATGTCTTTTTGAGGAAGCCAAGCTTTGTTCCAGATTTCATCGCGCTGAGTTTTTAACTTTTCTTCCCGAGCGTTCCAAGAAGGTAGAAACTTTTCATTTTTAAAATCACTCAAGCCCTTGACTGCCTTGAGCTTTTCAGCATATGCCTTTTGCTCTTTTTCCCCACCTGTAGCGGTAAGTTGTAAATAAGAGAGGGTGAGCAGAAGAACAACAAGAACCCCAAGCCCGATCCAAAATCGGAACTTGTTGATCTGCTTCATATCAATTTTCATTTTGGCTTTAGCCATGATAATTCTCACTTCTAAAACAATTAAAAACAGGTATTAAAAATTCAATATCGTTATTGGGCAGCAGGTGCGGGAGGCGCAGCAGCAGGCGCAGGCTGATTCAAAGGTGGTCTATTCCCCGGTAAATCGCCCCTAGGCCGCCCAATTGTCGCTTTCTTTACAGGATCAATCACTCCCCGAGGAGCACCTTTGCCTGGCCCGGTGGAAGTTAAACCCGCACCCCCACCCGTTGCATCTGCGGGGGACGCTGCAGTAGCATCGCCTTCAGCAGCACGCATGGCATCAGATGGAGTGGGCTCTTTCCAAATAAAGAAAATAACAAATTCAGTTCTGGTATGGTTGGACTTAGCCCCCGTAGTAGTAGCAGTGGAAGCAGCCCCGCCAGGGCCTGTCATTGTTTCACCTGGGCCACCGCCCATGCCCATGCCGCCCCCGCCATAGCCACCCTGAGAAGAAACAGCTCCAGTAGAACCCAAAGGTTGCCAAGCATCGCGAGTAGGGGCAGCAGCAGACCCACCTGCAGCGCCGCCACCTGACATTCCCGGTCCGCCCGGGCTACCTGGAGGAGGCATACCCCCACCTGCAGCGCCACCGCCTTCACCAAATCCACCAGCCCGCAAGGCATTGCCAAGATAACTCTGACTTATAATTTCAAAGTTAGATCGTTCATTAGTTTTTTTGGTCAGGTATTTGTAAACAAGAACATGGCTGACCCGATTAACAACCGGACCCAAATCTGGAAGCCCAGCGGCTGCGGCTGGAGCTGCCTCTGCATTATTACCAGGAGCATTTTTAACAATGCCATATCGAACAAGATTTTCGAGTAAGACTTCCTGCACAAATCGTTTTTGATCTAACTGAAAGGTATAGCCCCGCAATTCGACAACCCAGCCAGAACCTTCGGGGCTTTTTTCCCAATGCTCAATAGGCCGAACATCTTCCTTAACCTTGCGTTCTTCAGACTTGCCACCACCCTTGACCTGCTGCCAAAACCCGGAAAGATTTTCGGTAAATTTGCAATCAACGGACTCGATATTGAACTCGATCAGTTGATCAATGTTTTTGCCAAGAGTGTCACCAGGCTCGTACCCATCGTTGCCAAACTCATCCCTCGATAATGTTTGCCTGCGTACCAGTTCCTTGTACGCAACTTCGCCTCTAGGCCTGTTTTGAAGCACATTCCAGTAAGCTGCCCGTTGTTGTTCAGAAAGGTTTTTACCATCCTGCCTTGGAATGGCTTCGTTCAAATAAGTGAAAAGATCAAGCCAGTTGAATCTTTCGTCCTGACCTGACAAAAGACTTTTCACATTAGACTCTTCTTTGGCAACATTACTCTTGGCTTGTTCAAAATTTTTCTTCCCTTTACCCACATCGCCGATGATTCGTTCACCATCTTTAATCGAATTGGCAACTGTGGGATCAGTCCAGGCACGAGCTTGCAAATGGTTCTTTAAAGAGTAGGTGCTGAGGCCGAGCAAAACCGCTGCTGCTGCAGCAACGGCCCAAGGCCTTTTCATTTTAAGTTGTCGTTCTGCAACTATTTCAGGAGGCAATAAATTCGTGGTCATTCGCACTTGCTTCAAACCCTGCAAGGCCAAGCCATAAGCACCTGCAAAGGTTAAAAGGTTGTCACTGAAGTTGGTCGCCTTGATGACCGAGTCACCCTGAAGCCTCTCGAATTTTCCAGGCTTACGCAGCTCTACACCCAATTTCTCCTGAAGAAATCGCTGCAAGCCATGCAACTTAAAACCGTTGCCCAGTGCCAGCATGTATTCAAACTCAATATTGCGATGGCGATTACTAAAATAAGTAAGAGATCGCTGCAACTCGCCCACCAAATCTTGGAAGATGGGTTTCACTGCAGTAATTACAGCCTTTAAATCAGGGCCATCCTTGGTTGTGGCTTTAGCAATCGTTCGTTTTAAATGCTCAGCCTTGGCAAAAGTCAGCTTGAATTCCTTGGCGATTTCTTTGGTGAACCTGCTGCCACCAATACTGATACTTCTTTGCTCGATGATTTTAGTACCATCGGTCAGCACCAGATTGCTGATATCATTGCCTATATCCAAACCCAGAACGCCTTTTTTAGGTGCATCATCATCATCCGATTCAATAGCAGGCGAACCATCGGGTTTGTAATTTTTTCCCAGAACATCATAAGCAATGTAATTGATAAGGGCCAAAGGGGCCATCTGGACCGCATGAAGATCAATATTTACATCGCGGTAATTCAGAAGAGTTTTATTGATGAAATCGCGCTTCATTGCAAAAAGCCCGATCTCACTATCCAAAGCAAGACCATCAATCACCATGCCTGAACCAAGCTTTTGAAAATCCCAAACCACTTCATTAAGTGGGAAGGGAATTTGCTGCTTGGCTTCGAAGCGTACAATTTCAGCAATTTTGCTTTCTTCAACCGGGGGCAATTTGACAAAGCGCGCCAAACCACTTTGGCTTGAAACAGACAAGCAAACCAAATCGCCTCGAACCTTGTTTCGTGAAAGAAACTTCAACAAAGCCTCTTTGATCATTTTGTCTTGATCTTGAAGATTTTCAGGCTGACTAAGAATCTTGGCATGATCAATAAAATCATAATGAGTTGCAACAGGCGAACCGTTCTGCATTTCAAGGCGGATAGCCTTCATCGAGCAGACGCCCATCTCCAAGCCCCAAGCCCCTTGATTTTTTGCCATATCAACCTCTTCTATTATTAGGCACTTTTAAGCCAATTCCGACTAAACGACTGGTTGTCTACTCTACCGCCAAAACAAGATCAAACCCATGAAAAAGCAAGCATAAAGGCTACCATGGGGGTAATGCCAATGTAAACCACCAAAATGACTAATGGTATTCTCCCACCTAGAAACACCCGGGGGCAGGGATTGTTGGAAAAATTATGAAAGGAAATACAAAAATAGCGAAGCCGTCCGGATTCCTCGGATGAGGTAAACCGTACGGCTTCGCTTGTAGGACGAATAATCTAGGCGATCATTCTTATTAGTTATTTTCTCGCTTTTCATCAATCATGGTTTGGATGCGTTCGGAAAGAAGCGCGGTATCAAATGGCTTCTTGAATGCTTCGTTAAAACCAAACTGACTCAAGGCTTCAGGGCTTGCTTCGTCTTCGCTTGCCATTGCAATGATCACAGTGGATTCATAAGCAATGTTTCTGCGGAGATTTTGAGCAATCTGCAGGCCTTCGCTGCGCCCCATTGCAAGGTCAATTACAATGGTATCAGGGTGAAAGCTTTCTGCTTGAATGCCCGCTTCAAACCCGCTGTTGGCGATTTCATATTTGAAATCTTCATCTTCGGGAAGCAATTCCTTGATTCTATCGGTAAAGATTTTCTCAGTACCGATGAGAAGAATCTTGTGCCAACCTTCTTCTTCGAGTTCTCCAAGGGGCATACCATGTTCTTTTAGGAACCGGATAAGCTGTTCTCGGGGAATTCGACGATCCTGACTACCAGGAATACGGTAGCCACGAAGCCTGCCAGAATCGAACCATTTGCTAACCGTCCTTGGCGCTACTTTACAAATCTTCGCGACCTGGCCGGTGGTGAACACCTTCTTCATTTGAAATTCTCCATAAATCAATACAGGGTGGCTGGGTCTCTTAAACCGGGTTATGCGGAATATTCCCGGCAAAGCATCCACATCTACCTATTTCGAATCTCCGGCCTGGCCATTTTGTATTAGGCAATCAGACCTTTATGTCGGCACACACCAACATTCCGTCATCCACAATGATCTCCGTCCCCGAGATCATTCCAGGCGCGGTTTCCCGAAATAGGAAGAGTCACCAAGGTTGAGTATTCACCGCATCCATGATCCATTCTCCATCCTTGGAGCCTTAGATCACTTTCAGCGGTTATGTCTCTTCCGCCTTGGTTAATAATTAAATCGGTTAAATTGGTCGTGAAGATTAGAAATATCTTTGCAAGTTAGATAGATTCTGTCATTTGACCCTACTACGACTTCTGCCACACTTACCACACTTCGCATCGGCACGCAGTTTCTAATGCTTATCCCCCCTCTAGGGATTATGCGACTTCTTATTTTTATTAATACCCTATAAAACAAGGATTTCCTAGTTAACCAAAGGCCCCTGCGCAAAGGCCCACAACCTTGTTAAAACACAGAATTTTGAACCCTAACCTAAAAGGAAATGGAGGTGGAATTGCTGCAAAATATTTTTTGTATATGTTAAAAAAAATCAGCTTATTCAGGTACCAAACTCTTACGATAAACCATCATATCATCCCCCGCGGCGTAGAAACCTCGCATCCGAGCTTCTAATAGGTAGCCATACTTAAGGTAAAACTTCCTTGTAGGGTCATACTTTTCTTGGGAAGAGGTTTCAATGAATAAAACCCTGCCTCCAAGTTCTAAAGCATGTTTTTCAACATGTTTCAGCATTCGACCGCCCAACCCCTTACCCTGCAAGTCATTTTGCACCACAATCCACCATAACTGCCAGGTTCCTTCAGTCATTGGTGCTGGGGCGTAGTAAACGAAGCCTAATTTCTGATCTTTATCCTGTAATAAATACGCTTTATGGTCATAGACATGGTTTTCCTCATGATAATCGTCCAGCACTTCTCTTAATGCCTGCACCTCATGCTCTTTAAAAAAACCCGTTTCATCAGCCATTGTTACCAAATCATCAGTATGGCTAGGCAATAAGGGAATCATTTCAAAGTTATCGTGGTGCATTTTCAAACCCTTTTTCCATTTTAAAACCAAACAATCCACCAATGCCTTTTCTCAAAAGGCCACCCAATACGCTGTAAGAATAAGCAAACAAAAGCTTAATAGCTAATTATTATTGCAGACTATAAATCGATGATCAAAAACGAATACAAAGCAAAGAGCTAATTGAATTAAAAAGAAACGTTATTTTGGGCAAACTGAGTAAAAAACAAAGTGATTAGCGCCTTATAAGAAGGGAGCAACCTCATTCACTAGGCTGCAGCCTGTTTTTACTTCATCCAAAAAGAAACCAACGATTTAGTCAAAATCTCTAAGAGAAACTTCAAGCTTTTAGTGGTAAACTAAGAATGTGAAGGCAGTGCCCATCTCTTTGCCACTGCCCCCGCTTATTTGATCACAGAAATGTTAGACTAACCAGACTACCAAGCCTTGTTACCAGTTATCAGCTTTTTGCACAGCAAGCGCTGCCTCAAGCTCAGACTTCTTAGGCTTTAATTCTAATCCAACGTAATCTTTATACCCTAGCTCTTTCACGCCCTTAAGAAGTTCAGCGAATTTGATTTCGCCAATACCGGGTTCATTTCTGCCCGGGTGATCTGCAATTTGTAGATACCCAACACAATCAAGACCCTTCTTAAGGTTTTCCAGAAGATTCCCCTCAGTTATATACATGTGGTAAAGATCCCAGTTGAGTTTAACCTTAGGACTGTTGACCGCCCTGATGATTTTTGTTGCTGGCTCACTGCCATAAAGGCAATGCCCCTTGTGATCAACCTTGATATTCATGGGTTCAAGAATCAGCATGATTCCATGCTTTTCAGCAATCGGAGCCGCTTTTTTAAGCCCCTCGATAATATTTTCATGCATCTTTTCCTGACTTACATCTTTAATGTCATTACCCCCGACCACAGTCATCATCTTGCAATCCAGCTTCTTTGCTGTTTCGCAGGATGCTTCGATCTCTTCCAAGAACTTCGAGTGATTTTTAGGATCGTTCAAACCGGGAGTAAAACCCCAAGCGGTAAACTGGGTAATGCTAATGTCATGCTTCTTGCAAGTTTCAATCACTGCAGGAATGTTCTTATTGCGCCAAGGCCAAAATTCCACAGCTTTAAATCCAAGTGCAGCAGCATTCTCGAGCCTTTTTGTAAACTCTTTCTCCTTGGACCACCACATTTCAACATTTACTGCAAACTTGGTATTCTTGGTTTGGCCAGGAAGTGGATCTGCAGCATTGGATACCCCAGTTAAAAGGGTGCTTGCTGCCAATGCCGAAAATTGCCTGCGATTCATTGCCATGATTTAATTTCCTTTTCCTTGTTTGGGATTTTCGTGAACAGTAGGGAAGTTTTCACTCTTCTTCACTTCAAGCAGATCGTTTTTTCTGGTAACCACCCGGCATGAAATTTCCGGTACTTTAGCAGCCAATTCCATTCCTTTGGTAACCCCCAGAATGCTTACCACTTTGGTAAGGGAATCCGAGTCTATCCCATGCGGGGCGACGATGGTAACAGAAATTCTTTCGGTCAGCCCAATCCCCGTCTTGGGATTCACCAAATGAGAATATCTTTTTCCGCCAATCTCCACATACTGCTCAGTATCCCCCGAGGTGGAAACAGCGCAATTAGCAAGCACCATATACCTGCTAGCAGCGTCACCCTCTTCCAAAACAGGTGCAATTCCGACTTTCCATCCCTTGGCATTGGGCGGTGGATCCCCCAAAGCAACATCGCCACCCATCGCAACCAAAGCCGAGCTTATTCCCATTTTTTTAAGCACATTCAATGATTCATCCGCAGCATACCCCTTGGCAATGCCTCCAAGATCGAGAAGCATGCCTGTTTTTTTCAACCAGACAGTCTTTTTCAGGGGATCGATCACCATAGATTGATAATCAACCAGTTTCAAAGCAGCTTCCAGTTCATCTTTATCAGGCATTTGGATGCTTTTTCGGGCTCTGCGCCAAAGCTTTACCACCGGCCCAACAGTTACATCAAAGGCCCCGTTGGAAAATGCGGAAACCTCATGTGCCCGGGTTAGAACTTTAAAAAGATCTTCTCCCACCGAAACCGGCCCGGTTCCAGATCTTGCACATAATTGCCTCAATTCACTTTCCTGATTGTAGTCCGACATGATACTATCTAGTTGTTTCATGCGCATGAAAGCAGCATCGGCACAACGACTTGCCTCTTCTTTATTCATAGAATAAAGAATTATCTGGCAGTTTGTTCCCATATGGGGCTGGCTGAAACGATATAGTGTAAGCTCGCTTTTCGACTGGAAAGGAATGGCCAGTGCGATTAATGCAAGCAAGGTAACATTCATTCCTAGAGTTTCCATTTGACAAAGGTTGTTGAGATGTCATCAAGTGTAACAAATCTTAAAAAAATATCCGCATCTGTTTGGTTCTTAGGTGGGGCACTCCTCGCTGGGGGGCTTGCCTTCCTTCCCAACGGTTCAAGATCAGTACAAGCACAAACTGCAAAAGAACCCGCAGCCGACTTCAAACCCTACATCGAAAAAATAGGCGCAGCCAACATTCCCTTCGAAATGATTCCCCTTAAAGGTGGCGAATTTCTCATGGGAAGCCCCGATGCAGAAAAAGGCCGCCTCGAAGATGAAGGCCCCCAACACCCCGTGGCTGTAAAATCGTTCTGGATGGGCAAGTGCGAAGTTACTTGGGATGAATACGACCAATACTGGAAAACCGAAGACCAACCCAAACTCGATGGCAAAGATGTAGATCCTAAAGGCGTGGATGCAATCACCCGACCCACTCCACCCTATGCCGACGAAACTTTTGGCCACGGCCGCGATGGACAACCAGTTATTTGTATCACCCATCATGCTGCAATGGAATATTGCCGCTGGTTGAGTAGAAAAACAGGCAAGAATTACAGACTGCCCACAGAAGCTGAATGGGAATATGCCTGCAAAGCTGGCACCACAACCCCCTACTCTTTCGGTGACGACCCATCAAAGAGTGGCGAATACGCATGGTTTGCTGCCAACTCTGAA
>CAJCCR010000431.1 GCA_903960945.1 uncultured Planctomycetaceae bacterium
CGCTTGCGCTTCAGGCTTGTGAAAATATGCAATCCTTATCCTACAAGCCTGAAGCGCAAGCGAAGGGTTTTTTTTATCCATAAGCGCAAGCGATGGCAAAGAGCTGCGATGCAAGAATGCCTGCGCCTGACCTTCCCGAGGTCGTCCTTGTCTGACAAGCCTGAAGCGCAAGCGAAGGGTTTTTTTGATCCATAAGCGCAAGCGATGGCAAAAAGTTACAATGCAATTTTTCATGCGCAGTTCATCAAAAAAAAATGCGGGAAATTGTGGTTTATTCCCGAACCAAAGATCAAACTACGCTTCGTCAGCAGCTTCAGATTCCTTGAATACCCGTTCTTCCTGTTCGGAAAGATAAAGCAACCGGTTGCATGATTTGCATGCAACAAATAAGTAGCTGCGAACTTCATTCATCATTTGCGAGGTGATTTCGGTGGCGCAGGAGGAGCATGTTTTGCCTTCTAAAGGCGATAGCGCTTCATGCTTGAATGACTGCACAATGCGCAGGTATTTAGGCAGGTGCTCTGCAGAAAGTTGCGATTCCGCAGCTTTTAACAATGCATTCGTTTCGGTAAGTTGCTTTTCCAATTCCGCTTTGCGATCGGTGGAATTCTTCTCGATGGCAGCAGCTTCAACCTTGGCAGCTTTCAATAACTTTTCCTGTTCAGGCAAGGCCGCAGTTTTCTCTTCTTGCTCGGTGATTGCAAGAAGGATTTCGTCTTCCACCTTTGAGATTTCAGCTTTGGTGGTACCAATCTCTATTTTTAGGGCATCATATGCCTTGTTGTCGGAGGCTTCATTTTGTTGCTTCTGAAGCTTGGCAACCTTGGTGTTGAGTTCCTTGAAGGAAACTTCTTTTTCATGGATGGAAACTTTAAGTTTCTTGAGATGGTCCTGAAAATCTTTGAACTCTTTTTCCATGCGTTCGATTCTGGTCTTTTGGGCCTTGATCTGTCTAGGAATCCGCCCGATATTTTCCTGCAATTCAAATGCATGCTTACTGTACTTGTGGATTTCCTTGAAGATTATTCCTGGCTCGGTCATTGCTATTTCGTCCTTGTAATTGAAGATTGACTCGGTGCAATAAAAAAGGGCCCTTGTGGGGGCCCTTTGGTTCTACTGTTTTAGTGAAAGGTCGATAAAACCTTCCAGTTGCCTGCTGCGCACAGGGTGCTGCAGTTTTCGGACGGCTTTCGCCTCTATCTGCCTTACTCGCTCGCGGGTCACTTTGAAAATCCTACCTACCTCTTCCAAAGTATAAGTGTAACCATCACCTAGGCCGTAGCGCAGTTTGATGATTTCTCTTTCACGGTAAGTCAAGGTTTTCAGAACGCCATCGATTTTGTCTTTCAACATTTCCTGAGCTGCTGCATTCACTGGTGAATCAACGGAGTTATCTTCGATGAAGTCGCCAAAGTAGCTGTCTTCGCTCTCGCCCACTGGCCTATCAAGGCTGATTGGGTGCCTGCTGATTTTCATTACCCTGCGTGTTTCTTCAACGCTAATTTCAGCAGCTATTGCAATTTCTTCGATGGTGGGTTCTCGGCCCATATCTTGCAGCAACTTCTTGGTTACATTGCGAAGTTTCGACATGGTTTCGATCATGTGCACAGGGATGCGGATGGTTCTGGCCTGATCTGCAATTGCACGAGTGATCGCTTGTCTGATCCACCAAGTGGCGTAAGTACTGAACTTGTAACCTCTACGATATTCGTATTTATCTACTGCACGCATCAGCCCGGTGTTGCCTTCTTGAATCAAGTCAAGAAAACTTAAGCCACGGTTGCGATATTTCTTGGCAATACTTACTACCAATCGCAGGTTACCACCTGAAAGATCGCGCTTGGCTTGTTCGTATTCCATGAACCGGGTATGCACAGTGATGACTCTTCTGCGCAATTCTGGTGTTTCTTCCATGGTGCTGAACATGTAATCGCGGAGTTCTTTTTCCAAAGCTTGAATATCTTCTTTGGAACCGCGGATGTTGTTGAGATAGCGGATCTCGGTTTCGAGTTCTTCCATCCTTCTGGCGATTTGCTCCAACTTCTTCATCAGAGGTTGGATTTTTTGGGTACGAATGCTCAACTCTTCGACCAAACAAACAGCTTTGCGTCTGCGATTTCGCAGGGATCTGCGGAAATTTCTGCGGGTTTCTTCATCGAGTCCCGCATTCATTATCTGATTAAAATCTTCCTGGTTTTGCTCCATTAATCTTTCCAAGGTTCGAAGATTATGTGGCATTCTTTGCAGGATTTTGTCTTTTTCAAGATTTTCAGTCAGCGATACCTTGATGGTTCGATCAAAAGGCAACTCGCCCGAATGAACTCGTTTAAGGGTATCAACCACTTGGTTCATTGCACCATCACACTCTAAAACTTTTCTGCGGAAGCGCTTGCGTGTGACTTCGATTTTCTTCGCAAGATTGATTTCTTGTTCACGCTTTAAGAGTGGAATTTCGCCCATCTGAGTAAGGTACATGCGCACTGGGTCATCAATGCGTTTGCCTTCTTCTTGTTCGATAAAGCTAAAATCAAGGTCGGGTTGGGTTTCTGTGGTTGCTCCAGTGGCGGCGCCTTCCCGATCTTCAACCTCGGATTCATCAATCAGTTCGATTCCCTGTTCTTCAAGAACAAGCAAAAGCTGATCGATCTTTTCGGGGTTGGCATCATCTTCGGGCAGGTGTTCGTTGACTTGGGTATAAGTCAAGAATCCTTTTTCTTTGCCTGCTTCCAACAATGCCTTGAAAGTAACTTCAATCTTTTCCATCAATGGCCTCCATCAAGACGGGAAGGGGTTGGAACCGAACCGGATCCAACCGAACGGGACTGCAATTTTCTTAGAAGCTCCATGGCGGTTTCGTGGTCATTTGCAGCATGTAATTGGTCTTGGAGGACCCTTACTACTGGTTTAACCTTGCGCTCATTGAACCGTTCAAGAATATTGCCATACCATGTCACGGGTTCTGGATTTCGCCGACCTTGGTCTGCTAAATCCAACAGCCTCGAACCAATCGGGCTGTCACCCATGCGGGCGCGAACTGCATCCAAGTCAGGAGTTCGTTTCTCATCCAGTAAATCAAACAGGATGGAAACAATCTGCCTTAACCCGGGATGATTCAAATCGTCGATGCTCAAATCCTGCCTGGCACGAAAAACCAGATCAGGATTTGCCAGCAGAACTTCAACCAGTTCTTTTTCTTCAGGGACTGGCTTGGCTCGACGCGACTCTTCAGTTGTATTAATTATATTCGTGTCCACCTTGCGAGATTCTGTTTTTGGCCTTAACTCGTTCACTCGATTTTTCAAGGTTTCGTCACTCAAACCTAATCTTTTGCCTATCCGACCCAACATCAATTGCATCTTTAGTTGGGAAGATGGGCTACTTTCTACTGGGATCCTTGCCAAAACGCTTAAAATCGAATCCGTTGCCTTTCGCTTCGTCTCTACTGATGCGCCATCTCTGCTGATTTCAGCAAGGATGGAAGTCAACTTAAACTCTAGTGCATCCACTGCGCCCTTTAATACTTCTTGAAAAGCTTCTGGCCCATCGTTTAACAACATATCGCAGGGGTCTAAGCCCTCTGGAAGGGTGGCAATTGCTAAATCCATGTCATTGGTTACGAATAATTCCAATGCCCTATCCACACCTTGCTCACCGCCGGCATCTGCATCAAATACCAACACAACTTTGCTCGTCCAGCGCCTAAGTTGGCGCAAGTGCCTGGCATTAATGGCTGTTCCCATGGTCGCAACAATATTTCCTACACCCATTTGATGTGCCATCATCACATCGGTATATCCTTCGACAACTGCAAGATACCCTACTTTCCCAATGGAATTGCGGGCCTGATCGATTCCGTAAAGTTGTTCGCTCTTCGAGAACAAAGGGGAATCAGAAGAATTATAGTACTTGGGCGCTTTATCTACGAAAGGCGATGAAGGCATTATTCTGCCACCAAAACCAACCGTATTCCCCAGCACATTACGGATCGGGAACATGATTCTGTCCCGGAATCGGTCGTAAAGCCCAGGCTTATCTGTTTTGCGGCCTATCAAGCCTACTTGTTCCAACATTCCCACATCCACCCCATCGTTATGCGCAAGCTCCAACAGCCAATCCCCTCTGCGTGGAGCAAAGCCCAATCCGAACTGCCTGATAATTTCGTCTTCTAATCCCCGGCTGGATAGGTAACTTCTCGCTTCAGCAGCCAAGGGTGATTCTTGCAAGCACTGGTGATACTGATCTGATGCCCAGCGCACTGAGTCAAGCATTGACCCGCGCAGCCGGTTCTGCACTAAATTTTCTTTTTTTTCTAGATTTATACCGGCCCTCTTGGCCAGAATTTCCAAAGCTTCGGCAAATTCGACTTTTTCGTACTCTTGCACAAAGGTGATTACATCCCCATATTTGCCACAAGACCAACAACGGTAACGACCCCTTTTCGGGTCAACATCAAAAGAAGGCCTGTGATCATCATGAAAAGGGCAAAGGCCCTTGAAGGTTTGCTGGCCAGCAGGGCGTAAAGAAATGTAACTTCCAACGACATCAACAATGTCGCTAGCTTCCTTCACCATTTTAACCCTGTCATTATCCAAGTAGATAAACCTTTTGAATTTGCAGTCTTTTAGTAAATTTCTGGGCCATTATTACGATTAATTGAACCATAACTAATTAAGGTAAATAAAAAATACTCGGGGTTTAGCTTGCCTTATTAAAATACAGGCTGGAGAAAGCATCAGCTGACCTGTTGGGCTTACGCGTTATCGGAAAAACTCCTGATACTTTGCAATTGGGTGCAATGCGTTGGGTCGTTTGAAAACAAATCATTGAATGGCACTCCATTGCCTATTTTACTGCGGGACTTTAAGTATGCTTCACAATCCCAGAATAAACTTGGATTACGAGGCAGCTATTAATAATTGTAATTTTTTCATGAAGGGGGTCAAGGACAGCAGGCATAAAGACTTAGGGAATGTCTTCTATTTATTTAATGACTGAAATTAAATGGGTTGACAAACGCTCGTACACTCTATACCCGTTTTTCGGGTTGTAACCTTTGTGCAAACTTTTTTGATTTTAACATCAACTTCCACCCCCACTTTTGCCGATCTACTTTATATATGGGGCTTTCTCCCCGCTTTTTTATTGGTTTCTGTGAAGGAGTTTGGTATGCGGAAGTCTTGGAAGTTTGCTGGTCTTTGTTCAGGTACCCTCTTTTTATTAGGCAATGCCTTGCCTGCTTTTGCTGTGCCACCCACCGCTGCGGCCATTCTTTCTTTTAAACCTAAACAAGAGAGCGTTGCTATTTTTACCCCTTCGCCCGAGGAAGAGGCTGCTTGCAAAGTTGAACTTACCAAGGGTGTTAAAAAAGGATCTGGCTGGGTTCTTAAAGATGGCCAGGGCAATCTCGTTCGTAAATTCTTCGACTCTAACGAAGATAATCGCATCGATGTTTGGTCTTATTACAAAGATGGCGTCGAAGTTTATCGCGAAATTGATACCAACTTTAATGGCAAAGCAGATCTTTATCGCTGGCTTAATGCAGGCGGTACTAAAATAGGTACCGATGAAAATGAAGATGCTAAAATCGATTCTTGGCAAGCCATCAGCCCTGAAGAAGTCAGTCAGGAAATTTTGAAGGCTGTTGCCACCAAGGATTTCTCCCGACTTAAACCGCTTCTTCTTACCGAAGCTGATTTGAAAACCCTTGATCTTCAAGGCGAATCTGTA
>CAJCCR010000432.1 GCA_903960945.1 uncultured Planctomycetaceae bacterium
CTTTGACCGCGATAGGAACGCCAGCAAGAGTGCCAAGTTTTTCGCCTTTGGCACGCCTCGAATCGATGGATCGAGCGGTTGCTAATGCTGCTTCTTCGTTAACTAATAAAAAGCTTTTTACTTTAGGATCTTTGGCTTTGATTGCTTCTAGGAAAGCCTTGGTGATGGTTTCTGCGTTGGCTTCGCCTTTTGCTTGAATTTGGATAAGCTCTGCAGCGGTTTTTTCAGTCAATTTACTGGTTGAAGTAGACATTTCTGGCCTGTTGCAAAGTTAAATTGGAGGTCAAATTCTTCGAGGGAAAATGATTATTCTAATATCGCAGGCACACCATAAAAGTTCCCCTGACGATCGGGGGCGTTTGCAAGTGCCTCGTTTACATTGAGTGATTCTTTTAATACATCTTCACGGAAAACATTGGAAACATCTAGCGCATGGGCTAAAGGTTCAACATTATCCGTGTTAACTTCTTGAAGTTGATTGATGTAGTTTAAAATCGAGCTTAATTGCGTAGATGCAGCAATTAGCTCTTCTGGTTTAAGCTCTAACCTTGAAAGGTGAGCAATCCATTTAATTTCATCTGCGGTAATCGCCAAGGGAAGCTCCCTAGAAGATACGATTAAACCATGCCGGCTTGGATTTGGAAGGGACGCTTCTTAACAGGGCGTTGGATTCTTCCGGACCGAATGCATTGAACGCAAACGGTAAGGCGTTGAACCGAGCCACCAACTTGGCATTGAATCGTTTGCAGGTTTGGGCTGTGCAAGCGCTTGGATTTGCCTGTTACTTTACGGCCGATACCGCCGAGGTATTTTGCTTTACCTCGGTAAGTGTAGGTATTTCCTTGGCCCGCTCTTTTTTCGCAAACATCGCATTTATAAGACATTGTCCCAGCCCCTTCGGGAAAAATTAATCGATTATCGCCTTAAGCTTTTCATTCTACGATTTAAATTCCAACAGGCAATATATTCAGTAATTTCTTGCCTTCTTCTTTGTCTTTTAGCCTTTATCCTTGGTTTTTACTATTTCAACCTCCTGCAAAACTAAAGATTACTGTCTTTTTGTATACATCGGTTCTATTAATATCGATTCTAACGAAAACAGGGATCTAATAGCTTTGGAGATCGGGGAAAGATGGAAAACTTCTTGCGTTATGCCTTTTAGCTTTAGACAATATGAAGGTTAGATAATCATCATAATGAGTGTGGGAAATTCGTTGATTTCTCTTACTTTTGAAGAAAGCTTTTCGGAGATTACATTAGCCATGGCAAAAGAAAAAAAAGATAGTGACCCAGAATTTCTCCTCCCCAAAGAAGAAGGCGCAATCGAAATCCCCGAACCTTTTGAGGATAATGACTCTACCATTGCCATGAGTGGGTCTGATTTGGAAAAAGCGGAAGCTTTGGATCCTCCAGAAGTTGAAGTCGACATGTTTGAAGAAATTGCAGAAGAGGTTCAAGATAATACTATTTCTGCAGATGCCAGCGACTTTTCTGCCTTGGGTGAAATTGAAAATACGAAGCAACCTGAAATTAAAAAAACCATGCTTGCTAGAGATTCTGATATCGAAGATGCGTTAGATGATTCTGGTTTTAACATTCCCGAATTTGGTTCTGAATCCTCTTCAAGCGAAGTCATTTCGATTGCAAACGGAAATGATGCTGAAGATGAAGTGCAGGCACCTAGCCCCAAGAAAACCCAGTTGGCTTCCAAGCAATCAAAACATACACAATTTGCCCCCGCTGGCTCTGAGATAGAACCTGATCAGGAAACTGGCGAGGAAGAACTTTCTGGCGAACTAGCCGCATCTGCTGATGATTATAATCCTGAAGAACAAATTGAAAAAGAAGCTGAAGGCGCAATTACTGCATTTGATGGGGATCCGGTTCAAGAAACAAATCAATCTACGGATGATGATGATTTCGATAAGTACAGCGATCCTGATATTGGCAATCAAGATCAAACAGGTGAATCTGAACCAGAACCTGAACCCGAACAAGAACCTGAAGAGGCGGGGCCTGAACCCGTTGCACCGCCGCGCAAGAGGGGCGGTATGTTGGTAGGTATGATGGTGGGAACCATTCTTGGTGCAGGCATTTTTGGCGGCTTATATGAGTTTGGGATCGAAATCCCCCAAGAGTTTCGCATGAATAAAAGCGAAGCAGTTATCGCTCTAGAAAATGGCAAAAAGAGAGCTGAATCTGATGCCAAATCTAAGGCCGAGGAAGTTGCCAAAACCAAAGAAGAAGCAGCAAAAGCTGACGAAGATAACAAAACTAAAGAAAAAGTATTTCTTGCCAAGCATGAAGCTGAGTTGAAGAAGGCTGCTGATGATAAAAAAGCCGCACTCGATGAAGCAGATAAGAACTACAAGGCTGAACTTGTGGTTGCTGATAAAAAGCTGACAGACCAAAAAGCAGAAGCTGATAAAACGCTTAAAGAAACCATGGTTGTAGCGGAAAAGAAGATCAAGGAAACCGAGGATACAGCCAAAAAAGATATCGCAGAGGAAAAGAAAACGACTGAGAAAAAACTTGCAGAAGCTGATACCAAGCTTGCAATGTTAAAGGATGAAAAAACAAAAGTAGAAGTATCCCTTAAGAAATCTGAAGATTTTGTCGGAGCCATTGGAACTGAACTTTCCCAGGCTAATTTGGTGAAAGATAAATCCAACCCGATGAATGTTGTGGATGGCTTGAAAAAGGGTATGGAAATCATCCAGAGCAAAGATCCCCAAGGCATGATTCGTGGGTTGCAAACAAAACTGGTTGACGACACCAACAAGTTCACCAAGCAAATCGAAGTGGTAGACAAGAAATTAAAGGAAAGTCGGCAGCCTGGAGAAATGCTTGATTACTGGCGCACTTTGATGGAGAAAAAAGGCCAGGGAGAATTGGAAAAGAAAGCTACCGAAGATGTTGAAAAAGTAATGGTGGATGCTGCTGCTAATCCTGAATTAAAGGCTCGTGCCGAAGTTCTTAAGGGGATCACCCTGAGAAACCAAGGTAAGTATGTGGAAGCAAAGGCTTTGCTTGAAAAAGGTAAAGCTGGTTTAAATGCAGGCGATATTGCTTGGAAACTTCAAGCCGATGTTGCGCTCAAAGAGGCAAATGACCCAGTCACCCATTTTGTTGAATTAAGTAAAAAACAAGAGTCCATGAATCAAATTGTTGAGTCGGTAAGCTCGCTAAGCAAGGCAATTGAACTTTCAACGCAGTTCAGCCCCAAGCGCAGGGCAGAACTCCTTGCAGATCGTTGCTTGGTGGAAATTGAACGAGCTCAGGTCAGAGCCAAGGGCAAGCCACAACTAAATGACCCCTCGCTTTTGGCTGCAGCCAAGGATGCGGATGAAGCGGTCTTATCAAAGACTGCACTTGGGTACTATGCCAAGGGAAGAGTTGCTGAGGTACGTGGCGAGATTATCGATGCGATTGATTTTTATCGCAAAGCTGTGAATGAAAATAAGGCATTGGATGCGCAGGGTATCGTTTATCGAATCGCACTTGCAAGGCTATTAAATTCTGTTTTGCCTACTAACATCAAGCCTAAAGAAGCAGATGGTGAAAAGGTTGGCGTTCTCGAAAAAAAGGAGCCTGAAATGCTGACAAACTTATTTGCATTATTGCTTACTGGGTTTTATTTCCAACAGCCAGAAATTGTGTTTCCACCTGAAAGCCCCAAAATCAGCCCTAAGGAATCTCGTAAGCTTGCGGATGAGATTCTTGCTTCGCCCGATGCCCCTTTTGATGCTAAGGCACAAGCTTATGCAATCAAAGGGTTGCCTACCAAAGCGATCAGGGAATATGTTATTGGGCTTCGTGAAAAAATGGGGCCTATCCATTTCGAAAACCTCATGAAAATAATCGAAGATCATCCTAGCTTGACGAATCATAATTTAGGCAATCAAGCCAACCCTGTTGAAGCTGAACGCTTTTACGCTACAGGCATGGCGCTTTATTTTAACAAGCGATACCTAGAAGCTGAAAAAGCATTCATGGCTGCAGTTGAAAATGAAAGACAAGATGCCCGTTATCAATATTACTTGGGTCTTTCTCGCTTGGCGCAAAATAAGGCTGAAGCTGCAGAGGCCTTTGAAGCTGCTTCCAAATATGAAAAACTTGGCAGGCCTTCGAGAGCTGCGGTTAGCACTTCGCTTGAAAGAGTGCAGGGCCCACAAAGGCAGGTTTTAAACACCTACCGAAATAATCCCAACCGTTAATTCTTTTTAGGTTTCTTGATTTTGGGTTGGAAGAATGGGTCGCTTAAACCTTCAAATTCTTCCTTCCCCTTGCCTTCGGGAAAGAATAGCTCCTCCCATTGCGCTGTTTCATCTGGCGTAAGCTCGATGGGTTTCATGGGAATATGAAGTTCTTCCTTAGGCTTGCTATTGTCTCTTAAATGAAACTCTAAATCTAAACATCCAACTTGCAGGCAGCCTTTTTTCTCTGCGGCTTTTATCAGCCTTTTATCATCAGATACCACCACTAAAGCTTTAGGGAATCTTTCCTCCAACAATGCTGCTTCAATGTAGCTATCCGCATCAGATCCTGTGGTAAAAACCACGGCTATCTCGGGGTACTTACTTGCCTTTTTTGGCCCTGCTATTCCTCTTTTCGCATCGTATACAATCGTAATTTCATGGTTGGCACCAGGATTATCTTTAAGTAGTTCGTGCAGATGTTTTAACAGCCAATTCCTTTCAAGTTCCAATACCCCAGGTGGAACTGAATCGCTTAGTTTCCTTACCGCTCGTAAAAGGTTATAACCATCTATTAGATAATGCATTGGCTATACTTTCTAAGATAATACTTGTTGTAACTATTTACATTAATAACCAATGGAAAACGATAATGGTTAAAAATATTCTCCTTTTTGATATTGATGGAACTTTGCTTTCAAGCGCAGGAGCAGGTAAAGATGCCTTGGAAAAAGGTATGTCTTCCAAATTTGGCATTGATCGCATCGTTGATGGATTAAGCCTTAGTGGCCGTACCGATAAAGGTATTCTCCATGATTTGCTCAGGCTGCATGGAATTGAGCATACCGATGCTTCGTATGAAACGATGATGAAAGCATATTTAGCGAATCTTCCTGAGTGCCTTAAAAGTGTACAAGGAAAGATTTTGCCTGGTATCAAAACGATGCTTGAGGATTTGAAAACCCGGGAGGATTGTGCGGTGGGGCTTCTTACGGGAAATCTTCGTGCTGGAGCTAAACTAAAACTGAGTCACTTTGGAATCTTCGAACATTTTGAATTTGGAGGATTCG
Source organism: uncultured Planctomycetaceae bacterium (assembly GCA_903960945.1). GTDB lineage: Bacteria > Planctomycetota > Planctomycetia > Gemmatales > Gemmataceae > UBA969. The sequence continues at coordinate 5,267 of CAJCCR010000432.1, forward strand.
GCGATCATCACCTTGATAGGGATGATGTTGCGCGGGAAGCTTTGGGGGAAATTCATACAAGATTTGGCAAGGATTTTGCCACTTCTAAAGTTTGGGTGCTTGGCGATACACCTCTTGATATCAAGTGTGCCCGAGCGATTAATGCTAAGGTGCTGGCAGTTGCAACGGGTTGGCATACAAGTGAAGAATTAGCTTCCCACGGGCCAGATTTGTTATTTGAAGATTTAACCCATACTCACGATGTACTAGACCAGATGCTTTCTTAAAAAGTAAGTATATTCGAAGTTTTGCTCAATTATTTTCGTTGTTTTACCATTGCAGTTGGTTCGTAAAACCGTCAGGATAATAGTTATTGAGGTCTATTGAAACATAGGGGATTAATTATGCTGAGCAGAATCATTGCCTTGGCTGTTTTCTTTATTACCACTGCAGCAATTCATGCTGATTATTATTTGATTAGGGTGGATTTAACTAAACCATTGGAAAAAGCAGCAGCAGGAGGACCTGGTGCAGGCCTTCCCATGCCAGGTGCGATATCACCGCCGGCCCCAATGCCAAGTGGCCCGATGCCCGGAAGTCCGATGGGAAGCCCTATGCCCGGCGGTGGCCCAGGGGCTATTAGGCCTCCCCGCCCTGCTGCTGGCGATCCTAGTTTATCCGGTGGTATTTTAGGACAAGGTGAATTCTCACTCAATTCTAGATTTGTTTTTACAGTGGTCGAACTTAATAAGAGGGTTCCGGTTACCCAACTTCCTTATGTTATAGTGGATCCGACTAACAAAATTACTCAGCAAGGCGCTGCTTCAGGGCAACCTAATCCTGCACAACCAGGTGCTGTTCCCGGTGGACAACCGGCTACAAAAGATGCTGATCTAAGGATTGGCCATTGGCAGCGGTTCGACCACCCTTGGAATGGCAAAACTATGCCTTTGGTTACTACGGATAAAGCTGGCGCTATTACAGGCGAATATTTTGTACCAAATAGTTCAATGCAATTTGTGCAGATTATTTCTGATGAGTCTGTGAAAGGGAAAGCGGTTGCACTATCTTCCCTCAGTAAGATTTTTACAGATAGATCGGTAGCTTTAAAAGACAAAAAAGGTGTCAAAGATGTCGTTGAAAATGTTGCGATATTTGCTCTTGAGCACGGTATGACAAAAGAGTTCACCGAAACTATGGATAATCTAATCAAGGATGGTAAAGGTAAGTCTGCCATGCTTGATTCGTACGCAAAGACGAAAAAAGCAACTCAAGAAAAATGCGCTAACGACCCAGCTTTTGCTAGCCTTTCTACAAGTTTTGCTGGGTTTAATCAGGAAAAATCAGACCACTTTGAGGTGATTCACGATGGGCTCCCAAACGATGCAGAAGTGAAATTGTGGATTGCGCAGTTAGAAAAGAATTACACAACATTTTTCATGTGGTTTTCGTTGAATGGCACCCAGATTGAATTACCAAAAACAAAGCTTTCGGTTGTAATTACAACCAAGCCTGATGTTTACAACGAAATGCATCTGGCGTTGCTTGGTACCAAAGCCAAGGCCCAAGGTTTTATGCTGCCAAGGGAAAAACTACTTGTATTGTGCACCAAAAGGCTTGATCCCATTTCTGAAATGCTTGGCCTTACAATGAAAGAGTGGGCAACCAAGGGGTACGACTTTAACCAACTCCTTCTTGGGAAATTTGGCCAAGGTAACCCTCCAGCCGCTCAAATCTTGGAGGTGTCTTATTCCGGTGCTTTAGCTGTTTTAAATCGTGCTTTGGATCAAGAAACAGTTTGGAACACCATTGGAAACTTTGGAACCTTACAGCTCTTTTATGCCACCAAAACTCTTCCTGCTAATGTTGTGTTGCCAAAATGGTTTTCCGAGGGCTTGGCGGGGGTGTTTGAAACTCCCCATTGTTCTCCTTGGATGTCGTTTGGTAGTGCCAATTCTTATCATTTGCCAGTATTCAGGCAGATTTATAAAAGCAAAAGAAATCCCATTGAGTTTGAAGCGATTCTAAATAGGTTGATGGCGAATACCAAGATGCAAAACCTTTCCCCCCAAGCTGGGCAAGAACAGTTCAACACAGAAGCATGGGCCCTAGTTTATTTTCTAGTCAAGAAAAAGCAAAAAGCCTTCATGGATTTTTGTAAAGACTTTGAGATGTTTCCCAAGGATGTGGTGTTAAGCCAAAGTTTGGTTACAGCAAAATTTAACAAGCATTTCTTGGCTGCTGATTCTAGTGATATGAAAAAAGCTCAGACAACATTTCTCCTTGAATGGATTGACTTTATCTTTACCGAAAATCTTGAAGGGGAAAAGTTCTTTGTAGATCTTCGTCGAATTCAAAGCGAAATGCTTAAAACCCAAGACTTATCTGTTGCCGAAGATCCCACTGAAAATATGGTTCTTCGACTTTTGCTGGAAGGCGGCGTTGAAACAGGCGGAGTTCCCGGCACAATACTTCCACCCGGAAGTAGATAAGCACTTTAAACCCTTGAGCTATCTTCTTTATGATGTGCTTATTGGGCCCAGTTTTTGACTGCATCCCAATAAGCCTTTTCTACTCTTCTCGTGATAGGACCAGGCTTGCCATCGCCTATAACCTTTTTATCCACCGCAACAACTGGTAGTACACCCGAGGTTGTCCCGGTAATAAATAATTCAGATATCTGCCCAAGTTGCTCCATGTGTAATGACTTTTCTTTGATTGGAATCCCATTCTTAGCGATAAGATTTACTAGATGATTGCGAGTAATACCCGGAAGGATTAATTCGCTGCTAGGGCTTGTATATATAGTCCCATCCAAAACTCCAAACAAGCTCGAGTGCGCAGATTCTGTGATGGTGCCATCTTTTAAATAAAACAGCACTTCTTGGCAACCTGCTTCTTTCGATTCTTGAATTGCCAAAACATTTGCAAGTAGGTTGGTGGATTTGATGTCGCAGTGATCCCAGCGGATGTCTGGGCGTGAAAGCAGGTGGATTCCCTTTTCACGCATTTCTGCATAAGGATCATTGAACTCTTGAACAAAAAGGAATTCAAAGGGTTTTACATCTTTTGGGAAGGCATGGCTTCTTGGAGCGGCCCCCCTCGTGATTTGAATATAAACGATTGCGTTTTTAAATTTTCCTTCTGCAATGGTTTCGTAAACTCTTGCAGCAAGGGATACAAGATCAACACCTTGGATCCGGATAAGGTTCAAGCTTCGTTCAAGCCTTATAAAATGTTCTTCTTCAAGCCACATTTTGCCCTGATTTACCCACATTACTTCATAAACAGCATCGCCGAAAAGAAACCCCCTGTCTAATGCGGGGATTTTGGCTTCTGAAAGCGGGGTTATTTCACCATTGATATTTGCTAATGCAAAAGGTGGTTGTTGAGGTGTGTTCACTATCTAAAACTCCTATGAAATCTTAAGTGGCAGGCGGATAGAAAACTTGGTTCCTTTCCCCGGTTCACTTAGAGCCTCAATAGTGCCCCCGTGAGCTTCAATGATTTTTTTTGTAGTCGGGAGTCCGAGACCTGTGCCGCCAGGCCGTGTGGAATAAAAAGGTTTGAATATCTTTTCCAATCCTTCAGCGGAAATACCTTTGCCAGTGTCAATCAGGTTGAGCGTGAGATTTTCAGGGGAGATTATTGCTTGAATTGTAACTTCACCGCCCTTGGGCATGGCTTGTTCCGCATTCAAAAGCAAATTAAGTAAGGCTTGTTTGAAGATTTCGCTGTCGAGAAAAACTGGAGGAAGGTCTGAAGGCAAATAGCGATTGACCTTGATGTTGGAATTGCGTGCCATGGGCCCGAAGAAATCGATAAGTTCTTCGAGAACTTCTAAAAGATCACATGGTTGTAGGTTTAATTGTTCGATGCGAGAGAAGCGGAGAAAGTCGTTGGAAACTTCAACAAGCCGTTCGCATTCGTTCTGAAGTCGCTGAACTCGTTCAAAAGCCCTGCGTTCTCGTTGTGTTTGAGGATCATTAAAATCCTCTGCAAGCAACTGGAGATTGAGGCCAAAGGTGCTAAGGTGGTTTTTGATTTCATGAATGAACCCACCTGCGAGTTCCGCAAGTTCTGTGTAGGGATCACTCATTCAAAGCTCCTGGTAAGGGCCCAAAAATTGGGCCCTCAGATTCCAGATTAATAAAGGATAAAACAATTCTGCGACTAATCGCGATGGTCGTTGTGACCTCTGCGATTGTCATGATGGCGCCTGCCGCCATGATCCCCGCCGCGATCGCCGCCACGGTGTCCACCCGAACCACCACCGCTTTCAGGACGATCACCACGGTCACCACCGCGATCACCACCACGGTCGCCGCCGCGATCACCACCACGGTCGCCGCCGCGATCACCACCACGATCACCACCACGATCACCACCACGATCACCACCACGGTCGCCACCGCGATCACCGCCACGATGACCACCACGGTCGCCGCCACGGTCGCCGCCGCGATCACCACCACGGTCGCCGCCACGGTCGCCGCCGCGATCACCACCACGGTCGCCGCCACGGTCACCGCCGCGGTCACCATTGTCCCCTTGTGGCCTTTGTTGTTGAACTTCAGGTTGGGGGTTAGGGTTGCGTTCGCGAAGGATTACTTTTCGGGAGAGTTTAATACGGTCATGTTCATCAATAGCGATGACTTTGACTTCGATAATATCGCCAACCTTGCAAACTTCTTCAACCTTGCTGATGAATTTGTCTTCAAGTTCGCTGATATGGCAAAGGCCATCGCGTCCGGGAAGGATTTCAATAAAGGCACCGAAGTCCTTGATTGAAGAAACCTTTCCTTCATAGATTTTGCCAATTTTAACTTCTTCGGTGATAGCTTCAACTTTTGCTTTTGCAGCTTCAGCACCTTTGGAGTCGCTATGGGAGATGAAAACAGTACCGTCATCCTTGATATCAATTTTAGCGCCAGTGGATTCCTGGATGCCTTTGATGTTTTTGCCACCGGGTCCGATGAGGGCACCGATTTTTTCAGGATTGATTTTCACGGTAAGTAGTCTAGGAGCAAAGGCGCTGATAGTGGCCCTTGGTTGTCGTAAAGAAGCAAGCATGGTTCGCAGAATGTCTCGACGGGCAACGCGAGCTTGTTCAAGGGTGTCCTTGATAATGTCTGCACCAATGCCATCAATTTTTAGATCAAGTTGGATTGCGGTAATACCAATACCGGTACCAGCGACCTTGAAATCCATGTCGCCGTAATGATCTTCATCACCCATGATATCGGTAAGGAGCGAGTATTGATCTTTTTCCTTAACGAGACCGATGGAAATACCAGCAACGGGGTTGGTGATAGGAACGCCAGCGTCCATAAGAGCCAAAGTTCCGCCGCAAACCGAAGCCATGCTGGAAGAACCATTGGATTCCATGATGTCGGAAACTAGCCTAATTGTGTAGGGGAAAGCTTCAGTAGTAGGAAGCACAGCTTGAAGGCTGCGTTCTGCAAGTGCGCCGTGGCCAATTTCTCTTCGACCGGGGCCGCGGTTAGGTTTGCATTCGCCAACACTGAAAGGAGGGAAGTTGTAATCGAGCATGAACTTTTTGGTGATTTCATCAGTGATGCCATCAACGCGTTGTTCATCGCTTGAAGTACCAAGAACGGTAGTAACAAGAGCCTGAGTTTCGCCTCGTTGGAATAACGCAGAACCATGGGTTCTAGGAAGAAGGCTTACTTCGCAATAAAGAGCGCGAACTTGGCGTAAATCACGACCATCAATACGCTTGCCTGCAAGAATCAGGTCGCGCACAATTCGTTCTTCAAGCCAACCAAGAGCGGCAGAAACTTGAGCAGGTGTGTGTGCTGGTTTTGCTTCGCCTTCGGGAAGGTACTTTTTCTTGATTTCGTCTTTGATTTCTTTAACCGCAGCAGAGCGTTCTGCCTTGCCCGTAGTTTGTTTCCTACGAGCAAATTCATCGTAGAATTTGGTTTTGAATTCATCATTCAAAGGATTGACAGGGGCAGCTTTTGGAAGTTCCTTGGTTGCAAGGCCCATTGCTTTTCTTAACTCGTGAATCAACTCAACAATAATTTTAATTTGCTCATGAGCAAACATGATCCCTTCGTAGACTTGGTCTTCGGGGATTTCCTTGGCGAAACCTTCGATCATGGTGATGGCATCTTTCGTGCCTGCCACGATTAGATCTAAATCGCTTTCTTGAACTTGAGCATAGGTAGGGAAAACAATAAGTTCGCCAGCAACCTTGGCGATGCGAATCGAGCCAGTTGGTTGCAGGAAAGGAATCTGGGAAATATGAAGAGCAGCACTTGAGCCGATCATCGCAAGCACATCTGGATCGAAATCGCGATCGCAAGAAAGGGTGCTAGCCATGATCTGAACTTCGCGCATGTAATCAGTTGGGAATAGGGGCCTGATGGGCCTGTCGATCAAGCGGGAAGTAAGGATTTCTTTGGTGGTTGGTCTGCCTTCACGCTTCATGAACCCGCCAGGGAATTTACCAGCGGCATAAGTTTTTTCGCGATAATCTACAACGAGTGGGAAATAATCTTTGGTTGATTCAGCGGAGCCTTCCACAACGGTGGAGAGTGTCATAGTATCTGCATAACGAACGATAACCGCACCATGAGCTTGTTTTGCTAATTTTCCTGTTTCAAGGATAAGAGTGTGAGCGCCCAATTGTTTTTCTACACGAATTGCCTGCATATAAATAAAACCTCCAACATTTTCACTTGGCGAAAGCCAACAATGAAAATGTGTTAAGCGGAACTAGAACAGAGTTTATGGGGAAATTGCTGGTGAAAATAGAATTGAGAATCCTTCCAGAGAAGGAAACTTTCGGCTTTTTCTTCAGATTACAAAACCTACTATCCAACTTGCATGTTCCCTAACAAAATTCCTGACCAAGGGAACAACCGGAAAATGAACAGCTTTACCTGAATTCCCGAATGGAATAAAAGTGGCCTTAATAAATAGACTACTTGGCCTACTTTATTTGCGAAGGCCCAGGCTGCCGATCAATGTGGTGTAGCTTTCGTGATCCTTACTTCGCAAGTAGGAAAGCAATCCAGACCGCTTGCTGACCATCATCAACAAACCGCGGCGACTGGCATGATCCTTCTTGTGGCTGCGCAGGTGCTCGTGTAGCTCGTTGATCCGTTGGGTCAACAAAGCAATTTGGACTTCCGGTGACCCGGTATCCGTCGCCTTGCGGCAATACTTTTCAATGAGCTGAGACTTGCGTTCCTTAGTGATCGACATATAGTTCTCCACCGACCTCCGTCAGGCTAACATAAGCCTTTCTTGGTCCATAAACCTATTGCGTAAACTAGAATATTATCATTACAGGGGTCGAAATCAATAGTGAAAGCGTTTAATTTAAATAAAAAGCCCGGCTGGGTTAGCAGTCGGGCTTCTTTTTAATGACCAGTTCCGAATTACTTGGCTTTCTTTTCGCCAACTTTGATTTCGGTTACTTCGTCTTTGTCATTGGTGATTACAATGGCAGGAACGCCTTTTTCACCAATTTTGCCAAGCTTCTTAGCTATTGCATCATCAACTTTGGCATCTTTAGCGATTTTCAGGGTCTTTTCTTCCTTCTTAACTTTGATGGTAAGGCTGGTGCCAGCTTCGTACTTGGTGATTGCACCCTTGTGTTCGCCAGCAATTACACCAAAAGCAACAAAAAAAACTGCAGCAGCAGCTACAAACATACGACGAAACATAATGAAATACTCCCATTAAACAAACAAAGCCCTACCTTGGAACACTCCCAAGGGTGGTGATTTCAGGGCTTACTCGCCCCAATTTAAGTCACCATACCTATTAAACCCTTAAACAATGCAAAGGTTTCCTAGTTATTTAATAATTTTGCAGTTTTTTATTAAAGCTCAAGCTTAAATTCTATTTTATTTCAGAAATATGATAAGTAGATTGAAACTTCCCTTTCGAAGTTCTTATGACCCTAGTTTAACAGCCCATTTTGCTGCCGACACCAAACTGCTTTCGTCTGCCATTCCTTTCCAAGCGATATCGTAAGCTGTGCCATGGGCAACACTGGTTCGAATAATCGGCAAACCTGCTGTAATGTTGACAGCTCTGCGTTGGCCTAGAAGTTTTAAAGCAATGTGGCCTTGATCGTGGTACATGGCAACCACGCCATCAAATTCCCCCTGGCTTGCTCTTAAAAATAAAGTGTCAGAAGGGATTGGCCCCGAAACAGTCATCCCTTGTTGCTTGCAAAGAATTGCTGCAGGTTGGATGATCGTTTGCTCCTCGTTACCAAAAAGCCCGCCATCGCTACCGTGTGGATTGAGTGCAGCAATCGCAATGCGAGGTGTGCGGCCTAAAACTTTAGTAAGTAAATTTTCTAAGAGTTGAGCCCTAGCGACAATTCTTTCGATGCTAATTTCATCGAAGACATTTCTCAATGCAAGGTGCAATGTAACATGGGCCACTGCCAATTCTGGAAGTGCCAAAACCATTACGTGTTCTAGGGCTTTGGTTCTGGATGCCAATATTTCGGTGTGTCCTGGGTAATCGAGCCCCGCAAGATGCAATCCTTCTTTGTGAAGTGGCGCGGTAACTATCGCACCAGCTCGTTTTTCAAGTGCCCAATCAATCGCTTGGATTAAATAATCATGTGCCGCTTTGCCTGCAGAGGCGTTTACATTGCATATTTTAACAGTAGATAAATCTGCTGTATTTATTTTGGTGCAACTTATTAGATTTTGTTGTGGCGTGGCCTGCTCTGGTTCGTTGATGGTCTGAACTTTTGTGTTTTTGTTTAGTAAATGAATTGCTTTTTCTAGCCATACCGGATCACCCACCACCACTGGGTCACAAAAAGCAAGAATTTCGTCCCAGGCCTTTACAATGATTTCGGGGCCTACCCCAGCGACATCACCCATAGTGATTAGGATTCTGGTTTTTTTGTTACTAGATTGGTTCATTGATTTTTGCCTTGAAATGGGGTTATTTGGAGCAAAGCATAGCAAGTAATCTTTCCATAAGTGTTTTAGGAGGGATTTGGCTGCCCCCTTTCATTCCTGTATCTGTTTCAATGAGCCAGGTTAAAACCTTATTGATTTTTTTGCGTCCAATTTTCCGAAGTTGGGCTTCAGCGCTAGCTTTCGTGAAACTGAAAAACCCAGCTTTTTCTAATGCGAAAGCCATGGGTTTATCTTGCATTGCAAATCTTCCTGCGTAGGCCAACTTTCGGAGGTGTGAACTAAATGCCCCAAGAAGCTTCATGGGTTCTTCGCCTTGTTCGAATAACTCAAATAATAATTGAAACGCTGCCCTTTGGTTTCCTTGTCCAATATGATCAAACAGCACCCATACCTTTTCAACATGCCCTTGGCCAACCAGCATATCAACATCCTTGGCGTTTATTTTTGGATTGTCTGCAGCATAACAGGCGAGCTTGGCGATTTCTTGATCAAGTCTGCCTAAGTCGGGGCCAATTAGTTCTACCAGTAGGTTTGCAGCATCGTTTGCGAGTGGTTTATCATGAATGTTTTTTCCTTGTGCAATGCACCATGCGACAAGGGTTTCTTTTCGGGAGGGCGCTTCACAAGTAATTAAAGCTTCCTTGGCAAGCATTTTTGATAATTTTGTGTTGGAAGGCCAGGAAGAAGTTTCAAGGATGAGAACGCCATTGGAGCTTGGCGCCTGGAAATATTTTTCGAGTGCTGGTCTATTCTTGCTTACAAAATCATCCGCCTGTTCAACCCATGCGAGCCTTTTGCCACCAAAGAATGAAAGCGTAGTTAGTTCTTCCCTTACTTCCGCAAACGAGGTCTTATCCCCCACGAAAGAGGCCAAACCGAGGTCTTCGTTACCAGCAAGAATTTGATGTTTTAACGCTTTGCCTGCTTTTCTATGAAGGTAATCTTCGGAACCAGTGATTACATAAACTGGTTGCAATTGAAGTTTTGCCTGATCTTTTAAGAACTGTTCAACTTCCATTAAATTCCCCAACTGAATATCGGTTCATGATATTCATGCTACTTTGTGGCGTGGGAAAATCGAGACTATTTTGGTCGAACTGGATTTGTTGGGAAAGTCGGCATTCCTTCAGAACCAAGCCCAGGGAAAGAAGTTGGGCTTGCAGGTGCACTACCATTGTTACTTGGAATAGTGCTGGAAGGTGTATTTGGAAAAGAAGAAGCTGGTTTTGGCGCTGGTACTGCAGGGATATCTTGATTGATAGGGCTTGCAGGTGGAGTATAGCCACCACCACCTACTGGTGAAACATCCACGCCTGTGACTCTGGCCTTGGGTGTGGATAAATCAACTTTCACCGCACCAGTAGTTTCAGCAGATCCAATATTTCCTGCAAGATCTGAGGCTTCAACCCTGATAAAAAATTGATAAGGCAGCCCTTCGCCTGGCATACGCCATACATATCTTCCAGTATTAGGAAGATTTGGGACAGCAACAACCCAAGGTCCTTCAGGTGTTTTTGCATAAGAAATATTTACAGGATTTGGCCCTAAGTACTTATCAGAAGCAGTCCATGTTACGCTGAGGTTTCCTTGATCGATGCCCCGACCAACATCAACACCAATGAGTTTAACCAAAGGTTTCGTTTCATCAACTTCAACCCAGAATTGGGGAAGGTCACCAGATTTTGGTGGATGTTCGCCTAGGTCTACCCCACTTCGGGCAACAAGAGTAAAACCATAACGGCCTTCTTCGGGTACATCAACAATGCACGGGGGAAGTTTGGGCGCATCCTGATCATACTTACGCCAAACTTTGCCGCCATCGCGAGTTACATAAACTTCCACTCGAGAAATATCCGAAGGTCCTACATCATCGATTTTATAATTAAGCTGGAACCGCCTGCTCTTAACCATTGATATATTGCTTTTGCCTGATCCATTTTCCTGCGTTGTGCTTCCAGCTCGTGTTCCATTTGGTTGAATCACGATAGAACTTTCACCAAAGTTTCCGCATTTATCTCTAACCGTTAGATGTACTTCAATATTTCCAGAGGTACCAGGGTTCCAAACATGCTGCCCCTGAGCAATTTGTTGGGCAGATAGAGGCACCCAATCCTTGCCATCAGAATTCCGAAATTCCAGCCTCATACTGGAAAGATCCAAGGTTTCATCGCGGAGATCCCAATCGATCGAAGCGGAACCATCTTTAAAAACACCCCGAAGAACAACCGAAGGTGGGGTACTATCGATGCAAACTTTTAAAGAAGGCTGAGCAATGTTGATATTTGCGGGGACCATTCTTCCATCAATTTCTTGGCTTTGAACGGAGAACCAATACCAACCATCTTTTTGGGCCCGGAAAAGGAATTGCTTTTGGGTAGGAAGAGCGGTGCCTACATGGGCGTAAGTTTTGCCAAAATCTTCAGAAACATGAAGAAGGATTTTTTGAATCTTGGAGTCAGCGGGGTTGGAAGAAAACGGAATGATAAAAGAAGCATCTCTGGAATAATAGGTGTCCGTGGGCGGTGCAGCATTGATAAGCGACGTGCAAATAATGCAATAAAACGCCAGCAAACTAGCGGAAGCGGAGGAGCCAGTAATTTTCCGCAAAAGGGCCATTATCATGTCCATGGGAAAGAAAGCGTTTGTTCTGACACTGTCAGAAATAACGGCTTCCTTTAATATCGACAGATATGCTAAAAATCTTAAGGAATTAGTAAAAGAAGGGTTGCATAAACGAAATCGTAAGTAAATGGCCTAAAAACATGCTAAATGGCCGAGCGCTTGAATGGTCCTATTCCGTAATGATCAATCAAGTTTTTAATAAATGCAGGTGGTACAAAAGATAATACCAACGTTATCATGCACAAACTGAACGTGGTTAATCCCATCAATAGTCCAATTCCAGTATGAAGCATGATCGAGCCACAAATCATGATCCACTTCAATTTGTGATTCCAAACTAAAAAGGGAAAAGAAGTTTCAAGTACAATGGTGTAAACGCACCCTGTAGTCATGACGACTTCCCAAAGCACTTTATGCTTTGTAAGGAAAACCAGCAATGATGTGTAAAAAGGTATATGCATGGGGTTAAAAGAATAGTTAGCTAAAACTCCCCAAAGAGCAGTCCCATTCCACCAGGAAGAGCCTTGAAGTTTTGAGGTTGCTGCAGCAAGGTAAATGATGCAGAAATGAATCTGAATCATTCGGGTAACGAAATTGGAAAGGATTAAAGGTTTAGGGGGTTCGTTCCATTTGGGGTCGCCCGCTTTTTTTCTGCGCAGTTTTTGAAAATAATGATCAAGCGAATAAATCTCTCCGCCCGGTGCAATGATCATGTAAAAAAGCAGAATGATTATCATCGCATCCATTCCGAAAAGTCCGGATGGCGCCCTATGGATATAAGCTAATGCCCCTATCCATGAAATAATCGCACTCGTCCTAGAAAACAAACCCACAGCCATGAAAAAATTCGCAGCTAAGAAACCAAGATGAAAAGCCCAGATCCAAAAAGGATTTGTCGCATGATAAAAAACAGACCAACTAAGATTTGATTTAGTGATTTCAATCGTGTTTTCAGACCACTCAGGCGCCATTACATACATTGGCGTATCTTTTCTGAAATGATCCGCAAGGCCCTGATTGACTATCCCTTCGGGGCCAACAAAAGCTAATAATTCAAAACTGTAGCACAAAGTGATATAAAAAATTAAACACCCGGTTATAAGCCGAATTAACCCAATGGTATTAGGTGCAACAGGGGTAAACCAAAACCTGTCGAATTGTTTAAGCCAACCTTCTGAATCTTCCAAGTTGGCCTTACTTTGATTTCCATTGGCAGACGAAGCAGCAGGCCGATCAAAAACAGAATGTTTTCCAGTGCTCATTAGTTGCCGCCTTCCTTTGCAGGCACGATTTTTACATCTCCAGCATGAATATCAAGAGAATGGTTCAATACTGAGGGTTCATTAGGATTAGCGTTACGTGTTATGGGTAGTAAGAAATACAAAAAGGCGTCGTTGGGATCTATGAGATTGCCATTTTTGTCAAAGCTTCCCATGAAATAAGGGTAGTACAAGGTTGGATCCAAGGCGTTCTCCCCTCGAGACATATCTGTGGGGGTAATGATGCTATGAGTCACCCTGTAAATTTTAATGTTATCTATGTTGATGCTAGGTTTATCTGCGGGATGAGCGAATTTTTTGGTTAGATAGAGGGCATAGGATGCGAGCATTCTTTTTGAATAATCTGCTGGTTCCTTAAACATATAAGATTGCGACATAGATCTGTTAAGTGGGGTGATTTGTGGTTGATTAGCCAAACCCGCAAGATTCCGCCTTTGGAGTTTTTCTTCCCAATTTTCTGGAGTCTGACTACTTGCAACATTAGTGCTTTCTGTGACCGAAAGCATGCGCTGATAATGCATTTGAATTGGGCTTTCAGTTCGATTGGGTATTTTAAACCATCGAAAAGTACCATCTTCATATTGGATCTTAGACCAAAGTAGAACGGGTGGACCAGGTTCCGGTGAATAAAAGTGGTAAGCATTATTCAAATAAGCAAAAGTTAAATAATGCCTGAAGTAGTATGCCCAAAGATTGGTAGCAAGCCAAGAAGCCGGGGCATTGGGTGGCTCGATTGAAGTTACTGCTGTGATGATGCTTGCAAAATGAAATAACACAAAACAGATAGCGGTGGTTTTTTTAGCCAAGAGAGGCAACAAAACGAAGATTCCCAAAAAAAACGAGACTGCGGTAAAAATCGAACCTGCCAGAATAAGTGAGTCCCAACTCGGATCCATGGAATTGGTTATAATCAAAAGTGCCAAGGATAGACCAAAAGTTGTTAGGGATAGAGTGCCGTTTGAGGTTTCATCATGAAGCCTTTGAGAGAGGGCAATGCTAAAAGCAGCAAGGGCAAGAATAAACCCAAAAACTAAAAGGTTAACCCTTAAAGTTACAAAATCTGGGAAAAGGGAATTTAAGCCGAGTGCCAAAAGCGCCAAAGTGATAGCAGTGGCTACCCAATAGGTGGGTTTTTGAAGTAAATTCATAAATAGGACCTCCATCTCCATATTAGACAATTCGTCATTATAATGTAAATACCTAAATGAAGTCAGTGTTTCTTTATAACCAAGAAAAGAATGGCATCACAAAAGTCCTAATAATTGAAAAAGCCTAACCATTTTGCAAAACTCAAACTAGGGACGAAAAACATGCACGATTAGTGTTCTTTTGTACACAAAACAGTAAAAAGGCTGAATAATTCTAGAAAGTGGCAAATAAATTGTTAACCTAGTACCCGTAACACTTTGCCTAAATCTAAAAATTGCTACAATCAGAAAAATCGTCAAAATCTACCTATTTTTCTTGCCATTCACTTTTTAGCCTTCTAACATCTCCAAATCGATATGCATCGATACTGCCAACTCTTGGAATGGAATCCAAACGGTTATCAATTGATCAGCAAAGGCTTGCTCCTTCAAGAAGGGGTAGTTTGTTTTTTGTTCCAGGGATTGTTAAATAGCGTTTCAGGGAAGAAACCTAGTCTGGAATTGTTTTGGAAGATCTTTGAAATAAGGTCTTTTGTTTTTCAGGAGGTTTTGATGATTAGTTTTATTCTTGCAATAGGTTTGGGTCAAGCGGTTGCGGGTGCTGAGTGCGCAGGTGGCGTATGCTCCGCTTCGAGCTCTTCTTCGGTCGCAAGTTCTTGCGCATCGGGCAATTGTTCCGCTTCATCAAGTGGCAAATTGTTCCGTAGAGGCAGGTCAAGCGGTGGTTCTGTAGCAATGGTTCCATCCACTCCAGTTTCTACCACAGAAAAAAAGACCGCAGAAGCACCTATGGAAGTAGAATCATCTGATTCTTCCAACTCCCGTAGGAAATCAATCCTTAGCTTCCGCCGATAATAACGTTTTGTTCTGCCATGGATTAACAACCCAAAGTTGAACAAACAATTTATACAAAGAGATAACCCTTACCAGCAAGGGTTATCTTTTTTGAGTTTGAGAACTTTGCCAAAGTCTGAATGCTTCCGGGAAATCCGTGGTGATTCCATCGACTCCCAGATATTGAAGCTTTTCCCATTCAGTGGGATTATTGGCTGTCCAAGGTAATATCTTGAATTGATTCCTATGCATTTCAAGAATGATGTCTTTATTTAAAGTGTCAAATTTCGGGCAGAATAACGAAGCACCCGTGTCGATCATTTCTCTAATCATATCCACTTGGATTGTTCCATCAGCGAGCAAGCCCAGAGTGCAATCAGGTAAAATCTTTTTCGCCTGCTTTAAAATAGTATGATCAAAAGATCTTAGGACGATGCGGTCCTCTGATTTTCTATTGCCTATTTGTTTCTTGATAATGTGTAAAATAATTTCGCTTTTACACTCTAAATAAGGAAGCTGTTTTATTTCCAAATCAAAGGAAAGTAAGGCGGCCGCTTTTTGCTGTGCAATCGTTTTTCCACAGGTCTTTCCTTCTTTGCCCGCATAGAAATCGACAAAATCAAAGAATTGATCCAAAGTGGGTGGCGCCCAGCAATTCAAATTGTGCCGCTTACAATAAATGGCAGAGAGGGGGCCGATAGTAAACTCTTGTAGGGGGAATCTTTCGTTTACCGGTGGAACATTTTTGAAAACAGCTTGCAATGCTTGAAGATTAAATTCGCTGATCTGGAAATGGTGATTAGATTGTGGCAGTGAAAAAAAATGGTCGTGAAACAATACTACTTGTTCGTCAGCACAAAGATGCAGATCGGTTTCGATGGAATCCACCAAACAATCGATAGCAAATTCGATGGAAGAAAAAGTATTTTCAGGCCTGTTTCCCCTTGCGCCACGATGGCCTTGCAAATGCAGTTGCATGGTTTGTCTCTATTCGAGGTCTGGGTTTTGCAAAGGTTGAAAATCAACCACTTCAAGGCTGACCGATGTAAAGCCGTTCCATTCATTAAGCTTAGGTGTAAAAGCTAAGGAGATAGCTCCGCCATTTGACATTAGTTCTTCTTTTCTTTTACCCATGCGAAAAGCAATTGCCCAAAGTTTAACCCCAGCTTGTGAAACTTGGAAACGAAGGTGCAGGCCATCCGTGCCAACAAGAGTAGGCTCTTTTTCGACGATAAGATTTGTGGCGAGGTAGATTGGTTTTTTATTTCCCATGCCGTAGGGCTCTAGCTGATCGAGTTCCTTTACCAAAGAATGTGTCAAAGCGGATAAGGGAACTTCTGCATCCAAAATCAATTTGGCAGGCTTGATCCCGGTGGGGTATTTTTCTTTTACAAGTTGGCAAAGCTTTTGACGAAGCAAAGGTATTTTATCTTTTTCAATTTGTAGGCCAGCGGCAGCGGCATGCCCCCCCGCACGCACTACAAGCGATTCGCATTCGGCAAGAAGTTCATGAAGTTTGACCATGCCGCCAGATCTTCCAGAACCTGACCAAATGGTTGGGGACACTTGGAGAGTTTCGTCTTCGGTTGAAGTATCGGAAGTTGTAGAAGATGTAACAGGGGGGGCTAGAACGATGCAGGGTTTGCCAAATTCTTCGGTAAGTCTGCCAGCAACCACTCCGACAATGCCAGGATGCCATGTGGTTCCTGCGAGTACTAGGAAAGGATCATGCAGGAATTCTTCAGATTCTGCAAGTTCCTTGGCTTCAGTAAGAATTTGCCTTTCAATTTTTTGTCGTTGTTTATTTTGATCAGAAAGAAAAAGTGCTATTTCTCTGGCTTGATCCATGCGGTTGGTAATCAAGAGGTCAACAACAAGTTGTGCGCAACCAATTCTGCCTGCTGCATTTAACTTAGGAGCTAAATTGAAACCGATATCAGTGGAATTCAGTTTTCGTTTTTCGTTGAGGTTACTTTCCTTCACCATTGCCTGAAGTCCAAAGTTGGCAGACTTTGTGAGCCTTTCTAAACCACTGCGTACTAGAATTCGATTTTCATCAAGTAAAGGTACGACATCAGCAACAATGCCAAGAGAGGCTAGGCTGATGGCCTCGACCAAGAAATCTCTGAGGAAACCTTCAACTTTGGAATTTCCGCTATGGAGTACAGCAATCATCCATGCAAGCTTTAAAGCCACCGCAGAACCCGAAAGCTCGCCGAAAGGGTAGGTGCCCCCAGGCAGGCGGGGATGAACGACCGCAGCCGCTTCGGGAATGGTGGCCTTCATTTCATGATGGTCGGTGATAATCAATTCAATATTTAAGGATTTAGCTATTTTCGCTTCTTCGATGCTTGCGATCCCACAATCGACAGTAATGACTTGCTGAACGCCTGATCGGGCGAGAGATTGAAGAGCGTTGGAATTCAGCCCGTAGCCCTCTTCAAGACGCTTTGGGACATAAAACCTGGGATTACCTCCGAGAATGCGAAGTAACCTAATAAGGATAGCGGTCCCGGAAATGCCATCTGCATCGTAATCCCCGTAGACACAAATAACCTTGCCTGTTTTTAAAGCTTGCAAAATGAGTGTTGCAGCATCTAAAGCGCCAGGCAAAAGAGCTGGATCGTGCAATCCTTTTAAAACAGGGTTAAGAAAGCGAAATGCGTTTTCAGGCGAATCAATCCCACGATTAATAAGAAGCTGTGCAATAACAGGGGATAACTTGGCTTTTTTTGCAAGGCTTGTACAAAGTTCGGTATCGTGCGCCAGCAAAACCCATTTCTTTGAAGCGGACAAAAAGCACTTCCTTTTAAAATCGAAGTTATAAATGCAAAGTAAAAGGTGACACGCTTCTTAGCAGTGTGCCCCATCTCATTGTAAGGGAGTTTAACTATTTGACAGTTATTAACAAGGATGTAATCGTATCTTGCCTAAACTCGCCAATCAGAATCATCCTAATTATGCGCAAGCTCGATCAAAATAATGCCGATAAAAAGCAATAGGTGATAGTTAATGTAAACCCCTAGAGAAACGAAGAAGGAAAGAGATGATTCGATTTACTTATTATGCCTTTTTGTCACTTTGCATCTTGTCTGGGATCTTTTACGGTAATTAAATTACGATCGAGTTCCAATTCGTAAAATCAATCAAATTTAAGATAGAGTGTTTGGGCAATTCATTTCGCTGCTAAAAAAAATCACATCATCAATAAAAGTGAATGCTTAACGTCTTAAACGATTGTGAGTAAATCGTAAGATAGGTAATTAAACCCATTTTGAGATAAAACATAGAGCAAAAGGCATTGCTTTGGGTCAATGCACTCATAAAGCAAAAATCCGAACCAAATCCTAGGCATCTACTATTTTGTCTGCCTCTAGGGCTAAAAGCCAACGCTTAGATTTTTCATAAGTATAATCCCATTATATGATTAGGGCAAAAACTGTGGTCAAAAGCGGAGCATAAATTGTCATAAAAAGAGTAAGAGCAAAACGCTAAAAAAAGTGAGAGTGGGTTGAATGAGTAGTATTAAAGGTTTTTAACTAGGCGTTTGGTAAATCTAGGTAGGGAAAGTAAGGGGTATACACAGAAGATAGGGGGCAAAAAGTTTTTGGGAAACTTATTCAAGCCGGGAAAGATTGGGTGCCGAAAGAATAGTTGTGAAGTGCGAGATCTAAGTTTTTAGAGACATAAACGAGGATCTTCACTTTGAGAGACGGAAGAGGAACAGGGCAGGCAGAGGCCCACAAGCTCGGTCGGGATTGTCTCGCTGGGATGGGGCTTGTTGCTAATAAATATGTCTCTATATGGAGGTGTTGATTCGTGAACGCTGCTTTTTTACTTTTGACCACAGCATGGGTTGCTGGTGCTGACGCTGCTACTGCAGCTGCACCTGCTGTTACTTCTACAAGCTCTTGTGATAGCGCATGCTGCGACAAGCCAAGCTTGCTAGACAAACTTCGCGCAAAATTTGCGAAAGATTGTTGCGACGCACCAAAGTGCGAAGCTCCTAAGGTAGTGAAGTGCGAAAAGAAAGCTGACCCATGCGATCCATGCAAGGTAAGCATTCTTGACAAACTTCGCGCCAAGCTGCACAAAAATGATTGCGACGCACCAAAGTGCGAAGCTCCTAAGGTAGTGAAGTGCGAAAAGAAAGCTGACCCATGCGATCCATGCAAGGTAAGCATTCTTGACAAGCTTCGTGCCAAGTTGGCGAAAGATTGCTGCGACGCACCAAAGTGCGAAGCTCCTAAGGTAGTGAAGTGCGAAAAGAAAGCTGAAGCATGTGACCCATGCAAAGTAAGCCTTCTTGACAAACTTCGCGCCAAGTTAGCGAAAGATTGCTGCGACGCACCGAAGTGCGAAGCTCCTAAGGTAGTGAAGTGCGAAAAGCAAGCTGACCCATGCGACCCATGCAAGGTAAGCCTTCTTGACAAACTTCGTGCCAAGTTGCACAAGAATGATTGCTGCGAAGTAGTTGCCCCAGAGAGCGCTCCTAAAGCAGCTCCTAAGGGTGCCGAAAAACTGCCAGCAGGTAAATCTGCTAGTATCGTTCCTGTGCCCACTATCTCAGAAGTAAACGCTTTCTAAATTAGAAAGATACTTCGAGGTGTGTGATGGGCAGGTTTGTTCATGAAAATGAACATTAATGTTGGGCGGAGTTGGTTTTAATAAATCAAACTGTCCTCAGCCTGGTAATCCTGATAATCCTCAACCGCTGGGCCCCGCAAAGAAATTTGCGGGGCTTCTTTTTTTATCTTTTGTTATTCCAATCCGTATTAGCAAAACGAAGCTCGACAAAATGTTGTATTCGTGCCTGCTCTTCAGGCGACCATTTCAAAGCATTAAAACCCCAACCTAAAGCATGCCGACATTCATTAACAATAGTTTCAGCTAGTTTTTCTGGGCAAAGCTTTATTCCTGAAAGTTCAAGTATCCCAGGCAACGAGGGCGTGTAAATGCTTTGGGCAAGTAAGATTCCCCCATGCTGGATTACACTTCTTTTCTTTTTTCGCTGTGCACTCCCCACAACCTTATGCTTCTTGATAATAAGATCTTGTGGCGCGTGGTGATGAAAACAAAGCAGGTTGGTCGGATCATTTCGCAGCTCGGGCAGATTGATTTCAGGAAGTGAGACTCCTAAAAGCAATAAAGCCTTCTGAATGATAAGGTGCATCTTTTCCTGCCAAAGTGTCGATTTCTGTCCAGCAATGTCTAGGGGCAACCCCAAGGCGTAGGTTAGTTCATGGTGATGGACCAGAGCTTCCCCACCAGTAGCCCTTCGGACCCAAGGCAGCATTTTTAATTCTTGTGAATTCGATAAAAGAGAAGAGGGTTGAAAGTAGCCCAGACTAACGGTGGGTTCAGCCCAAGTGTAAAAACGAAGCGAGCAAATGCCTTCTTCTGCAAGTTCAAGCAAAAGCTCATCCGAAGCCATTGCGTATGACCCAAAATTGGACTCCAAAGGCAGAAGCCTACACTCGATCAACTGAAATACCTAAAAATGATTACTTCTTCCAGCGCAGCATAGGTTCTTTCGCGGCTTTCACTTCATCTGGTCTACTGATATCCAGAGTGTGAGGTGCGTCATGAAGGAAATCTGCGTCTTCATCCCGAATCTTAATCAAAGTTTTGGCAAAATGATCAAGAGTTTCTTTACTTTCGGTTTCTGTAGGCTCCATCATCATTGCTTCAGAAACCACTAAAGGAAAATAAACCGTGGGAGCATGGTATCCGTAATCCAGCAAGCGCTTGCCTATATCCCTAGCGCTGATTTTTTTGTCTCTTCGAAGGGTTCTGGCACTTGCTACAAATTCATGCATGCACCTGTCACCATGTGGAACATCAAAGGCATCTTTGACAAGGCTGAGAAGATAATTGGCATTCAATACGGCATTTTGACTGACTTGTTTGAGGCCATCGGGCCCAAGTGTGCGGATGTAGAAATACCCGCGGAGTAGAATGCCGACATTTCCGAAGAAGCTTCGAACTCTGCCTATCGTTTTTGGGCGATCGTAATCGAGTTTAAATCCCTCGTTTGTCTTAATAACTAATGGTGCAGGAAGAAAAGGTATCAGTTGCTTTCTCACAGCGATAGGTCCGGATCCAGGCCCACCTGCTCCGTGTGGCCCAGTGAATGTTTTGTGTACATTGTAGTGCATCATGTCGGCACCAAAATCGCCCGGTCTGGTGATGCCAAGAATGGCATTCATATTTGCACCATCAAGGTAGACCAAGCCGCCTGCTTTGTGGATAAGGTCGGTGATCTGTACGATTTGCTCATCAAAAAGGCCCAGAGTGTTTGGGTTAGTGATCATGAATACTGCAGTTTGCGAGTCGATTTTGGAAATAAGATCGTCCATGTCGACCCTACCACGCGCATTACTTTTAATGGTGATGGTGTCGAAGCCAGCGATTGCAGCACTAGCTGGGTTGGTTCCATGTGCGCTATCAGGGATGAGAACTTTGGTGCGTTTTTCTTTTTTGTCGCGGAAGTAAGCGGCTGCAACTAAAAGCGCTGTTAGTTCGCCTTGGGCCCCTGCAGCAGGTTGCAGTGAAACACCATCAAGCCCTGCTATTTCGGCCAGATAATTTTGCATCTCCCATAATATTTCAAGCATGCCTTGGCAGGTTTGGTCATCTTGAAGAGGGTGGACATGTGCCAACCCACTCAAAGATCCAAGCCGTTCATGGCGCTTGGGATTATATTTCATTGTGCAACTTCCTAGCGGATAAAAGTTACAATCAATGGCCATGTTTTTGGTGGATAAATTAACGAAGTGTCTGACGATATCGATTTCTGCCATCTCAGGTAAATGAGTCGGATCATTGCTGAGATATTTTTTGTCGAGAAGTTCAGCGGAAGTCTTGGTGGGGACATCGCAATCGGGAAGAAGATGGCATCTTCTGCCCTTGTGACTTATTTCAAAAAGCAAACCGGTAGACTGAGACTTATCCATAATACCCTCGAGAATAATACTTAGAGTTTTGAAATTATCAGGATTTTAAAGCTTTAGACTTTTCCTGAGAAGAAGCGGCAGTGACAGCAGCGCCAAAAGCCGCAGCATAGTTTTCAAGCTCTGAACGAGTTCGTTTTTCGGTCACAGCGATGGTCATAACATTGGCTAAATCTTTAGACCAACGGCCTTGAGATAAACCTGCCAGAATGCCATCCTCAATCAGCGAGTTGATAACAACTTGGGCGTTACAGGGAAGTTCGATGGTAAATTCTTTAAAGAAAGGGAGATTGAATTTAGGTTTGACTCCTGGGATTTTACAGAGGAGATCCATGAGGAAGTGAGCTTTTCGGAAGCATAGTTCTGCTGTTTCAGTAAGGCCCTTGGGCCCGATGGCGGTAAGAAAAACCGCTGCTCGCAAGGCAAAAAGTCCTTGGTTGGTGCATATGTTGCTTGTGGCTTTTTCCCTGCGTATATGCTGTTCGCGAGTTTGTAGGGTAAGTACCCAGCATCGTTTGCCCTTGCGATCTACCGTTTGGCCAACCAGTCTGCCCGGGATTTTTCTTACAAAGGCTTCTTTGCAAGAAAGTAATCCAAGGTAAGGCCCGCCATATATCATTGGATTGCCCAAGCACTGCCCTTCAGCTACTGCTATATCAGCATCGTATTCGCCTGGCTTTTTTAAAATGCCAAGGCTGATGGGATCGTAGGCGACAATGAAAAGTGCACCCTTTGAATGAACAAGTTTTGCAATCTCTTCAACTTCTTCAAGGTTGCCGAAAAAATTCGGATGCTGAACAATCACGCAGCTAACTGTTTCATCAAGTTTGCTTGCAAGGTCGTTCAGGCAAAGCTTTCCTTCAGGGCATGCAACAGTAACCACGGAGGGTTCTAGATTTGCAAGATAAGTGGTGAAGGAGAGTCTGTATTCTGGGTGAACTGATTCTGCAACCAGAACTTTACCCATTCTTCCTGTGACCGACATTGCCATTAAGATGGCTTCTGCAAGGCCGGATCCAGCCTCATAAAGGCTGGAATTTGAGATATCCATCGCAGTTAGCTGCGAAATCATTGTTTGAAATTCGTAAAAAGCCTGCAAGCTTCCTTGACTAGCCTCTGCCTGATACGGGGTATAAGCGGTATAGAATTCACTTCGGGAAGCGATCATATCCACAACTGCGGGAATGAAGTGATCGTAACTCCCACCACCAAGGAAACAAACTGCACTGTCTGCAGAGAGATTAGAATTAGCAAGGCGGTCAATATGCCTTGTAAGCTCAATTTCGGTTAGAGCTTTGGGGATATCTAGGGGCCGTTTTAGCCTTACTGATTCAGGTATGTTGCTGAATAAATCATCAATGCTCGATGCACCAATGCTTTTAAGCATCTCGTTTTTATCATCAGGCGTGTTAAGAAGATAAGGCACGATCCAACTCCTTCAAATTGTGCTAATTAAAATTCTTGCAGAAAGATACTAGTGGGATTCAGAGGCAATCTGCTTTTCATAAGCTGCATGATTCATCAAATGATCCAAATTAGGCTTACCGGCCATTTTGATTTTAACAAGCCAGCCTTTGCCGTAGGGATCCTTGGAAATTGTTGAAGGGTCTAATACCAATTTATCATTGATCTCAATGATTTCGCCTTCAACTGGGGCGTATATATCACTAACCGCTTTTACTGACTCGATTTCACCAAAACTATCACCTTTTAATGCGGGATCACCAACATCGGGCATATCGATGTAAATTACATCAGTAAGAAGGTCGACAGCAAATTTTGTAAGCCCAACTGTACAAATGTTGCCTTCAATTGAGGCCCACTCATGGGTTTTTGCGTATCGGAGTTTAATCGGATCCATAGTAAATACTCCCTGAAGCACTTTCGCTTCTATCTAATATAAATAAGCAACCAAACAGCTACTTTCCAAATCCCAAGATGACAAACATAGTCATCAAGTTTTTTTTCGCTTGTAAAAAGGTAAAGGAACCACTTTGCAAGGTTCAAATTTACCACGAATATCGATGTCCAAATCGGTACCAACGGCAGATAGACTAGCAGGAACATAAGCCATTGCAATGGGTTTATTAAAGGTGGGAGAAAAAGTACCACTGGTAACTTTACCCAAGGCCGTACCGTTTTTTGTGACGGGATATAATTCTCGGGGAATTCGTTTTCCAGGAAGTTCAAGGCCAACGCGAACTTTACCGGATGGAGTATTTTTTTCTTTTACCAAAGCTTCCTTGCCAATGAATTCGCCTTTATCAAATTTAACCGCCCATCCTAATCCCGCTTCCAAAGGATTAGTGTTTTCATCGATTTCATGTCCATAAAGGGGCATGCCTGCTTCAAGCCTGAGAGTATCTCTGCACCCTAATCCGCAAGGTTTGCAGCCCATTGACACTAGCTTTTCCCAAACTTTGATTTCTTCGCCCTTGGGTAGAATGATTTCGATGCCATCTTCGCCGGTATAACCTGTTCTGCTTATAAGGCTGGGCACATCCATTGTTTTGGAATCAAAGCTGAAGTAGTATTCCAACTTGAAGGGGTCATCAGATATAAGCTGTTTAGCAAGAGCGATGGCGTTTGGACCTTGAACCGCAATCATACTAGTAGAAAGAGTTTGGTCATCAATTTTGACATTAAGAGATCTTACATTGTTTGAAAGCCAAGATACGATCTTCATTCGATTAGAAGCATTAACGACCAAGAGGAAGTCTGAGCCATGCTGATAAACCAAAATGTCATCAAGAATGGTGCCTTTTTCATTGCAAACGAGATTGTATCGAACCTGCCCAGGTTTAAGATTGGCAGAGTTGTTGGTACAGATCATCTGAAGAAAACTTGTGGCATCTGGGCCGTGAATTTTGAGCCTGCCCATATGGCCTATATCAAAAATCCCGGAGTCATTGCGAACTGCAGTGTGCTCATCAACAATGGTTGTGTATTGGACGGGCATATCCCAGCCGCCAAAATCAACCATGCGTGCCCCATTCGAAGAATGCCAAGAATGAAGCGCTGTCTCTAATGCCATGAAGCCTCTGCAAAGGTAAGTGAAAGGGCGTTGCCAAAACAAAATAGCAGCTGGCATTGCCCTTGATACTCTAACACAATTCAAACATTAAAACTTTTCGAGGCAACTATCAAGCTAGTTCCGAGGGAGCAGGAAAACTCTTGCAAAGTTCCTTAATCTCACCATGAATCTTCGCCTGCAAGTTCTTATCATCTGGGCTTTCTAAAATATCGCAAATCCAATGTGCAATTCGCTTCATTTCGAGTTCCTTCATGCCTCTGGTAGTCAAGGCGGGCGTTCCAATTCGGATGCCTGAAGGATCTAGCGGCTTCCTCGTGTCGTAAGGGATGCCATTGCGGTTGATCGTAATTCCTGCTGCATCAAGTGACTTTTCAGCAATTTTGCCGCTTAATCC
>CAJCCR010000433.1 GCA_903960945.1 uncultured Planctomycetaceae bacterium
GCGAACCCAGGCACTGCTATTCTTGCATTCAGCAACCAGTTTCAAATTGCAACCCGAGATGAACCCGTTTCGGTAATGAAGGGAACCATCGCAGCCTATGCAAGGCTTTTTGGCAGAATAGGAATATTCGAGGCGCCCTATTCAGGCAATGTCTATGTGGTGGATGCGATCACTAACAACCCCGGTGCTGCGGGAGGAATCATCACTAATCGCATGGGAGACATCATCGGAATTATTGGCAAAGAACTTCGCAACGAACAAACCAACACTTGGATTAATTATGCTGTTCCTGTAAATGCAGAACTCGAGATCAAGCTTGCAGATGGCAGTGCCAAGAAAATCTCGATCACCAACTTGATCGAAAAAAAGGAAGCGTATAAACCCGTAACAAAAGCATCGAAGTCAACAGGTGGTGGTGGATACCTAGGCATTGTGTATGTACCCAATGTGGTAGATCGAACCCCGCCTTACATTGAATATGTGGAGCCCGGTTCGCCTGCACAAAAAGCAGGCCTTCTTCCAGATGACTTGATTGTTTATGTGGATGGCCTGCCCGTAGTAAGTGTTAATTCGCTTTTGGAATTAATGCAGAAGTACCGACCTCAAGAGCGGATTCAGTTAGAAATACGCAGGGGTGATAAATTGCAAACCATAAGCGTACAAGTCGAGTCACCACCAAAAGCATTGCCAAACAAGGGCGCAGAAACTAAAGGAAACTAATCATGAACACAACCCTGTTTTTGTTAGGCGTGGTAGAAATAATGCTGGCTCAAAACACCTTGGAAGAGCTTCAAGAAAAAGCGATTCAAGGAGCAGTGCAGCGTGTTTCCCCAGCGCTTGTACAAATTGAAACCACGGGTGGAACCGAGGTGATATCTGCAGGTGGTGGTGCGGGTGGCGCTGGAAAACGAAGGCCCGGCCCTGCCGCTGGCCCAGGGGTGCGTAAAGGTTCAGGCCCAACCACGGGCGTCATCGTATCTGCGGATGGTTATGTTATTTCTTCCGCTTTCAATTTCGCCAACAAGCCAACTTCCATCATCGTTTCAACCATGGATAACAAACGCTACATAGCCAAAGTGGTTTCAACAGATCAGTCGCGCATGGTAACGCTTTTAAAAATTGATGCGACTAATCTTCCCATTCCCGAAGCACTTCCTGCTTCCAAAATGGAAGTTGGTCAAACGGTAATCGCATTGGGTCGAACCTTGGGCGGAAGCCCTGGTGCGCCACCTAGTGTAAGCATGGGAATCGTTTCGGCCTTGGGCAGAATCTGGGGACGAGCCATCCAGACCGATGCCAAGATTTCCCCCGTAAATTATGGCGGGCCTCTCATCGATTTACAGGGCAATGTTCTGGGCATTCTCGTTCCTGCATCACCCGAAGCCGAGGGCGAAACCGCAGGATTTGAGTGGTACGACTCAGGCATCGGCTTTGCGATTCCCCTAGACCACATCTATGGCACACTGGCAAAACTAAAACTCGGAAAGGATCTTCGTAAGGGCCTTCTGGGTATCACCATGCAAAACAAAGATAGGTATGCAGATGATGTAGTTATTAATTCAGTTGCCCCGAATAGCGCAGCATTTAAAGCAGGGCTTAAAGTTGCGGATAAGATTATTGCGATCGATGGCAAAAAAGTGGAAAGCCATGCTCAGCTCATGCATCAACTTGGGCCCAAGTACGAAGGCGACATGGTATCGCTGACCATCGTACGTGGGAAAGATGAAATCAAGCTGGAAAAAATCGAACTATCTGGCAGCTTGGAATCTCCGCCTTTGGGTTTCTTCGGAATACTTCCGATGCGGGATGATCCGACCAAAGGTGTTGAGGTTCGATATGTTTTTCCTGAAAGTGGAGCTGCCAAGGCAGGTATAAAAGTAGGCGATCGCATCTTAAAGGCAGGTGTGGGGCCCGATATCACCAAGGTTACTGCAAATGCTGAGGTCGCAAATCGTGATGGGCTTTCAACCTTGTTATCCACTGCAGTGATAGGGTCTTTCCTTGCGGTTGAAGTAAAGCGGGAAGATGGAACAACCACAACCTTAAAGGGGCCGATTGGCCAAGCGACAAGCTTCCTACCAGAAAAGCCACCGGAGAAATCTTCACTCGCAAAGCTCGATAAAGAGCCCGAGAAAAAACCAGAGATAGGAACCATTAAAAAACAAAGCGCTGCGGGCGATCGCAACTACTGGGTTTCAGTTCCCGTCTCTTATGATCCAAGAACCTCTTATGGCTTGATAGTTTGGCTTCATCCAGCAGGCAAAGGCAAAGATAAAGATCTTGACGACCTCATGGGGATTTGGGACCAGTATTGTGCTGAGTATAAAATCATCATGGTAGCGCCCCGGTCTGATGCCGACCTAGGCTGGACCCCAGGCGAATCTGATCTGATTCTTGAATCTATCCGCTACGCTACCGAAAACTACAATATCGATCGCAAGAGAGTGGTCGTTCATGGAATGGGTACAGGCGGGCAGATGGCATTTTATCTTGCCTTCCAACAACGGGAATTGATCCGGGGTGTAGCTGCGGTGGGGGCATCCCTAGGTGCGACTCCTAAAGAGCGCATTGCCAACCAACCTCTATCTTTCTTCCTTGCGGTGGGTGATAAAGATCCAATTCGCGAAACGGTGCTGGATACCGCCAAGAAGCTTCTAGGGTTCCAATACCCCCTAATTCTTCGGGAAATGAAGGATATGGGGCATCAATACTTCAATTCCGTCACGCTAGATACGCTGGCAACTTGGATTGATCTGCTGGATCGCATCTAAGCAGTCTTTACATTTTTGGCTACAAACATGAAAATGCTGTGTCGCTTTTCATGAGGGTAGAACATTGATACGCTTGTTTTTGAATGTTTCGAAATATTTGCTCGCCTTGGGTTTGCTCGCCTATGTCATCAATTCCAATTGGCTACCGGGGAATGAAAACGGGTTGGAAGCAGTTTGGCAAAAACACGTGGTGGAAGGAAAACCCATCCACTTGCTTTTTCTCTTCGCTTCGATCTTTCTTTTCTTCTTGGGTGTTTGCGGAACGATCATTCGCTGGCATCTGATGATGCTTGCGCAAGATATGGGAATCGGCTTTTGGAACACTATGCGCATCGGGTTCATAGGATTTTTCTTCAATACACTTTTGCCCGGCTCGGTCGGGGGCGATCTTGTTAAAGCCGCTGCGGTCTGCAAAAACCAATCCCGCAGAAGTGTTGCTGTCACCATCATCCTCCTAGATAGGGCGATAGCACTTTGGGGGCTCATTTTTTTCTCGGGCGCCACAGGGGCAATCTTTTTGCTTGCAGGGTACTTGGGCGAAGGTAATGGCGCTGCTGCAACCAAATCCATCATCAAGATTACTTTATCTTTTTGCGGTATCACCGGGTTGGGCTGGTTTGTTTTGGGTTGGCTACCCCAATGGCGAGTCGAACGATTTGAAGGCAGGTTACGAAGATGGGTTGCAGGGCCGGCTGCAGAATTTTGGCTAACCTTCTGGCGTTACCGCTGCAAGCCATTAGTGGTGATACAATCCCTTTTGATTTCTTGGACAGGGCATGTATGCCTGACATTATCTTTCTACTGTGCAGCCCAAGTACTGCGTGATGATCAATCAATACCCAATCTTCTCGAACATTTCTTAATTGTGCCATTGGGCTTGGTGATTCAAGCGACCCCGATGTTCCCGGGCGGTGCAGGCATTGGAGAATTTGGTTTTGGTGCACTTTACTCGTGGTTTGGTACAGATCGCGCCATGGGGGTACTGGCATCCCTAGTGCAAAGGCTTGTAACCTGGATCATCGGTATTAGTGCCTATCTGGTAATCATTGCACTACCAGTGCCTAAAAATCAGGCTGTAACCGAAACTTCAGACACCCCTTCTTAGATTATTTGCTAGCTTTCCCGCCCTTCCCTGCTAAGAATCTAATAGTGAAGCCTTTTGGAACCAGAGTGATTTAAATGCAAATTAACCTGATGGGACTGATTTTTGAAACCCCCTGCGTGGTGGTTCACCTCTATTCGCCTTGGCGCGCCAGCGCATTAGAAAACAAACTCTTCGAAAACATCAGGCAAATACCCGGCTTAGTACTTGAACAGGCGCAAGACGAACTGATCATTTCTATTCGAGATTTAAAAACATGGAAAATTGCACTTGATGCCTGTGTTCGCTCGCTTAAAGGTTGGCAGGAAGATGCCGACCTTGGACTGGAAAGGCGATTTTGGTACTGGCACGTTGAAGGCGATGTTGATGCAGATGGTTACGATCACACAGGCGAATCCGCATCCTTATGGGTGTTGATCAGCGCAGTGCTGGAAAGGGCGGAGATAGGCCCTGATATTTCAAAAATCGAACCGATCGAATTTGAACATTTCTGTATTCAAATCCAAGGCGAAAGGCCGGGGAAATAGCCTCTACCTTCCCAACTTGGACAATCGTTTTGTTTTCAGTGCAACCGCTTGAACAATGATCACCGCAAACGCAAACGCAAGTGCGTGAATTAATTGCAGCTTTAAAATGGTAACCAAAAGAAGAACCCAAACAATTGCAATCAGCGTTGCAACATAATCGATACGAGTTCTTCG
This sequence comes from uncultured Planctomycetaceae bacterium, assembly GCA_903960945.1. Classification (GTDB taxonomy): domain Bacteria; phylum Planctomycetota; class Planctomycetia; order Gemmatales; family Gemmataceae; genus UBA969. The sequence goes on from CAJCCR010000433.1 coordinate 4,575, forward strand.
ATAGCGCCATGCCATCTTCCACCACTTCGGAAAAAACATAGCCACCATGTAGAAAAGCAGAACTCTTGCCCAGACGGGAACTTCGATCATGACTCCCGGTTTGGAAATAGAAATTTCGAGAACCTCACCCGTGCCAGCCATCCAATACGCCAAGGCTCCCGCAACTAATCCCAATCCAGCTTGAATCATACGATAAGGAACCGATTCTCGAGTCTTGCCTTTCCAAAAAAGGGAAAACACCAGAACAGCGCCAGCAATCAACCAGGTAATTCCTGCAAGCATAAACCCAACTAAAGGGGAAGGAAGCAAACCCATGAAGGAAAAAGCAAGTGAGCAAAGGCATGAAAATAAAGCGGACTTCAAAAGAGGGATCAAGAGTTTGTCCGCCCACTTTTGATAAAAACTTTTCCACTTCGGACTAACAACAGGCTGAACTCTGGTTCCACTAAGAGCTGGGTTACTGGCTAAAGCGGAAGAATCCGGTTTCAAAATCTGATCACAAATCGCATGAAATTCTTCGAGCATGATCAGAACGCTGGAGTATCTTTCATTCTTATCAATTGCCAGAGCCTTGGTAAGCACTAGGATGAAAGCCTTGCTAGGCAAGCGTGTAAAATCAATGCGATTCTGAAGTTGCTTCCGGGAAAATTCATCATGATTACTTGCTGTAAAAGGTTTTTGACCTGAAAGCATTTCAAAAAGAATAATGCCCAGAGCATAGATATCAACTTTCTTGTCGTAATTGCCTGAGATGAGTTCAGGAGCCATGTAATTCGTCGTCCCAACTCGCTGTGTGTTGTCGCGATGAATTCCTGCACCAATAGTTTTACTAAGCCCGTAATCACCCACTTTGACAATATCTTTTTCAATAAAAACATTGCCTGGCTTTAAATCTCTGTGAACAATTCCATGATCATGAAGATGATGAATGGCTTGAGCAATCTGAGTGATGATAATGCGAACCTGATCAAGTGGCATGCCCTTGGGATATTTATTAATAAGTAATGCAAGGCTTTGGCCCAATAGAAGTTCCATAACAACCCAAGTTTCAAGCCGATCATCGGTGCGTAGATCATAAAGCGTAAGCAAGGAGGGATGTTTAAGATTAATACATTGAGAAACGCCTCGCCTTTCAATTTCCCGATTCATCGTGGAACGAATACATTTAAGGGCGACATCTTTACCCCCATCACTCACCGCAAGGTA
>CAJCCR010000434.1 GCA_903960945.1 uncultured Planctomycetaceae bacterium
ATCTGAATCTCGTTGCAGTTTTTCAATATAAGCAAGGAAATAGTGCGAAGCCAGCACGGGCTGGGCGCGTTGCAAATGAGTGTAACCTGGAAGTACCACTTCGTTGTTTTCTTTCGCAGACTCTAAAAACGCCTGCTGAAGTGTGCGTATTTTTAACTGCAATTGCGCTATCGCTTCTCGAACCCACATTTTCACATCGGTAACAACCTGATCATTACGACTGCGGGCAGTATGCAACTTCCGGCCAACATCCCCAAGCTTTTTTATCAAAGCAGATTCAATGTGGGAATGAATATCTTCCATACTGGTGGAATAAGTAAACTCATTTGCTTCAATCTGAATTTTGATTTCTTCAAGCGCCTGATGAATGCTCTTGGCCTCATCAACTGAAATCAGTTTCACTTCAGAAAGCATGGTGGCATGGGCTTTGCTTGCATTAATATCATGAATGTAAAGGCGACGATCGTAAGAAATAGACTCGGTATAAGCTTCTACGCGCTTATCGGTATCTGCAGAAAACCTTCCACCCCAAGTTTTTCCACTCATGTAATTATTCCTGAATATCTAAAGAAAGTGGGCACCTTTACTAAAAGAACGCCCACAGATATTTTACATCATAAGCCAACGAGTCAGGATCTAATTAAAGCCCTAACTCCTTAAGCTGCTTGGCATCAACAGTAGAAGGAGCGCCTGTCATTAAATCGCGAGCCTTCTGGTTTTTTGGGAATGCAATTACATCACGAATATTGGATGTGCCAGTAAGAATCATGGCCCAGCGATCCAACCCCAACGCAACACCACCATGAGGCGGCGCACCATATTTTAGCGCATCTAACAAGAAACCGAACCGGTGCTTTGCCTGCTCAAGGCTCATCCCCAGCACGCTGAATAATCTCGATTGAACTTCGGGATCATGAATACGAATACTACCACCGCCGCATTCGTAACCATTGATCACAAGATCGTATGCCTGAGCAATCACCGACCCTGGATCACTTTCCAGCTTATGCAAATCTTCCACTCTTGGAGAGGTGAAAGGATGATGATTGGCGACCCAGCGTTTCTCTTCAGCATCATGAATAAACGAGGGAAAATCAACCACCCAGCAAACATTAAACACGCCCTTAAGATTATCAAGCAGGCCAAGTTGTTGCGCAACATGAAGACGAAGCGCGCCCAAGGAACTGCAGACAATATCTTCCTTATCCGCAACCATGAGAATCAAATCGCCATCTTCAACATTAAGCCGGGTACGAAGCTCGGCTTGAACATCCGCAGGGAAAAATTTCTCGATGGAAGAGACAAACTTACCAGCTTCCGCCTTGAGCCATGCAACCCCCTTGCCACCTTGGTTGATTGCAAACTCCGAAATTCTGCCACCTGGTTTGAGGTCGGTGTTTGAAAACTTGGCTGCGCCACCCTTGGCGCAAATCGCCCGCAGTTTGCCCCCCTGCTCTATCGCATCTTTAAACACCCGGAATTCTGTACGGGGTGCAATATCAGAAAGATCGACAATTTCCATACCGAAGCGAAGGTCGGGCTTATCACTACCAAACCGCCTCATTGCCTCTGCATAGCTTATCCTTGGGAAAGGCGTCTCTAATTTAAATGCGACACATTTCTGAAAAACCTCGACTGCAAGGCTTTCTATTACTTTCATCACATCGTCCTGA
>CAJCCR010000435.1 GCA_903960945.1 uncultured Planctomycetaceae bacterium
AATGTCGTAAGTAATCAGCCTATCAGGATCAATGCGTATCTGGTATTGTTTTTTTTCGCCACCCCACGCGTTGATTTCTGCAACTCCAGGGACTTTCCGGAGGCTGGGCTTTACTACCCAATCAAAAAAAGTTCGCACATCTGTCAAGCTTGTTTCAGGGGAAGCAGGCTGCACCATAAAATGAAGAACTTCGCCCAAACCAGTAGCGACTGGGCCAAGGGTTGGTTTTACCACCCCTACGGGTAAGACTGCATTATTAATACGTTCGGCAACTTGCTGACGGGCAAAATAGATGTTTGTTCCATCTTCAAAGGTTACGGTCACCTGGGATAACCCAAATTTCGATAATGATCTCAATTGATTAAGTTTGGGCATTCCATTGATTTCCTGTTCAATGGGAAAGGTCACCTGCCTTTCAACTTCTTCAGCAGCAAGGCCTATTGCATAGGTGTTGATTTGCACTTGTACGGGGGTGGTATCAGGAAAAGCATCGATAGTGAGCGATGGTAGCATCCAGAGCGAAAAAGCTGCAAACACCAGCATCCCCAAGACAACGAAAATCCGGTATTTAAGCGAAAGTTTAAGAATTGCATCAATCATTTTTTTGCGCCTAAATTATTAAATTACTGCACTTCTAGTTTCGAGAGAAGCTCTGCGCGCAACATGTTCGAACCAGTAAAGACAACCTTTTCGCCAGCTAAAAGTCCTTTGGTGATTTGCATTTTATCACCATTGCGGATTCCAAGCTCCACCGCTTTTGCCTGAAACGAAAGATCATCCAATCGGACAAAAACAAAAGGTTTGTTACTCATGTATTGAATACAGGAATCCGGAACAATTATAGCTTTCGCTTGCTTACCTACTTGAATTTCACCTTTCCCAAAAGTATTTGGGCGCACCTTCCCATCAGGGTTGGCAAAAGAAGCACGCACCTTAACCGTGTGGGTTTTATCATCAAGCTCGGGTGATACCCAGTCAATTTTTCCCGTGATGATCTGGTCTTCAACAAGTTCCGCCTTGAATCGAAAGTCTTGACCAACCTTCACTAACTGAACCGCTTCCAAGGGAAGATTAAAAATCAGGACAAGTTTGGAAGCATCTGCCAGGATGCACTGGGCATCTGTTAGGCCAACATTTTCACCAATGCCTTTAATCACGGAGATAATTTGGCCATCGAAAGGGGCTTTTAGTGGAAGCAGATTTGCAGAGAGCGAACCTTTGTTCTCCTTGATAACGGATTCTGGAATACCGATTTCGCAAATCTTTTTAAAGACATCTGCATCAGAAAGATTTTTATAATCTACTGTTTCAATAGTAAATCCAAAATTGATGAGTGCCTGTAAATCAGCAAGCAGCTTGATTTCGATTTCCCTGAACACCATTTCTAATTCTCGAATCTGCCTTTCCGGGATGACTGCCGCTGCTAACTGGCCCCGTTCCATCGATTTTTTCCGATTATCCTTCAAAACCAGCGATTGCATAAAATCTGTTTTGGCTTTGCCTACATCGGGAGAATCAATCAGCGCTATTATTTCGCCTTTCAAAACTTTATCGCCCTGTTTTTTCAAAATCCGAGAAACTACGCCGGGAGCCTTAGAACTGATGCTGCCCTTTCTGAGCGAATCAAATTCAATATATCCTGTTCCAGAAATGGTTTGAATAAGCGCTTGAGATTCAATCGTAAGAAAGTCCAACTCGGAAAGATCCAATACTTCTTTG
>CAJCCR010000436.1 GCA_903960945.1 uncultured Planctomycetaceae bacterium
ATGGCTAAAGACCTTATTCTTGCGGTTATTGGTGATATTGGCTGCGATGGGGCAACCTACAAGGCAATGGAGTTTGATGGCCCTGGGGTTTTTGCTCTTAATATGGAAGAGCGCATGACACTTTGCAATATGGTGATTGAAGCAGGTGGCAAAAATGGCGTTATTGCGCCAGACAAAGTCACCCTCGATTTCATCGATTCTAAAAATAAGCATAAAGTTCCATACACCCCTGTTTACACCGATCCCGGTGCGAAGTTTATTTATGAAAAGGTTTACGACATAAGCAAACTACAACCTATAGTGGCTAAACCACATAGCCCAGATAACAAAGCTTTTGTAAGCGAAGTAAAAGGCACCAAGCTGGATCGGGCATACATCGGCTCTTGTACAGGCGGAAAAATGACCGACTTCCGTGCCGCTGCTAAAATTATGCATGGGCATTCGGTAAAGATTGACACCTTTGTAGTGCCTGCCACTACTGAAGTTGCCAAGGGTCTTAAAACCGAAAAGATGCATGGCAAAACGCTCGAACAAATCTTCTTGGATTCAGGCGCAAAAATGGGCGAGGCTTCTTGTGCGGCTTGCCTTGGCGGGCCAAGCGATACTTTTGGCAGGCTGAATCAAGCCATTCGATGTATCAGCACAACGAATCGCAATTTCCCAGGCAGAATGGGCCACAAAGAAGCTGAAGTTTTTCTAGCCAGCCCACTTACCGTGGCTGCCAGCGCTATTACAGGTATGATCACCGACCCTAGGGAGTACTTAGCATGAGTAAAATTCCAAACGAGATCACAGGCAAAGCTTATGTTTTGGGGGATAATGTAGATACTGATCAAATTATTCCCGCAGAATATCTTACTTTTAATCCTGCGATTCCTGAAGAATACAAGCAGTTTGGTAAATACGCCCTAAGTAGCGTCCCACCAGCACAATCTGGCTTGCCCAAGGGCAATATTCCTTTTCATACCGATGATGAGTTTGTTTCGCCTTACACTTTTATCATTGCAGGGAAAAACTTTGGGTGCGGCTCTTCCCGCGAACACGCCCCCGTGGCACTTGATGCTGCTGGTATTAAAGTCGTGATCGCAGAATTCTATGCCCGTATTTTCTTCCGAAATGCAGTCAATGGCGGCTATTTAGTCCCTTTTGAATGCAGCGATAGATTATGCGACAAAGTCTGTACAGGCGATGAATTGAAACTGGATGTGTTGAACTGCAAATTGCACAACTTGACCACCAATGAAATCTACCCACTTAATCCATTAGGCGAGATAGCCCCCATCCTGAATGCAGGGGGGATTTTCGCTTATGCCAAGCAAGTAGGCATGCTTAAGTCTTAGCTTCTTGTTTAATTAATTAAGCATCAGGTTCAGGAAACTGAATCTGGTGCTTTTTTATTTTAGGTACATTTCTTAGCTCGTATTCAAGCGAGAAACGCACACTTTGGAAGAACGCAAAAACACATACGACCTTGATTAAAATTCCCTCGGTAAAAACCTCAAAACCAAGATACGCCTGATAGCCAAGGGTAATTAGAAACAAGCCTAAAGCTATAACGGCTAATCCACTGGGTGCTAGCGGTATAAAAAACGCCAAGATTACAATTCCGATGCCTGCGCCAATACTGACCTTACTGTTGTTTTTAGCATTGGCGATAACTAATTGTCTCTTTGATTCAAGTTCTTCCTCAGTCATTTTTTTTTCTGGTTCCATGGCATTGTTTTGAGCAACCAACATTTTTGTGATGGACTCATCAACAGTTTTTAAAACAAAGGCATAAAAGCAGATATTGAATAAGCCAATCGCAAGCAAGATATTGCGGGATAGATTTAAATTTACACTAGGTTCAGGTCGGTTCATGAAAAACAAGCCTTGGGGAAGATTAAGAGTCCTGTTCCAACAGTCTAGTAAATTAAGGTTGCTTGATATGACAAAAATGCCGTCTTCTAATTGCCAAGTCTGCCACTCTGACAGTTATTATTCCTCTCCCTTCCCAGACAAACTCCACAAACCTATATAAATCAACAACTTACACACATTCAATTTCATGGCATAACCTTTGCTAATCTAATTGCTCATTCGCTAAAAGACCTTAATCGGTCTGAATGAATTTTAGAATCATAAATCCGGTTTGTAACCGGCAAGATGGCAAATGAAAAGCATTCAATAGTTTCGTGGTTAAAGGAGTATGTGGATGGGTTCTAAACAACTGACTTATGCTGATGAAGCGCGTCAAAAAATGCTAGCTGGCGCTAGCAAACTTGCTCGGGCAGTCCGATGCACCCTTGGGCCCCGTGGCCGAAATGCTGTTATCGACAAAGGTTGGGGCAGCCCAACAGTAACCAAAGACGGTGTTACTGTTGCAGAAGAAATCGAACTTCAAGATCCTTTCGAAAACATGGGGGCTCAACTTATTAAGGAAGCCGCCAGCAAAACCAGCAATGTTGCAGGCGATGGTACCACCACCGCAACTGTAATTGCTGAAGCTGTTTTCAGAGAAGGCCTTAAATACCTTGCTGCTGGGCACCACCCAATGGCAATCACCCGTGGCGTTCAAAAGGGTGTGGATAAAGTTGTCGAACAATTGGCCAAGATGGCTGAAAAAATCGACTCCAAAGACAACAAAGAAATCACCGAAGTTGCAACCATTGCTTCCAACAACAACTCTGAAATCGGCAAAAAACTTGCTGAAGCTATGAGCAAAGTTGGCGCAACCAATGGTGTTATCACCATTGAAGAAGGCAAGATTACTGAAACTGAAGTAGTCGTTGTTCAAGGTATGCAATTCGATCGTGGGTATCTTTCACCCCACTTCGTCACCAATCATGACAACATGACTTGTGATCTCGATAACCCTTACATTCTTATCTATGAAGAAAAGATTAGCTCTGCTAAATCTTTGATTCCACTCCTCGAAGCTATTTCCAAGAAAAAAGAACCATTGCTCATCATTGCTGAAGATATTGATGGCGAAGCTCTTGCAACCTTGGTTCTTAACAAGCTTAAGGGTGTGCTTAATATTTCTGCAGTCAAAGCCCCAGGCTATGGCGATCGCAGAAAAGCTATTCTTGAAGACATCGCTGCGCTTACAAAAGGCAAAGCTATTTTCAAAGATCTAGGCGTTCCTCTTGAACAAATCGAACTTTCTGATCTTGGACGAGCCAAGAAAATTAAAATCGATGCTGAAAACACCACCATCACTGAAGGTGCTGGCGATAAGAAAACCATTGAAGGTCGCTGCGAAATGATCCGCAAGGAAATCGCCAAGACTGACAGTGATTATGATCGTGAAAAGCTTCAGGAAAGACTTGCAAAGCTTGCAGGCGGCGTGGCTCAACTTAAAGTTGGCGCTGCAACCGAAACCGAAATGAAAGAACGCAAGGCTCTTTACGAAGATGCATTGCATGCTACCAGGGCTGCACTTGCAGAAGGCATTGTTCCTGGCGGTGGCGTTGCCCTTCTTCAGGCACGCAAATGCCTTGATAACCTTAAGTTCGATTGCGAAGTAGAAACGATTGGCTTGAATCTTCTGCGTACCGTAATGGAAATGCCCTGCAAGATGATTGCTGAAAACGCAGGCCTTGATGGCTCTGTTGTTGTTCACAACATCAACAAATCCAAAGAAAAGAACTTTGGCTTTGATGCAGATAAAGGCGTCTATTGCGATATGCGTAAAGCAGGCATTGTCGACCCAGTCAAAGTGACACGAAGTGCATTGCAAAATGGTGTTAGCGTAGCTTGTTTGCTGCTTACCACCGAAACCATGATCGCAGATATTCCTGAACCCAAGGGTGCAGGCGGTGATCATCATGACCATCATCATGGTGGTGGTGATATGGGCATGGGTGGCATGGGTGGCATGGGTGGCATGGGTGGCATGGGTGGCATGGGTGGCATGATGTAAGTTGCCCTATGACTTTTGTATTACCTTAAATCATTAACCATAATTTTGTATGAAGGAAGTAAACATGGCCAAGGACAAAGATGTTGATTTGAAAGTTCGACCCCTCGACGACAGGGTCGTAGTTCAGCCTCTAGAAGCTGAAGACAAGAGTGCAGGCGGGATTTTGCTTCCCGATGCTGCAAGACAAAAACCCCAACGAGGACGAGTTCTTGCAGTTGGACCAGGCAATCTTCGTGAAGATGGCCAACGGACACCTGTTTCGGTCAGCAAAGGCGATGAAGTTGTTTACGGTCGCTACGCTGGCAGTGATATCGAAGTTGATGGCAATGAAATTAAGATACTTCGCGAAAGCGATATTCTTGCAAAGATTACCAAGTAAATTCGTACATCCGCTAAGGGAGATTTTCATAAATGGCTAAGCAACTTCTTTATACCGATGATGCCCGTAAGAAACTTCTTGCAGGCGCTGAAAAACTGGCCCATGCCGTAGGCATTACTCTTGGGCCCACAGGTAGAAATGTCATCCTCGACAAAAGCTTTGGCGGCCCCACGGTCACCAAAGATGGTGTGACTGTCAGTAAGGAAATCGACCTTGCTGATCCTTTTGAAAACATGGGTGCCAAGCTCGTCAATGCTGTGGCTCAAAAAACCAGTGACATTGCAGGAGATGGTACTACAACTGCCACTATTCTTGCACTTTCCATTTATCAGGAAGGCTTGCGCAATATCACCGCTGGTGCCAATCCAATGGCTATCAGGCGCGGTATTGATAAAGCAGTCGCTGCCGTTGTTGAGAACCTCAACGAAATTTCCAAGCCCATGAAATCCTCCGCTGAACTTGCTCAGGTTGCTGCTATCAGCGCCAACAATGACATGGTCATTGGGCAACTCATGGCTGATGCTTTCGAAAAAGTGGGTAAAGATGGCGTGATCACGGTTGAAGAAGGTAAAACTGCCGAAACCACCCTCGACTTTGTCGAAGGTATGCAGTTTGATAAAGGCTATGTTTCGCCTTACTTCATCAATACCGAAGACATGACCTGCGAACTTGAAGACCCGATCATTCTCATTTACGAAAAGAAAGTGAATAATGTACGGGACTTGTTGCCCTTGCTTGAAAAAGCATCAGCAACAGGCAAGCCTTTGCTTATCATTGCTGAAGATGTTGAATCTGAAGCGTTGGCAGCTCTGGTTATCAACAAGCTACGCGGCATCTTGAATGTTTGCGCAGTTAAAGCTCCTGGCTTTGGTGATCGTCGCAAAGCTATGCTTGGTGATATCGCTGTTCTTACAGGCGGCCAATTCATCAGCGAAGATCTTGGAATTACCCTTGAGAGTGTTGAACTCGAAATGCTTGGTAATGCTAAGATGGTTCGCATTGAACGCGAAAACTGCACTATCATTAGTGGCAAGGGCGATAAAGCTGCTATTCAAAAGCGTATCGAACAAATTCGTGCTCAAATGGGCCAGACCGAAAGCGAATACGATAAAGAAAAGTTCAGCGAACGCCTTGCTAAGCTTACCGGTGGTGTTGCTATTGTTCGGGTTGGTGGAACCACCGAAGCCGAAATGAAGCAGACTAAAGGTCGCGTTGAAGATGCTCTTCACGCAACCCGCGCCGCTGTTGCTGATGGCATAGTTCCTGGTGGTGGCACAGCCCTCCTTCGTTGCATCGCTGTTTCTGAAAAAGTATCGGAAAAGCTTAAAGGTGATGAACGCTTAGGTGCAGAAATCATTACCCGAGCGCTTGAAAAACCGATTCGCATTATTGCTCAAAACTCTGGAGTAGATGGTGCAGTTGTTGCTGCAGAAATTCTTTCCCGAGATGCAAAGCCAAATTTCGGCTATAATGCTAATACTGGTGAGTATGTCGATATGTTCAAAGAAGGAATTATCGACCCCACCCGCGTTACTAAATCTGCCCTGCAGAATGCGGCAAGCATCGCCGGCCTGATGCTTACCACCGAAGTCATGATTACAAAGATTGACGAGGAAAGTTCTACAGGTAAGGTTTCTGGAGCTGTGAGGTAATTTCGGTTCCCTCATCTCCTTTGGTTTCTCACGCGGGTCCAGCTTGTTTGGGCCCGCGTTTGTTTATAAATAGTATTTTGTCCCTTTCTAGTTGAACTACCGGGAAATGCATGGCAACTAAACGCTGCTATTATGAAGTCCTTAGCCTTTCTAAAAGTGCTGACGCTGATTCCATTAAAGTTTCTTATCGCAAACTTGCAATGCAATATCATCCAGATAGGAATGTTGGCAATGCAGAGGCCGAGGTTCTTTTCAAAGAAGCCGCTGAAGCTTATGAAGTTCTGCGTGACCCAGAAAAAAGACAACGTTATGACCGGTACGGCCATGCGGGTATGGACGGCATGTCAATGCCCGATTTTGGCAATGCTGATTCGGTGATGGATTTATTTGGGGATCTGTTCGGTGGAGTGTTTGGTGGTGCAGGCAAGGGTAAAGGCAGACGGGGCCCTCAAGCAGGAAATGATTTTCATCTCGGAGTTGAAATTGATTTGATCGATGCCATGAAGGGTGTCGAAAAGAAAGTAAAAATCCCACGGGATGTTACTTGTAAAGCATGCAGTGGTAATGGCTGTAAACCTGGTTCCACGCCTGTTAGGTGCAAACGCTGTGATGGTAAAGGTGTTGTCATTCAGGGGAATGGCTTTTTCCGAATCCAGCAAACTTGTTCGGGTTGTGGGGGCAAAGGCGTCACCATTACAAACCCTTGTACTAGTTGCAGGGGCGCAGGCCTGATTCAAGAACACGAAGAATTAGTTCTCAATATTCCACCCGGAGTTGATGACGGTGTAAATATCCGCCACACCGGATCTGGTGAAGCTTCGCGTAATGGTGGCCCGCCTGGCGACCTTTATGTTCAAATTAAAGTTAAGAAACATTCGTTTTTCCTTCGCAACGGTGCTGATTTACATTGTGAAGTACCAATCACTTTTAGTCAGGCGGCATTGGGTGGCGAAATCGAAATTCCATCTCTTGATGGAAAAAAAATAAAGTTCAAATTGCCTGCAGGCATACAGAGCGGCGAGGAAGCGAAAGTTCCGGGCAAGGGTATGCCTTCTTTACGGGGAACAAGGACGGGCGATTTGGTGCTTCATGTTCGCTTAGAAACGCCAAAAAATCTTACAAAACGGCAGGAAGAGTTGCTTAGGGAGTTATCAGAACTCGACCATAAACACATTTCACCTCATCGAAAAAGTTTCCTTGAAAAACTTAAAGGCCTTTTTGTACAATCAGAAGCCGACTCTTCTAAGGAATAACAATGAAGATTAATCTCATTTTTGCAACTAGGAAAAACAACCATGACGAATGAAAACATTGATCCAGATAACGAATTCAACCATGATTATTCTGAACCGCCTTTCATTTCAGAAGTTGAAACCTTGAAGGAACAACTCCTTGAATCCGAGAAAAAAAAAGACGAATATCTCACGCTTGTAAAATCCACCAGAGCAGACTTTGAAAATTATCAAAAGCGTATTCTAAGAGATCAGGCAAACGAAAAACGCTTTGCCCACTTCCAATTCGCTGCCGACATTTTACCAGCCATGGATAACCTTGACCGGGCATTACAGGCATCCAAGCAAAGTGGCGCCAATGACCCCATGGTACAGGGCGTCAGCATGGTTTTAGCCCAAGTTCTGGATGTTTTTAAACGCCACGGCATTCAACGTATCCAAGCCGAGGGAACCCTCTTCAACCCGAATCTCCATCAAGCGGTAATGCAAGTTCCGTCCAAAGATTTACCTGTTTCTACCGTGGTTCAAGTTCTTGAAAATGGCTATACACTGCATGACCGAGTGATTCGCCCAGCGAGCGTTTCGGTTTCATCCCAAGCAGATTAGTGGTTCGTTGGAATTAATTGGAGCAATAAAATGCCAACATATGAATATGAATGCGATGCCTGCAACCATGCTTTCGAAGAGTTTCAATCCTTTTCGGAGAAGGTTTTAAAAAAATGTCCTAAGTGCAAGAAATCAAAACTTCGAAGGCTTTTTGGCACCGGGTCTGCAATTCTTTTCAAAGGATCTGGCTTTTACGAAACCGATTACCGCAGTGATTCTTACAAAAGCTCCGCAAGTGCAGATAAAGAAAGCAGTGCAAAATCTGAAACAGCAGCAAAAACAGATTCCACCTCAACACCATCGACTGATAGCAAAAGCAGTGCAAAGGAATCCAAACCCACAACTCCCAAGCCTTCCTCCAAGAAGGACTGATATGACCCAAGTTAAATGCCCCATTTGTGATACCGCAATGAATTTTCAGGCCAGAAGTGAATGGCCTGACTTTCCTTTTTGTAGCTTGCGTTGCAAACGAATTGACTTGGGCCGTTGGTTTGGTGAGCGTTACAAACTTCAGGGCCATGATTATCCTGAAGACTTTCATGAAGAAAATGAAAGCGAATGAAGTTCTCTTCTTTTTTCATCTCTTAAAATTTAGCTCGTTTATTTAGCTGCTATTCAGCACAGCCTCGATTAAAATCAAAGTTCAATATTACTACTTGGTTTAATTTATGAACACTCTTTGCAAGATATTAATTGGAATTTCGCTATTGCTGACAACAGGTTGCAAACAGGCAACAGGCAAAAAACTTTATCTGGGAAATCGCCAAATTAAAGTGGTTGCAACAACCACCATGATTGCAGACCTGCTTACTAACGCAGGCAAGGGCAGGGTTTTGGTGGAATCACTCATGGGGCCGGGCATTGATCCCCACTCCTACGAACCCAGAGAAAGTGATGTTTCTAGACTTATGGACGCCGATGTTGTTTTTTACAACGGCATCCATCTCGAAGGAAAAATGGCAGATCTCTTTGAAGAATCATCCAAGAAAAAACATGTCTTTGCGATCGCTGATGGGTTGTTACCTACAGATATCCGAAAAGAAACTCAAACCAACACACCCGATCCACATATTTGGTTTGATGTTCAGTTGTGGATCAAGTGCTTGGAATTTGTTAGTGCGAAGTTAATTGAAATCGACCCAGAAAACATTGGTATTTATAACACAAACAAAACGAATTATTTAGCTACGCTTAACGATCTCCACAAGTATGTAAGGCAACAATCAGAAAAAATCCCAAAGGAACAGCGAGTTTTGATCACAGCCCATGACGCGTTTGGCTATTTTGGAAACGCATATGCCTTTCAGGTTAGAGGCGTGCAAGGGATCAACACGGTCGCAGAAGCCAACAGCGGAGAGATTGGATCTCTTGCGACATTCATGGTGAAAAACAAAGTACGGGCTTTTTTTGTAGAAAGTTCTGTGCCTCGCAAAAATCTTGAAAAGCTAAAAGAGGTTGCATCCTTACTCGATCCTAACTTTGTATTGTCTTCTGGTGGAGAATTATTTTCTGATGCATTGGGCCCTAAAAACTCACCCGCGGGAACTTACGAAGGCATGGTCAAGCACAACATAGATACCATACTCAAAGCTTTGGTTCCTTAAAAACAGGATGTTTCATGACTGGGCTAAATGATAAAAAACTGGAATTCGCATTAGAGATTAACGATCTTACGGTGAGTTACAAAGATAAACCGGTGCTTTGGGATATCGATTTGGAGATACCCCAAGGGGCATTGGTAGGGATTGTGGGGCCGAATGGCGCAGGGAAAACAACCCTAATCAAATCCATCCTCGGATTGCTGAAGCCCATTGCAGGTTCTGCAAAAATACTCGGGCTTGAGATTGATCAAGGGATCAAGAAAATAGCGTATGTGCCTCAGCGCGGGAGTGTTGATTGGGATTTTCCTGCCACGGTTTTTGATGTGGTTCAGATGGGTACCTACGGAAAATTAGGATGGCTTGGGCGCCCCGGGATCAAAGAAAAAAAACTTACTAAAGAAGCTCTCGAAAAAGTTGGAATGCTCGAACTTGCTCACAGGCAGATCAGTCAACTTTCAGGCGGGCAGCAACAGCGGGTCTTTTTGGCCAGAGCTCTCGTTCAACATGCCGAAATTTATCTTATGGACGAGCCTTTTCAAGGAGTAGATTCAACCACTGAACAATCAATCGTAGAACTATTACGAGAATTAAGGAATCAAGGAGCCACGGCTTTGGTGGTTCATCATGACTTGCAAACAGTGAAAGATTATTTCGACTGGGTGGTTTTGTTGAATGTGCGAAAAATTGCAGCGGGGCCCGTTTTCGAAGTTTTCACCGAAACAAACTTAAAGCTCGCATTTGGCTCTAGAGTTTCCTTGGGAGAATAACGATTGTTTGAATCGCTTTCAGTTCCTGGCTTGGGAAGCGTTGTTGCTGGAACTGCGCTGTTGGGCTTTTTATGCGGAACCCTTGGCACCTTTGCTGTTTTAAGAAAGCAAAGCCTTATGGGCGACGCAATCTCACATGCCTGCCTGCCCGGCCTCATCCTCGCATTCCTTTTTTTCAACAGTAAAGAATCTTGGGCCTTAATGCTGGGCGCTGCTATTTCAGGCACCATCGCGGCCATGGTCATTCTCGGAATCAGCAGGTTTAGCAGAGTCAAAGAAGATAGCGCATTGGCAATCACCCTTTCGGTATTTTTTGGTTTTGGCCTGATGCTTCTTACTTGGGTCCAACGACGGCCGGACGCCGCCCAGGCCGGGCTCGCACGCTTTTTATTCGGCCAAGCTGCAACACTTTTAGATCGTGATGTTTGGCTTCTTGCTGCAATTGCAATCCCATGCCTTATTACTGTTTTCATTTTCTGGAAACACTTCCAACTGGTTTGCTTTGATCGATCTTTTGCCCAAAGCCTTGGCTTTCCAGTTTTCTTTATCGATGTCTTACTTTCCTTATTATTGGTGATGGTTATCGTTGCAGGTTTAGAAACCGTGGGTGTCGTTTTAATGAGCGCATTGCTAGTTGCACCCGCTGTGGCTGCAAGGCAATGGACAAACAAGCTTGAAATCATGGCGATCTTAGCAGGCATTTTCGGCGCATTTTCCGGTATCGCTGGCGCTATCTTAAGCAACATTGGAAAAACAAGTATCCCAACAGGCCCGGTCATCGTCTTGTTCATTACTTTGATTGTGTTTTTATCCATATTGTTTGCGCCTGCGAGGGGGATCGTTTGGCTTCAGTTCAAACATTGGCGCGACAGCAAAGTTCTCCAACTCGATTCCGTACTTTCAAATCTTTTAAACCTTGCA
>CAJCCR010000437.1 GCA_903960945.1 uncultured Planctomycetaceae bacterium
GCCCAGGCTCAACAATGCGGCTTGGCTTTATTCCCTGAACTTGGAATCACCGGATACACTTGCTCTGATCTTTTCCATCAAACCGCACTCCTAGAAAAATCCAACTCTGCAATCCTCTCGGTAATCGAAGCAACTAAAAAAGTGTTTGACGGCTTGGTTCTTATAGGTGCCCCCATCTCTGTTGATTCGCAATTGTTTAATTGCGCTATCGTTATTCACAAAGGAAAAGTTCTTGGCATTGTTCCTAAATCCTACCTTCCCACCTACAAAGAATTTTACGAAAGACGCTACTTCTCCCCGGCTGCAAACCTGCGCTCTACCGAAGTGCTTTTGTTTGGGCAATCCATCCCCATTGGCGCTGATCTACTATTTGCTGCAGAAGATTTCCCCGAACTTATCCTTGGTGTTGAAATCTGTGAAGATCTTTGGGTCCCTATTCCCCCGAGCTCGTTTCAATCGCTTGCTGGTGCAACACTTTTAACCAACCTTTCGGCAAGCAACGATATCGTTGGCAAAGCGCCTTATCGAAAAAATCTGGTCCTCGGGCAATCGGCCCGAAGCATGGCTGTTTATGCTTATGCATCAAGCGGGGTTCACGAATCAAGCACCGATTTGGTTTTTGGCGGGCATTGTATTATTGCTGAAAATGGCCAAATTATAGCTGAAAACACTAGATTTAATCGAGAAAATAGCCATCTGATTGCAGATGTTGATCTACAACGAGTCATGAATAATCGAAGGAGTACAGGCACTTGGGCAGATAACTCCCACGACAATAATAAAAGCTTTCGCAAGATTGGATTCCAACTCAATAAGGCGGGAATTATTGATCGATCAGTTCCATCTTCCAAATTACTCAGAGAAATCATCCCACACCCCTTTGTACCTGCTAACTCGATTGAACTTAAAGATCGGTGCGATGAAATCTTTCAGATCCAAGTTGCAGGATTAGCAAAACGACTTGAAAGCATTGGCAATACACCGATAACTCTTGGGGTATCTGGCGGGCTAGATTCCACTCTTGCTTTGATGGTCATTTGTAAAACCTTGGAAAAAATCAATCGGCCTTTTTCAAATTTCAAAGCGCTGACCATGCCAGGATTTGGTACCACTTCGCGTACCCTTGAAAACGCAAAAAAGCTGATGACAGCGCTGGGCGTTTCTTTTGATGAAATCGATATCAGGCCCCTTTGTTTTGAAGAAATGAAAGCCCTGAATCACAAACCCTTCGAAATTGAAATCAACGCTCTCGATTTAAACACCTTCCTTGGTTTGCTAAAAAAAGTTCCCTTAGTTAAAAGGAATGATCTGGTTTTCGAAAACATTCAGGCTCGAAGGCGTACCTCCCTTTTAATGAACCGGGGTTTCGTAATTGGCACTGGAGATTTATCAGAACTTGCTTTGGGGTGGTGCACTTTCAACGCAGATCACATGAGCATGTATAACCCCAATAGCTCTATTCCAAAAACCTTAGTCAAGTTTTTGGTGCAATGGGTTGCTAACAACTCTTATGAAGAACCAATCCGCAGCATTCTTTTAGATATCGCCCAAACTGTGATTTCTCCTGAATTACTGCCGTTAGGCGAAAACGATCAAGAA
>CAJCCR010000438.1 GCA_903960945.1 uncultured Planctomycetaceae bacterium
CTTACGAAAAGACTATACCCTTCATGGGCTTTTAGAACATGAATTAGCGCAATGCCCTTTTGATCAATTTGCAAAATGGTTTGGCGATGCGGTGAATGCGAAAGTTACGGAACCCAATGCCATGACTTTGGCGACTGCCACGGTGCACGGAGCTCCTTCCGCTAGGATTGTGTTGCTAAAAAGCTTCGATGAGCGGGGGTTTACTTTTTTTACCAGCTATGAAGGACGCAAGGCGGGAGAGCTTACAGAAAACCCTAGGGCAGCACTGATTTTTTACTGGCCTGATTTGGAAAGGCAGATTCGCATTGAGGGTGATGTGCAGAAAGTTTCCAAGCTTGAATCTGAGGATTACTTTCTCTCACGGCCCTTGGGAAGTCGCATTGGTGCTTGGGCTTCCAAACAATCTTCGGTCATGAAGGGTCGAGAAGAACTTGAAGCTCGCTGGCATGAGATTGAAAAACGCTTTGCAGATGGAGTAGTGCCCCTGCCTGAAACTTGGGGCGGGTATAGGCTGTGGCCACATTCAATCGAGTTTTGGCAGGGCAGGCCCAGCAGAATGCACGATCGCATTCTGTATGAAAGGAATGGAACCTTCTGGGGTATCAGTCGATTGGGGCCCTGATTTCTTACTCTGTAACGGCCAGAAATTTATAAGTGGTAGTGCTGCTGAATTTCTCGCCAGGCTTCAAGATCGTTGAAGGAAATTCTTTCTTGTTGACGCTATCGGGGTAATGCTGGGATTCGAGGCAGAATCCGTTGTATTGATTGTAGACAGCGCCCTTCTTGCCCTTGATGGTGCCATCAAGGAAATTGCCCGTGTAAAACTGTAGGCCTGGTTCGGTGGTATAAACTTCCATCACCCTGCCTGAGTTTGGTTCTCTGACGATTGCAGCAGGTGCCTTCAAATCTTTGCTGGAAGCTTCAAGCACATAGTTGTGATCATAGCCTACGGGCGTTGCTTTGATTTCCTTAATGCGTTCACCTATTTTCATGGACTTGGTGAAATCGATTGGGGTGCCTGCAACTGGCGCTAGCTTTCCTGTGGGGATTAGGGTTTCATCAGTTGCGGTTTGTTGCGTTGCATTAATCATGATCTGGTGATCAAGAATGGTGCCATTGCCTGCGCCTGCAAGGTTGAAATAAGCATGGTTGGTTAGGTTGATGGGTGTAGACTTGTCGGTAATGGCATCGTATTCGATGCGAAGGGCGTTATCGTTGGTGAGGGTGAAAGTAACCCCAAGGCGCACATTGCCTGGGTAGCCTTCTTCGCCATCTGCACTGGTGCGGGTGAAGCGAACGCCCCTGTCGTTAGTGGTAATAAAGCTTTCAGCAGTCCAATTTTTGCGATCAAAACCTTTTTTGCCACCGTGAAGGCTGTGTGGGCCATTGTTGGCAGCGAGTGAATATTCTTTGCCATCGAGAGAGAATTTGGCATTACCAATGCGGTTGCAAACTCTGCCTATGGTGCCACCGAAATAAGGGTGTTCGGTAAGGAAGCCTTCGAGGGTATCGAAGCCCACGATGACATCTGCCATCTTTCCTTTGTTATCAGGAACTTCGATGGATTGAATGGTAGCGCCGAAGGTGATGAGCCTAACTTTCATGCCCCTGCTGTTTTGCAGGGTGAAAATATCAACAGCCTCGCCTTCTTTGGTTTTTCCGAATGGGGTGCGGATAACATCATCCGCAGCAGAACTGAAAGTTGAAGTCATTAAAACACCTGCCAAGCAAATAAAACGAAGGATCATGGGATCAACCTCTTGAAGCTATAAGTTTAAGAGAACCTGAAGCTATAATGATGGTTGGGATGTCGGATGGCAAGCAAGATTCTGTTTTTAGATGCGATGCCAACTTTAAAACAATAGGATTAGGGTATGAACGAATCTAGCAAAACAGATAAAACGTTTGGCAGGCCACTTGAAGGATTGGTGGTAGCAGATCTTACAAGAATACTTGCGGGGCCATTTGCAACGCTTAATCTTGCTCATCTGGGCGCCAAGGTGATTAAGGTTGAGACGCCTCATGGTGGCGATGACTCCCGATCGTTTCCCCCCTTCAAAGATGATAGCTCTTTATATTTTAGCTCTATAAATTATGATAAATACAGTATCGCTCTCGATTTAAAAAAGCAGGATGACAAGAAGATATTCGAGAAGCTCTTGGCGAAGTCGGACTTCCTAGTAGAGAATTATCGCCCCGGAACTATGGAAAAGCTTGGGTATGCGTGGGATGATTTGAAGCAAAAGTATCCCCAATTGATTTATGGTTCGCTTTCAGGATTTGGGCTGACCGGGCCCATGGCTGCAATGCCCGCTTACGATTTAGTGGTTCAGGCGCTTGGTGGAGTGATGAGCTTGACGGGGCATCCGGGCCAACCTCCGGTGCGCGTTGGAGTTTCCATTGGCGATCTTGCTTCTGGTCTTTATTTTGTAATTGCCCTTCAAGCGGCGCTTGTTCGCAGGATGCAGGGGCATGGCGGATCTCGCATTGATATCGCAATGTTAGATTGTCAGGTTGCAATGCTGGAAGGTTCTCTTACCAACTATCTGAGCACGGGTGCCATTACCGAATCTTTGGGCTCAAGGCATTACAGCATCGCTCCTTTTCAAGCTTATCGCACGAAGGATTCGTACATGATTCTTGCAGGGGGCAATGATAGGTTGTTTGCTCAGGCATGCGAAGTGTTGCAAAGAATGGATCTTGCGCAGGATGAAAGATTCAAAAGTAATCAGCTTCGATGTCAGCATGTGGATGTGCTTGAGGTGGAGATAGAAAAAACTCTAGCAGCAAAGACCACGGAAGAATGGGTGAAGCTTTTCGATGAAAAAGGGGTTCCCTCTGCGCCTATCCAGAATGTCAGCAAGGTTGCGATTCATCCCCAAGTAAATGCAAGAAACATGATTGTAGATATTAAAGACCCTGTTTTTGGTAATATTAGAACTGGGGGCAACCCTATCAAGATGACCGGTATACCTGATCAGGTTGAGCATCGGGGCGCACCCACCCTTGATCAAGATCGCAGTTCTATCCTGGAATGGCTTGATCAGCCTTAAATATTCTTCTTAATCACGGGCGATCTTATTTCGTTGGCCTAACCGCAATGGCTATCGTGTAGAATGATAGTATGTGCCTAGATTACGTGGGGGGTTTGTTTTTGTGCCTAATACTTCTGTAACGATGAATGATAAAATAGTTTCCGGTGTGTTACATGCTTATGTTGCATTTGACTGGGGCGAAGAAGTTGATTTAGTGCAGGCTGCAAAATTGCTTGAGGCAGAACTTGGTTCTGCAAGTTCCCCCGGGTTGCCCCGAAGAAGGCGTACCCCGATGTCGATTGAATACCGACCCGCTCCTTTGGTTTTTCAGTTGCCACATACCATTTGTAAATTTGGGGTGCTGGGCGAGGTGGAAGCCCAGGTTGAAATGATTCTCTTTGATTTTGCAACCCTCAGCCTTTCGCTGCGTGTACCGTTTTCGCTTCAAGGTTCGAAGTTAAGTGAGTTGGCGCAGGAGTTATCCAGCCCGGGCGAATTTCCCAGCTTTGGCAAAACACTCCTTGAACCCCTTTTCAAAAAGCTTTCACCTGCAATCAAACTTCCTAAATGGAGCGAACTCACCGAAGAATATTTTGTCTTCCAGTTTAATCCTGGCGATCCCTTCCCAGAAATATCCGATCTGCTTCAAAATCATTCGCCTTGGTTAGCCAGCCTCCTTAGGCTGGAATCTTCACCCCTTGCTGCAGAGGAGATCGAAGAATCAATCAAGCAAAAGTTGCAATATTCCCCCACGGATCTTCTTGTGGTTGATTGGGCTGCTGCGGTGCTCATCGATTCTGATTGCGAAGAAACATTGCAGACCATCCAGTTTGCAAACCTGCAATTATTGCGTTACCGCTATCTTGATGATCTACTGGATACGGAGCTTGCAAATTCTGCGAAATGGGCACGTTGGCCCACGCCTTTTTCACGATTGCTGGGGGAGGGGCCCAACCAGCGGGTGCGCGAACTGGGCGCTCTTAATATCGAAGCAACCAATTTGTTCGAGCGCACTGGCAATGTTTTCAAACTTCTTGGTGACATGTATCTTTCCCGCACCTATAGATTGCTTGCAACCAGATTTCATCTTCCCGCCTGGGAGGGTAGTATCCGTAGAAATCTCGAGGTTATTGAAGATGTTTACCGTGTGGTTGCAGATCAGGCTGCAGCTTTACGTGCTCAAATTCTTGAAATCATTATAATTGTTCTTATCGCAGTGGAACTTTTTTTAGCGCTCTGGAGATGATTCATGCGGCTACTGCAGTTGATGCTGGTATCTTTTGTTTTCGTTGGCGGTGCATTTTCACAGCAACAACCTGTCGCACCCAAGATCACTGTTCAAGCCCCTTCATATAAAAAAGCCTTGGAACAATTCTTGCCCAAGTGGGATGCAAATAAAAATGATCGCCTCGATCGCAGTGAAACTGCTGCTCTTCTTCGTGATGGTTCCATTCGTTCCATCGAGGCTGCTGCGCTTGCAACCTCTCACTTCTGGTTTTTAAAGTCACCCGATAAAAAATCTGCAACCCTTGACGAGCTTACCAGCGACATTAAAGAAACCATGGCGTTTGCCAATGGGTCCCTCACCAATGTTTTTAAGATGGAGAAAGAATATGAATTCTATCTCGTGCATCTTTTTACTTGTTCACGGGATATGTTTGGTTCCAAAAAAATAGGTATTGAAGGGATATCTCAGGGGCGTTTAGGCAATTGTTTTTTTGTATCGATGGCGGGGAACCTTGCATTTCAAAACCCTGATGTAATTAAAAACATGATCAAAACCAATGAAGATGGGTCCAATAAGGTTGAATTTCCCGATGGGCGTTCGGTTCGCATCAATAAACTTCCTGAAGCTGTTATTGCGCTTGGTTCCCGCACAGCAAATCAAGGCACTTGGATTAATGTACTTGAAGAGGCATATGGAGAAGTTTACAAAACGAATACACCTGAGGATACTGCTGCGATTGGGTTAGATCGTATTTCACGCGGTGGGAATATAGGTGAAACTATCTCTCTTCTTACGGGCCATCAATCTGATACTATTGCGTGGAAGTCTGGCCTTCCCGAAGATCTTCTCAACATTCGTTATCTGTTGGGTAAAGGCGTTAAAAACAAAAGCTTAATGGGTGCGGGTGTTCCTCTCGACCTTAAAAAACCACCACCGGCCATAGTTGTTGGTCATGCTTATGCTGTACTTAATTATGATGAAGCAAAAGATTTGATAACACTTTGGAACCCCCATGGAAATGATTTCAAGCCCATGGGCCCCGAGGGTTTTATCAATGGTTACGAAACCAAAGGCGGAGTCTTTACCCTAAGTAGCAGAGATTTTTCCTTCCTCTTCAATTATTTATTTGTTGAAACCAACAAGCCCGTCAACAACAAAAAATAAAGAGGTGGCTACGCATTTTATTCTTCGAGCATCTTTGCGAATAAATCTCTTTGCTCGATCAATTCTTGACTTACATTACCCCAGGTAACCAGCGTTGCACCTGTAGGGGTTTTGCGAATGGTAACCATGCCTGCGGGCAATGCGATGCGCAACTCTTTCCAGTCTGCTGAGGGTTCTTCGTCAGGAAAAGTCAATTGCCCATCAGCCATGCGTATGGTGCCTTTGGGTTCGAACTTTGCCATGGATCCGGAGATTTTACTCCAATTAATGCCTGCAACTTTTACTTCGATTTCCATACCCATGAGAGGATCCCGCTTGGTGATGATTAAAGAAGATAGTATAGGAAAGGTCGAAAGGGATGGATTATCAAAAGACGAGTGGGTGGGTTGGATTACCAATTCCGTTCAAAGTTAAGTCTCGATGTTCAAACTTTCACGAGGATTATTTTAGAGGATTATTTAATTTTCTGCTGTGATCGCTTTTCCTTCAATTGTTTTAATACCGGTTTTGTTGACCGAAATTATTACGTATCGGAAACCCGGCCCTAGGTCTCTTGTAGCTATGCCCAAGAGTTGCAGGTCTCCTTTTTCATCAAGTGTTGCCTTTAGATTAAGCCTGCTGCCCCGGGTGGTTGCGATTAGGATTATCTCCTTAGCGAAATCAACTTTAGGAATCTTCTCTTTGATATCCCAAGCCTTCCATAACTTTTCAAGATCCTTGGAGTTTGCGACAAATTTAGGAGCATCCTTGGAAAGTACCTCGTTTGGATTATCGCCACGCCATTCCTTCAGCGTTTCCAATGGTTTTCTATCCTGTGCATTTGCATTTAAAACAAACCCAACCATAATCACTGATAAGGCACATAAGAAGTGTTTCATTGTTCGACCCGTGGTAAAGTACCTGGAAATAGTCAACCCATGAGTTCAAGTATATCATTCGTTGAAAAAGAATGCACGAATGATCAACATTGAGGCCCGGCGAGCATGAATATGTCTTTCATTATTACCCTAGTGATTATTTTATTTGCATCAATGCAAGTTCATGGCGAAGAGGTGAGGATCAGCACATCGTTTCCTGGTGGAAATGTTGTTGTAGAAAAAATTGATGGCAGAACTATTCATCTGGGTACCGATCTGCGGGGCGGGCAACCTTGGTTCTATTGGTGTTTTGATGCCACGGTTGCGAACCCGGGGAAGGTTCTATTTGATCTGGGGAAGTCACAGAAAATCGGTGTGCGTGGCCCTGCAGTAAGTATCGATGAGGGAAAATCCTGGAACTATCTCGGAACTGAAAATGTCGAAATGACACCCCAGGCAGAGCGCTTCACCTATGAATTCACCAAGGTTAACCAGCGTGCACGCTTTAGTGTTGCTATCCCTTATCTGCAGCACGACCTTGATGCTTTTATCATCAAGAATGCAGCCAACCCTTTTCTGGTAAAGAGTGAATTAACCAAGACCCGCAAGGGAACTTCTGTTGATCTGCTGAGAATAGGAAAACCCGGCCCGGATGTTTCCCCCATTTTAGTCACTGCTAGGCATCATGCCTGTGAATCAACAGCAAGTTATGTGCTTGAGGGTTTTTTGCAAGAGGCCCTTTCTGAATCACTAGCAGGTAAAGAGTTCCGTAAACGCTATGTCTTATTTGCTGTGCCTATTGTGGACAAAGATGGTGTTCAAGCAGGCGATCAGGGCAAAAATCGTATGCCACATGATCACAACCGCGACTATGGCGATAGCCCAATTTATCCTGAAATCCAAGCCATCTCTGATATAGCCAACAAATACAAGATTCATTTTGCAATCGATTTCCACTGCCCTGCGCTTAGAGGGGATATACATGAAGCCATGCATTTTCTCGGCCTTGGAGTTCCTCATGTTAAAGATAATCTCAACGAATGGATTTCTTGGATTAAAGAAGAGCGCCC
>CAJCCR010000439.1 GCA_903960945.1 uncultured Planctomycetaceae bacterium
CAAGCACTTCCCTGAGGCTTCACGCAATTTCACGGAGATGATGTTTGCGCTTTCCGTTCTTGATCTTCCTTTTGAATCGAAGAAAGCCGAAGTCAAATTTGCAGCCGGTAGCATGGAATTCAAACCAGCAGGCCCCGTTATTGTTTTCCATGAAGAAGTTCGACCTGCAGAACCTCTTAAAGATCAGATCAACATTCTTGTAAGCCAGAACTTTTACAAGCAAGGCGATCGTTTCCGCGAAGAGAATGGCGAAAAACTTGATAAGTTCATCTCGGGTGAATTTGTGGTTCATACTGTTTATGGCTGTCAGGTGGTGGTAACGAATCCCACTTCATCCAGGCAGAAACTTACCGTATTACTTCAGTTGCCCGTTGGATCGATTGCATTAAACAACGGCCAATTTACCAATTCGATACTAGTGAATTTAGAACCGTATCGTACCCAGACGATTGATTACTTCTTTTATTTCCCGATGCCCGGGAAGTTCAAGCATTTTCCTGTTCATGTTGCCAAGAATGAAAAGTATGTCGCATCTTCCAAGCCCTTTGAGTTTAATGTTTTTGCTAAGCCTAGCAAACTTGATACTTCTTCTTGGGATTATGTTTCCCAGCAGGGAACGAATCAAGAAGTGCTTGATTTTCTTGAACGGGAAAATGTCCGCTCGCTTAATCTTTTGAAGATCGCTTTCAGGATGAAAGATAAAGCCTTTTTCGCAAGCATCATTAAGCTTTTGCAAGATAGGCATTTGTTTAATAATGAGCTTTGGGCCTATGGCATCATGCATGACGATGTGAATGCGATCAGGCAGTATCTTTTAAATTCTGGAAAAATCATCGCAGAATGCGCTGGCCCCATCGATTGCAAAATACTTTCGTACAACCCAGTCGCGTCAGGCCAGTATGAACATCTTGAATACAAACCGTTGGTAAACGCCCGTGCTCATTCCCTAGGCCAAGCCAGACAAATTGTGAATGATCGGTTGTTGGAGCAATACCAGCGCTTCCTCAAAACACTTTCATATCGCACGAAACTCAACGATGCAGATTTGTTGGCTTCAACTTATTACCTATTGCTGCAAGACAGAGTTGAAGAGGCTTTGGCTTATTTCAGCCAAGTTGATCCTTCGAAAATTGCGACCGCAATGCAATATGATTACTGCAGGGCCTACCTCGATTTTTACACGCAGGAATACCCTAGGGCAAGAACTGTAGCACTTAAGTACGCCAACCATCCTGTGGACCGTTGGAAAAACACCTTTGCCACTATTATCAACCAGCTTGATGAAGCAGAAGGCAAAGATGCCAAGGTTGTTGATCCTGAAAGTAAGGAACAAAAGCAGGCCCAACTTGCTGCGAGTGAATCCAGTTTTGATTTCAACATTGATGCTAAGAAAATTAATGTTAACTACCAGAACCTTAGTTCAGTGAAGGTGAACTACTACCTCATGGATGTAGAGCTTTTGTTCAGCAGAAATCCTTTTGTGGCACAATCGGGGAATCAGTTTGCATTCATCAAACCCAATGCTTCTCAAATTTTGGAACTGATCAAAGGCCAGGCTAAAGCTTCGTTTGATCTCCCTAAAGAATTTGCAAGCAAGAATGTTCTTGTTGAAATTTCTGCAGGTTCGAAAACCATCGCACTTCCTTATTACGCAAACGCTATGTCTGTTCAGGTGGTCGAAACTTATGGCCAAGTAAAAGTGGTGGACAGCGTTACTTCCAAACCACTTGCGAAAGTTTATGTGAAAGTTTATTCCAAGACTGCCCAAGGGGTGAAATTCCACAAGGATGGTTACACCGATGTGCGTGGCAGATTTGATTACGCAACAGTTAGCACACCAGAGAAATCACCGATCGAGAAGTTTTCGATCCTGATTCTAAGTGAGCAAAGCGGCGCGATGATCAAAGAAGCAAATCCCCCACAGCAGTAAAAATCTGAAGGGGATTTGGTGTACTTACTTCGTGGGAAGTTTTAGTGGTAATTGAACTTCGTAGTAGCGAAGTTTTTCGGGCATGAATGGGCTGTTGTACCCCATGACTTTTAATTCACCAGCAATGTCATAGGCTTCGGGCGCGATTTTGATTTTCTCGACAAGCCATCGCCTTGCGGATTCCATGGATTCAGAGTTGGGCGAACCGATCATCCCAATACTTGCCACCATGCATTCCGTGGTATCAAGAACTGCTATATTCCCCTGTGGCCCGACTTTTCCCAAAGTTGTTTCCTGATAAAGAAAAGCCATCGATGACTCGGTGTACTTTCCGTTTTTCTCAGCCATTGTCATTTCAACAGGCGCA
>CAJCCR010000440.1 GCA_903960945.1 uncultured Planctomycetaceae bacterium
GTGTTGTAGTAACCGCTGCGCCATTCCTTGGGTATTTCAAACCCGAATGATTCTTTCCAGTTGCAACCATGCGAAGAAGCATTATCGGGAATCTTTTGCTCTGAACATACTAAATCTGTTTTGGTAAGTACCACTTCCCGCTGGGCGCCAAGCCTTGCAACTTCGAATCCGAAAGAGGAAGCTTTTGAGGAAACCCGCAACGAAATTTTTTCTCCGGGAAGATAACTAAGCTTATCAAAGTAACCTTCGATTGCAGGCCTTGCTGCTGCTGGAGTTGGAAGCAAGGGTTTCAAGGTGGGTACCATTACCTGGGCTTGTCGTAAAAATCCAAGATCAGTTGGGTGCGAACTATCAACGGTTGCTTCTCCATCATCGCCCATCAGTGGTTCACCTGGTTGAACAAATACTCCGGTGAGTCCCCGATCCTTCAGCCTTTGAACAGCATCAGCATGTGCTTTGCGATTGCTTTCATTTTTTTGTTTTACGCCTGCAAGTATGCTGGCATTGGTGTAGGTGCGATCTTCTACCAGAAGAATTGGCGTTAGGGGTTTTGCTTTTCGTAATGCAATGACAAAAGGTTCCAACCTTTCGGTGATGCGCTTGGCATCAAGATTAGGTAGGCAATCCAACACATAAACCGATGCATCAATTTCAGCAAACAGTGGAACAAACTCTGGGTCTAGTGTGCCATTGCCTGAAAAACCAAGATTGATAACAGGGCGATCCAACATACGATGTAGGATATTAGTGTGCGCCATGCCAGGTCTGGATGCGCAACCACCCTGCGCAATGCTGGTGCCATAATAGACGATGGTTTGCGCCAGGTGAGCAGCACGTGGCAGAGCTTTTTCTAGCGTTGCACCTTTGCTAACACCAATCTTGACTTCTTTGACGCCATTATAAAGCGGGAGATAAAGCAAGTACTCGCGCTTACCCTTAGGAAGCCCAGTTGCAAGTGGAGCCTTATTAGTTATTGCGGAAGGCCTGCCATTGGCCACCCATTTCCATGCGCCTTTATCATCACGGGCGTAAAGATCTAAACCACTGACACCGGTTGCGGGCATATGCGGCATTGCGAGATTGGGCGATGTTAAAGTCCATTGGGCATGAATTTCAGAAGAATCAGTGATAAACCTGCAGGCCAAACCTGCGCTATTGCGTGATAAACTCCACACAGGTGGGCGCACAATTTTTTCCACCCTTTTGGGAAGTCGATCGTAGGGAGAAAGAGTTTCTTTCCATCCTTGGTTTTCGAGGCCGATCTCCGCAGCTTCTTTCCAAATTAATTTGTCGGCTTCCGGTTGTTGAAATAAAAGGCTGAGAAATAGAAACGCTTTAATGCTTAACATTATAAAACCCTCAATAAGGTGGGAATGATTAAATCATCAACTAAGAAGAAGCTATGATCAAGCAAGAAAAAGGTGAGTATCACCTTCGAATTATAACTGGACATTTTTAGTATGTATTTTTAAGATGCACAATTCTGATGTTGTTACAAATCATAAAGGATTGACCCATGGCTGAGATACAATTGCCTGAAAAATCAAGTGAGTCTAATAACCCTTTGGATTCATGGGTGGGATTGATGGTCGTGATCATTGCAACCTTTATTGGAATTTGTAATGTTAAGGATGATAATATTGTTCAGCAGATGCAGCTCAAACAAGTGGAAAGAAATGATAGCTGGGCATGGTTTCAGGCAAGGAATATTCGCCAAGCAGTGTATGAGGGAGTGGCTGCGGAATTAAGCGTGCCACACGCCAATGAAACTCCGGAGATCAAATCCTTCCGTGAAGCAAAATCCGAAGAGTTCCGAATGAAATCGGAATCGCAGGAAAAGAAAGCGGAGAAACAAAAAGCCGATGCTGAAGAGGCACAACAAGGTTACGACAAGCTCAATGAAATGGACGACCAATTCGATCTTTGTGATGCAACACTGGCATTAAGCCTGGCTTTGATGGGCGTGACCGCATTAACCAAGAGATGGGGGCTTTTCTTTTTCGCCCTCATTCCTGCAATATTTGGTTTTATTATGGGCATTGCAGGTTTTTGTGGATGGGATACCAACTTTGTAATCATCAAGTCGATCATCAAAATATTATCTTAGCAATGATCAACCGTTGGCGAGATCAGATTCGCGTTGGAAAGTTTGCATGATTTCAGCTTCATTAAGGCCATACGCATCCAACGAATACTTATGGACGCCATGCCTATGCTGCGTTCGTTTTGCTAAATAACTTTCCAGCTTTTCGTCCATTCCATTAGGAATAGGAATGCTGAAATGATTTAGTATTTGATGCACTGTATCAACAGGCTTGCTAACCAACTTTTTATAGGTGATGTCAAGAAATGGAGTTGCGGTAGCAGGCCAGGCATCTCGCGTGCGATAACCCAGATCCAGCATTTGTTGCAGATGTTTCACCATTCCTGGGCCGATTAATTTTAAATCCTGGTTAGGCAAACAAACCATTCGAATCATTGCGGTAAGGCTTGCCATCGAAGGCATACATTCCAAAGGATTGCGATGGGTGAAAACTATACGAGCATCAGGGTATACAGTTAAGAGTGGGGATAAGGATGCAATATGTGCAGGGGCTTTCAAAAACCAAGTTTTCTTTTCTTTGTTGAAAGAAAGCGCTTGCAGATGTTTCTTATGCAAGGTGTAGCTATCACCAAAATTTGATGCGAGAACATATTGAAAATAATCTGGTGCATATACCAATTGGCAAAACAACAATGCATAAAAAGAGGACATCAAGAATGGGTTGCATTCTTCTGGTTCCAAGGTGCCCAATTCATGCGCCTTGATAAACTCGGGTGATAACCAGTTTATACCATCGATTTGCGCCTGCGCTGTTTTTACCTGTTGTTGTACTTGTTGGGTTGTAGCGAGGGATTGGGGCACGGGCAACTGATGAGTTTCCCAATTTTGCAGAGGCCTTAGTGTCGATACTTGCGAAAGCAACCCTTGGAGAAAAGTGGTCCCAGTGCGAGGCAACCCGATGACAAACAACGGGGCATTGATTGGAACCTTTTCTACCTCGGGATACTTCTTGAGTACATGATGCAAATTCAGACGGTTCCTAAGCGAGGAAAGAATCATTTGAGAATAAACAAAACGGCCTAAAGTATCGGTTTGATTATGGGTTGTAAAATCTTTGATAAGAATATTCAAAGGCTCTAGAAAATGATCAGAGCCGAAATCATCCAGCCCGGTTTCTCGAATCGCTTTTTTTAAAAGATGCTCTAACTTAAAACTTGCGCCCTGCCAACCTAAGAGTGATATCAAACCCAGAGCGCCTGAAGCATAGCGACGCCACCAGACAGATTTTCGTATTAAAGTCATGAGTCTTTTGGTTGGTATTAATTAACTTTGATAAGCTTCATGGAAGAAGTGTCGAAGTAGGCTTCGCCCTTTAAAGAGCGCATCTCCAAGACCAAAACAATTTCCTTGGGTGCTGCGACATCAAATTCAAAGGTCATTTTCTCCCAGCCAGTTGATTCAGAAATATACTTCGTTTTTTCGCCACTAGATAAGCGCAAGCCGACACCCGAATTTGGTTCGTTGCGGTTTTTAACATTTACTGCTTTTGCAAGCACTTCAACCCTGTATTTGCCTGGATCTAAAGCAA
>CAJCCR010000441.1 GCA_903960945.1 uncultured Planctomycetaceae bacterium
AAACAAAGGCAGTGGAACCAGAATTCTTATAGACCGTTTACTAAAAAACGTACGCCCAAGTGGTTATCTTGCAGAGGTGAAATCCCATACCGCAGTAGTTGCATCCATACTTCAAAAGCGGTCCGATTGGGGGATTGCTATACAGTCAGCAGTTGAAAATACTAACCTTGGTTTTATCCCTATAGCTGAGGAACAATATGACTTCGTAATCCCGAAATGTAGGGTTAAACGCCCTGAAATTCTTGCATTCTTTAGTTTATTACGAAACGAAATAGTTATTAAGGCATTAAACCAAATTGGGCTCAAAACCTATGATTAATCATTGTTTAATGACACTTATTTAACCCAACCCGAATTCTTACCCATATTTCCAAATAAAAGTCTTCCAGAAATGCCGATTTAAGCTTATTCTAGAGTCATGACTTTCATTCCTTGTTTAGGGATCCCGCCTTGAATAATCAAAAACTGCAACATTTGCATTCTACGGGCGTATTAAGAAGAGAATTACTTCAAGTAGGCTTTTCAGGTTTATTCGGTCTAGGCATGGGTAATCTTGGGTTTACTGCTTCCTTAAATACTAAAAAACCTAAGTCGGTCATTCTTGTTTTCCTTACGGGTGCCTCAAGCCATATTGATATGTTTGATATGAAACCCGATGCGCCGGTTGAAATTCGAGGCGAATTTAAGCCTATCTCAACCAATGTTTCTGGTATTCAGATTTCCGAACACCTTCCCATGCTGGCTATGCGAGCTAATAAATATGCTTTAGTGCGAAGTATGGCACACAAAGAAAATAACCACTTAGTTGCAACCCATCACACGATAACAGGGCATCAACAACCAGGCGGTTTTTTTGACAAAGTTGCTTCCAGAGATGATTGGCCATCTTTTAGTTCTGCATTAGATTACCTTAGGCCCCGCTCTGATGGTATTCCCAGCGGTATTAACCTACCAACCTTTCTTTTAGAAGGGCCTTTAACTTGGCCAGGTCAACATGCTGGCTTCCTTGGGCCAAGGCATGATCCATGGCAAATTAATCAAGACCCAGCAAAACCTGATTTTAAAGTTGACAATGTTTCGCTTTTCCCTGGTATTGCTATTGATAGAGTTAATGAACGAAATCTCCTGTTAAAGCAAGTAAACGATCAACAAAAAAATTTAGAATCTATTGCCTCTACGAAAAGGCTTGCTCATCAACAAGAACTTGCTCTTTCGGTTTTAGCTTCAGGCAAAATTGCTAAAGCTTTTGATTTAAATCTTGAACCTTTAGCAAGTCGAAACAGGTATGGGAATCACTCCTTTGGCCAATCTTTACTTCTTGCACGAAGGTTATCCCAAGCTGGAGTTCCCGTAGTTCAGGCAAATATGGGTAGGGTTCAAAATTGGGACACGCATGGCAACAATTTTACCCGATTGAAAAACGAACTTTTGCCTCCTCTTGATCGGGGAGTATCCTGTTTGCTTGATGATTTAGAATCAACAGGGCTACTTGAAGAAACTTTGGTTATTGTTACCGGAGAATTTGGCAGGACACCAAAAATTAGTGGTAATGGCAGAGACCACTGGGCCGCCTGTTACACTACATTGTTTGCTGGCGCTGGAGTAAAAGGCGGAAATGTTATTGGAAAATCAGACAAAATCGCAGCATACCCCGTTACGGTGCCATTCACGCCCGACGATCTCGGTGCTACTGTTTACAACGCACTTGGAATTAAACCGGATTCAGAAATAGTTGATAGGCAAAAACGTCCATCACAACTTAATAATGGAAAGGTAATGGACTGCCTATTTGCTTAATCATTGTGTAACTTATTAAGTAAAATTCAAAAATACCTGAAAGCTTAACCATGAATATTAAAACAAATGTTTTTTTATTATTACTGTTATTTTTTACAAATGAACAAAAACTTTTAGCCCAAGAAACATTAACTAGAATAGCCTTTGGTTCTTGTGCGAAACAGGATAAACCTCAACCAATTTGGGCGTCAATCATCGAAAAGAACCCACAACTTTTCCTATTTCTAGGTGATAATATTTATGGCGATACAGAAGATATGGTATTACTCAAGAAAAAATGGGAGATGCTCGGCGAACAACCAGGATATGTAGAATTAAAAAAGAAAACAAAAATTCTTGCAACTTGGGATGACCATGATTACGGTGGAAATGATGCAGGAGCTGATTACCCCAAAAAAAAAGAATCCCAACAGTTGTTTCTTGATTTTTTTGGAGTCGCAAAAGATAGCCCCCGTAGAACCCAAGAAGGTGTTTATCATTCAGAAATAATTGGGAAACCAGGCCAAAGAATTCAAATCATTCTTCTGGATACCCGTTATTTCCGCAGTCCACTTAAAAAAGGTTATAAACCAGGTGAACCTGGTGAAGGTTACCGTGGTAAATACGCACCTAACCAAGATCCGAATTCCACCGTGCTTGGAAATTCTCAATGGGCATGGCTAGAAAAAGTTTTATCTCAGCCTTCAGAAATTAGATTGTTATGTTCAAGCGTACAAGCAATCCCTGATGAACATGGTTCCGAAATGTGGGGTAATTTTCCTTCTGAAAGAGAAAAACTTTTCAAATTAATAAGCAAAACCAATGCTAACGGCCTCGTAATTTTAAGTGGGGACAGGCATTTGGCAGAAATAATGAAAATGCCTGCTAAATCATTTGGGATCAACTATCCTATTTATGAGATAACCTCCAGCAGCCTTAATACCCCCAGTGGAAACTTTTCAAAGGCAGGAACACGATTCTCAAACGAAATAAATTCTTATCGCTTAGGTTTAACTTACTTTGATACAAATTTCGGCATGATCGAAATCGATTGGTCTTCAGATCTACCAATATTGCGATTCCAAGTCTGTGATGAAAAAGGCGGAGTTGTTCTTCAACAGAAATTAAATCTTAAAGATTTAAAGTAATTAAACCTTATTTATTCAAGCAACAAAATTACAATTTGAATTTCCTACAAATTGGTTTTATAGTTATTTTGGTGTTTTAGGTTTGATTAAAAAGATTGATTAGAATATTAGACTTCGTAACAAAATTTCTGTGTAAAATGGCTACTATGGGTTTTTCTCTTACTAAATATTAAGGATTTATGATGATTCACATCCCCTCAATACCACGAGTATTATATTTACTTCCACTTATTATACTTTCAGTTTTCACCAATTTGAATTTTTCATTATCTGCTGAAATAAGCCATTCATTCATTGCTTTTGGTGGAGAAACATTTGTTGTTGATGGGGATGGAAAAATATCTTGGCAAATTCCAAGATCTTCAAGAGATGGCTGGCTCTTACCTAACGGAAACGCTTTGCTGGCTGTTTCAAAAGGAAAAGAATATCCTGGTGGAGCAGTTTTAGAGATTACTAAAGAAGGAAAAACAGTTTTTGAATTTAAAGGTACTCAATCAGAAGTTAATACGGTTATGCCTTTAGATAACGGAAACATTATGTTCACTGAAGCAGGCCCTAAACCGCGTTTGATTGAAGTTTCCCGGGAAGGAAAGATCATCGTCGATATGCCTATTCAAGCTCAAACAAAAGACCATCATTTACAAACAAGAATGGCTCGCAAACTTCCCAACGGCAATTATCTTATCCCACAACTCTTAGACAAAGTTGTACGCGAATATTCTCCAGATGGTAAAGTTGTTTGGGAAGTAAAAACCCCTAACTGGCCATTTACCGCAATTCGACTTCCTGATGGAAACACTTTAATTAATTGCACTTTAGGTAATTTAGTCATCGAAGTTGATCCTAAGGGTCAAACAGTTTGGTCTTTGTCAAATGATGATTTACCAGGAAAGCCGATTAATGATGCATGCGGCGGTCATCGTCTTCCTAATGGCAATACCGTTATTACATCCCATCATGCAAAAGCTAATGAAACAAAACTTATTGAAGTGAACAGAGATAAAAAAATAGTATGGACTTACACAAACAGTAAAAATGCTAGCATCCATCACTTTCAAATTTTGGACACCAATGGCGTCGCAATTAGCGGCAAGCCACTGCGTTGATAAATAATCAAGCATTTTGTTTCAAAAACTTGAAGAAGGTCAAACTTAAAGGGATATATGGCTTATACCTAAAATAATGGTTTGCAAAAGCCTGCTAATTCAGCTAAAATAATTGAACATGCCTAACATTCTCACCCTTGATGTAAGATTAATTTATGCTTAATACTAGAATTATTTTTAATATACTCGCTTCGTATTTCCTCCTTGATGCATTATCAAATTTTGCAAAAGCAGAAGATTTCACCTTCTTCGAATCGAACATTAGGCCCATCCTGATTGAGCATTGTTACGAATGCCATGCAGAAGGAAAAAAAGTACGAGGAGGATTGTTAGTTGATTCTAAAGAAGCACTACTAAAAGGAGGAGACACCGAGCCTGCGATATCTCCCGGGAATCCAGATAAAAGCCTTTTAATGAAAGCTGTACTGCATCAAGGCGATTTGAAAATGCCTCCGAAAGGAAAACTTAGCCCAACTGCAATAAATAACATCAAAGAATGGATTGCAAAAGGCGCTGCAGACCCAAGAGAAAACAAATCGAAGATAACTACAGAAGCGATTGATTGGGATAAGAGTAAAAACTTTTGGGCTTTCAAACCAATTAAGGATTCAAAACCCATATCCCCAAAAAACACCAACAGCCTAATTGATACGTTTATTTCAAACCAATTAGCGGCAAAAGGTTTATCAAAATCAGTTCAAGCGACACCTAATGAACTTATACGAAGGCTAAGTTTTACCTTAACAGGATTGCCGCCCTCTGTTGAAGATGTTGAAGAATTTAATCGGGACCACTCCGATGCAGCCTACTCTAAATTTGTTGATAAATATCTTTCAACCAAGGCATATGCAGAAAAATGGGGAAGACACTGGTTAGATGTTGCAAGATATGCAGAAGACCAAGCCCATACTTTTGGAGTAAAACCTAACAACGATGCTTTTAAATATCGAGACTGGGTTATCAAGGCATTTGATACGGATATGCCATTCACGGATTTCGTTAGATACCAAATTTCTGCAGATTTGATTGCAGAGCCAGAAAGAACAGAAAATCTTGCAGCTTTGGGATTTTTTGGCTTAGGCGCTCAATATTACAAAAACACTGATGCAGCTCGTGCAATTGCAGATGAACTTGACGATAGGATTGATACGCTATCTAGGGGTTTTCTTGGCTTAACTGTAAGTTGCGCTCGTTGCCATGATCACAAATTTGACCCAATCCCAACTCAAGATTATTACTCAATAGCAGGTGTATTTCATTCGTCAAAATTAAACAACACACCCTTATGCACATTAGAAGAATTGAAAACATATGAGAAAGCTAAGCAGAAATTAACAGACTCTGAAAACAAATTAAACTATTTCATTCATAATGAGAGACTTCCTTTTGTTGAAAAACGTTGTTTAGAATTTGAAAAATATTATGAGTTAAGTTACCAGTACATCGACAAAAAAAAATCTGATCCAAAAACCTCATTCAATGATTTCCCCAATGAAAAAATCATGCTGGAGAAATGGGTGAAATTTATTGAGAAGAATAAAACCAACAAGAAGTTCTCGTTTTTTATTGACCCTTGGAGCGAAATAAAAGAAAACTCAACGCAAGATCAAAAGAAAAAAGCAGCAACAAAAGCTAAAGAATCACTTTTGAAAATAATCCGTAATGAAAAAACAACCGCAGCAAAAGATAAACCGAACAAGAACTCTGAGATTTACGCTGCTTTTTTTGAAGCAGATGGGATATTGACATTAGGTGAATCTTGGAAAAAAGAACTTAGCAAAGAAAAAGCAGAAGAATTAAAAAATCTTGAAGACAATAACCGTGAGTTAAAAAAGATAACGCCCGAAAACTTGCCTGTTGTAAATGCAATTGCAGAGTCAACTCCATCAGATTTAAAAATCTACATACGAGGAAACCCAGCTAAGCAAGGAGAATTAGCCCCAAGGCGTTTTCTTAAAATCTTATCTGATGATAATCGTAAAAATTTTTCCAAAGGTAGTGGACGCATTGAACTTGCGGATGCCATCGCAACGGCTGATAACCCTCTTACTGCAAGGGTAATAACAAATAGAATATGGGCATGGCATTTTGGCAAAGGAATAGTGGCAACACCTAGCAATTTTGGAAAACTAGGGGAAGCACCATCAAACCCTGAACTACTAGATCATCTTTCACAATATTTAATCAACTCTGGTTGGTCGATAAAATCATTACATAGATATATTCTTTGCTCTGATACATTTAAACAATCATCAAAAAACATCGTAAACAACATGAACATTGATCCAGATAACACCTACTTATGGAAATTCAACAGAAAGCGACTTGATATCGAATCTTGGCGTGACTCCATCTTAAGTGCAGCAGGCTCACTAGATAAAACCATCGGAGGGCCAACCTTTAACCTTAGCGATGATAATTCAAAAAGAAGAACACTCTACGCAAAAATCAGCAGACATGAACTTAATTCACTTTTGCGCATATTTGATTTCCCTGATCCAAATATCACCAGTGAAAGACGCATCGAAACTACGGTACCACAGCAACAATTATTTATCATCAACAGCCCTTTTGTTATTGAACAATCCAAAATGCTAGCAAAAAGAATACAAGCTTATTCTAAATCAGAACCAGAAAACATTAACGCTGCATACAAAATATTATTTTCGAGGCCACCTTCAGCAACTGAATTAGAATTAGCAATGTTTTTCCTTCATGCTAGTGAAGAAAACAACGATAAACCAATTAACAAAATGGACCGCTGGGAACGAATGGCACAGGCCCTCTTGGCAAGCAATGAATTCATGTACATCGATTAAATTTAGAAAGAACTTAGCAATGTCTTTATTAACACGCAGAGAAATGGTCAATAATCTGGGAGCAGGAACTGGCATGATAGGCCTAACAAGCCTTCTTTCAAATTCAGGATTTCTACAAGGTGCTCCTAGCGGTGGTAACCCTCTAAACCCTAAAGAACCCCACTTTAAACCAAAAGCGAAATACCTGATTCACCTTTTTATGAATGGTGGCCCTTCTCAAGTTGACACTTTCGACCCAAAACCTTCTTTAATTAAATACAATGGCCAGCGCCCCGATATCGCAAACAAATCCACTGAAAGAAAAACAGGCGGCTTAATGCAATCGCCTTTCAAATTCAGCAAGCATGGAAAATCCGGTGTTGAAGTCAGTGAAATATTTCCTGGAATAGCAAGCTGCATTGATGATATCTGCGTTATTCGCTCGATGCATACAAATATCCCTAATCATGAACCTTCATTATTAATGATGACGAGCGGTGAAACCCAACCCACCAGACCGAGCATGGGATCTTGGCTTCTTTATGGTCTTGGAACTGAAAATAAAAATCTCCCTGGGTTTGTAGTAATGTGTCCAGGCAAACCTGTAGTTGGCCCACAATTATGGAGCAGCAGTTTTCTGCCTGGTGTTTACCAGGGCACCCATATCAACAATTCCACCATGGACCCTAAAAAAATCATTCAAAATGTATCTAACTCTTCCCTTGGAAAAACTTCCCAACGAGAAATGATGGATTACCTTTCAAAAATCAATCAGATGCATCTCGAAAAAAGGGGCGGTGCAGATAATCAACTTGAAACTAGAATCCAATCCCTTGAAATGGCTTTTCGGATGCAGTTTGAAGCACAGGAAGTATTTGACTTAAACCATGAACCTAAAAATATTCGGGAAGGGTACGGGAGTTCACCTTTTGCACAAGCTTGCCTCACTGCGAGGAGATTGGTTGAACGAGGCGTTAGAGTGGTGCAAATATTTACTGGAGGCGGTCAACCCTGGGACAATCATGATGATATTGCACAACATCGCCAACTTGCTCAGCAAACCGATCAACCGATTGCAATGTTATTAAAAGATTTAAAATCCAAAGGAATGTTGGATGAAACTTTGGTTTTGTGGGGAGGCGAATTTGGTCGTACCCCTACTTCTGAAGGATCTAAAGGCAGGGATCATAACAATCATGGGTTTACTGTTTGGCTTGCAGGTGGTGGTGTCAAAGGCGGCTATGTTCATGGAGCTAGTGATGAATTTGGTTTTGCAGCAGAAGAAAAGAAAATGCATGTACATGATTTGCATGCCACCATGCTTCATTTAATGGGGATTAATCACGAAAAACTGACCTATCGTTATTCAGGAAGAGATTTCAGATTAACCGATGTAGAAGGTACAGTTCACAAGGATATCATTGCATAACCAAAGAACAACTTGCTAAACTTTATTAGCTTAAAAATGAGCCATAATTATCTGATGTTGTGTAACTATTTCTTAAAAAAAGTCAGTTTGTCATTTAACCAATCTTGCTTGGAATAAACAAAAACAGACGAGTCTGTTTCTTTAACTTCAATTTTGGCAAGAATAAAACCCATCGCAGAGATTTCACTAAAAAGATGCCATGATAAATTTTCAACACTAGTAGGCTCATTAAATTTTTTAAAGCGAAAATCTTCACCAGTCCGCTTCATGTGGTCACAAAGCGTTAAGTAAAGTGGATCATTAACATTTATCAGCATGGCATGATCGTAATTAGATTTAAGATAAGGTTCTATCTTAGCATCAAAGTCAGAAAAAAGAGTTGAGATCGAACCAGTTCGTTCAACCTCAAAAAAGCAAATAATACCATAACGATGGCCGTGAATATTGCTGCATTTATCGTGCAAATCTTCATTACGATGAGCAGCATAGAACTTATATTCTTTTCTAATGATCATGCGGAACCTAGGAAGATTTTTGGTTGATCAGGGAAAGGACTTCGGCTCTGGTTGAAAGATTAGTTTTAAACACACCACGCAAAACACTAGTAATGGTTGTGCAACCCTGTTTTTTTACTCCTCTAATACACATGCAAGAATGTTCAGCCTGAAGAAAAACTGCAACTCCCGAGCATTTTAATTCTTTGTCCATCAGATCAGCTATCGTTTGCGTCATTCGTTCCTGAACTTGGGGCCTCTTAGATACATCTTCAACAACCCGAGCAAGTTTACTAAGACCAACAACTTTACCATTAGGAATGTATGCGATATGGGCAACACCAGTAAAGGGAAGCAAATGATGCTCGCACATACTGGTAAATGGTATATCTTTAACTACAACCATCTCATCATAATTTTCAGGAAATGTAACACGCAAGTGCTTGCCTGGGTCCCCATTGATACCAGAGAACATTTCAGCATACATTTTAGCAACACGAGCAGGGGTATCAATTAAACCAGGGCGATCTGGATCTTCCCCAACTGC
>CAJCCR010000442.1 GCA_903960945.1 uncultured Planctomycetaceae bacterium
ATAAAAAGGCACAGATGCCATCAGAGGCGCGCCAGTAGTAAGGCTTGGTTCATCCACATTATTATAGGTGTTCCAGAAATAATTCATGTATTGAAGCACTCTGCCGGTCGGGTAAACGATATCTCCTAGGGCGATGAGCGCCTCGGGCTTTTCTTTTTGAATCTGCCATGCGATTGCTTTTTGGGGGGCTTTGCCTGTTGCCATGTCTCCAACCAAAACCAACCGTGCGGATTTATCTGGAGTTGGCCTAGTTCGAAACGAAGCTTGGCGTATGATTCGTTCACCTGATTTTACACAGTAGTGAATTTCAGAATTGAAGGGGAGGTTCTTTAAAGATGCATGGTACCTAAAGTAATGTTGTTCTTTTTCTACCAGAGGCGGATCTTTCTTTACAATTGGCCCTTTTGTATCTTCCACTTTTGGTTTAATTTCTTGTTGTTGGGTTTCTTGAGGAACCACTTTGGGTTTGATAATGTCGATAAAGGGTTTGGGCTTTTCGAAATCGAGTGAGATCCTTACAGGCTTGGCTTTTAAAACAGGTTCGCCTTTGATTCCATATTCAACTACAAAAGTTGCTTCCTTTTGGTCTGTTAGCCAAGCGATGATTTTGACATCTGTGCCTTCGAGGGTGTTGCCATCGCCCGGCTGGACATAAGGTTTGACCAAAATTTCTTGGGCTAATAAAAGTGTGAGGTCAAAACTTGCAAAGGATATCAGAAGAGAAGAAAGAATAAGGTTAAAAATCCGCATGGTGTTCTCTTAAGGGTAGGCAGGAAATAGGACTAAAACTTTATCATTTGTTGGCTGCAGTAACTCATTTACTTTATGCAGGATTCTGGGCTAAAGCTAATTTATTCTTTGTTAAAAGTTTGATAACGGTTAGGCTGATCTATTGGTTTGAACTCTTTTAAAGGAATAAAAACATGGTTAATCCAATTCCATCTCGAAGAACTTTCCTTGGAGAGAGTGCTCTGATTGCCGGTAGTGCTTTTTTTCTCAAAAATACAGGGTGTTCAGCCATGGCAAGTCCATTAGAAAATCAGGAAGCTAGAAAAAAAATATTGCAGCAATGTTTGGGAGGCCCCTGGCCTGAAGGTACTGCTCTCGATGCCAAAGTTGAAAAAACCGAACAGAAGGATGGGTACCAACTCATTCGTGTGAACTACCTTGTTGAACCAACGGAAAGAATAGCCGCTTGGTTGCTCGTCCCTGATAAGGTGGATGCGAAAAACAAAGCGCCTGGCATATGTCTTTGGCATCA
Organism: uncultured Planctomycetaceae bacterium; assembly: GCA_903960945.1. Taxonomy (GTDB): domain Bacteria; phylum Planctomycetota; class Planctomycetia; order Gemmatales; family Gemmataceae; genus UBA969. Next base: position 1,262 of record CAJCCR010000442.1, read on the forward strand.
GCATGCTGGCCAATACGATGTAGGCAAAGATGAACCTTCTGGCGTTCGTTCTCCAAATTTTGGAAAAATGCACATGACGGGTGTTGCACTTGCGAAAGAGGGGTATGTTGTTCTTTGCCCGGATGCTGCGGGTTTTGGTGAACGAAACAGCCGTTCTGTTCCGGGTATTAAGAAGGTGCTCAAGGGTGGGGAGCTCGAGCGGTTTCTATTTGGGAAATATGTCACCGAGGGTAAATCCCTTGCTTGGAAAAACATCCTCGATATGAAGCGAGCGGTTGATTACATATCTTCAAGACCCGAAGTCATTGCACAAAAGTTGGGATGCTATGGCCATTCCATGGGTTCAACCCACACTTGGCAGATCGGCCCTTGGGAGCCAAGATTAAAAGCACTTGTCGGTAATTGCTGCATGCCCACTTATCAAGCAATGGAGCGTACTAATTTGCTTCATTGCTTTCCCAATTATGTTCCGGGTTGGAAAGTACATGGCGACATCCCAGATATCGTCAGCCTGATCGCACCCAAACCATTGCATTTAAACTTTGGTGAAACCGATGATGGCAGCCCCATTGAAGAAGTAAAAGCTGCAATGCCCTTGATCAAGAAGGCGTACGAAAACATGAATGCAGGAGATAATTTCTCGTGGTTCATCGAAGAAAAAACCGGGCATGTGCTTAGCGATGAGATGTGGAAACGAACCAAGGCCCACTTTGCCAAGCATCTTAATAGTTAAAGTTTTACCTTAGAAAGTAATGGAATGCTGACACTATTGGCAAGCATGGCTTTGCTTGTTTTTCAATATGATGAATGGGAAAAGCTCGCACCTTTGCCAGACAAGGACGGTTTTGCTTCGCCCTTTGCTGGCGTTATTGTGGGCAAACTTGTTGTTGCAGGTGGCGCCAACTTCCCTGATAAAAAACCGTGGGAAGGTGGCGTGAAAGTCTGGCATGATTCCATCTTTACTCTGGATCATCCCAAAGCTGACTGGAAAAATGCAGGTAAACTACCGACCCCGATGGCTTATGGCGTAAGTGTCACTCTTAAGGAGGGAATGCTTTGCATTGGAGGTTCAGATTCTAAACAACATTATGCTGATTGTTTTCTTGTTACGCTTGAGAACAATCAATTAAAGTTTAGCCCTTACCCTTCGTTGCCCAAACCCTGCGCGAACATGTGTGGAATGAAAATTGGTGATATGGTTTATCTTGCGGGTGGCACTAATGCTCCAGATTCTGCAAAGGCCCTGCACAATTTTTGGTGCTTGAATCTTAATGATGTGCAAGCTGGTTGGAAAGTGTTAGAGCCTTGGCCCGGGTTGGGGCGTATGCTTTCGGTTTGTGCAAGCGATGGCGAAAACTTTTATCTTTTCAGTGGTGCAGCGCTTTCACTTAATTCCATCGGAAAGGTTGACCGCACCTATTTATCCGATGCCTTTGTTTTTAATCCCAAAGATGGTTGGAAGAAACTTCCTGCTACGCCCAGACCCTGCGTTGCAGCACCTTCGCCTGCTATTTTTAATAAAGGTAGCATTCAGTTGTTTAGCGGGGATGATGGCAAACTCGTCGACTTCGAACCCAAACAATCCCATCCCGGTTTTCCGAAATCAAGCTTGATCTATGATTCCAAATCGAACTCTTGGGCAAAAGAGCTTCCTTTTCCTTTGTCGCGTGTCACTGCGCCTTTAACCTCTTGGCAGGGATTGAATGTTCTTATCAGTGGGGAAGTCAGGCCTGGAATTCGAACGCCAGAAATCTGGTCAGCGAGGCAACGATGATATCACGAAACCAAATGAAATATGCATGGCTCGTGGTGATGCTTCTCTTCCCCGTTGCATTGTTAAATTACCTCGATAGGCAGATGATATCTGCAATGAAAGGTTCGATGATGCAAGATATTCCCGACATCGGGAGTGATGCGAACTGGGGATTTATGCTGGGGCAATTTAAATGGGTTTATGCTTTCCTTAGCCCGCTGGGGGGCTATATCGCAGATAGATACAGTAAACGCTTTACCATTTGTGCAAGCCTTTTTGTCTGGTCCACCATTACCTGGATTACTGGGCGGGTGCACTCTTATGAAGAATTACTTTGGACCCGAACCTTGATGGGTGTCAGTGAGGCGTTCTACATTCCCGCAGCTCTTGCTCTTATTGCTGATTACCATTCCAACCTTACTCGTTCCAAGGCAGTTGGGTTTCATCAAATTGCAATTTATTGTGGCGTACTTCTCGGCGGATTCAGTGGCTACATTGCAGATGAGCCCAAACTTACCTGGCGCTTTGCTTTTGATATTACCGGGATTGTTGGAATTTGTTATGCACTGCCCTTGATGTTTTTTCTTAAGGATGCGCCGGTTGATTTTGCAAATCAAAATACGCAGCAAAAGCTTTCCGTGATACAAGCGGGATGGGCCTTGATGACTAATTTTTCGTTCATCCTGCTTGTGATTTATTTTACCTTGCCCGCAATCGCTGGTTGGGTTGTTCGAGATTGGATGCCTGCAATCTTGCAAAAAACCTTTAACATTAGTCAGGGAGTTGCTGGTGTATCTGCAACACTTTACTGGCAGGGGGCTGCAATATTCGCAGCTTTGCTTGGTGGTTGGCTCGCAGATCGCTGGATGCTTAAAACTTCCCGAGGGCGTATTTATGTTAGCGCCCTTGGGATGGCCTTTATCATCCCAGCACTCTTTGGCGTGGGCAACGCTGCTAGTTTGAATTCCCTTCCTTTAGCTCTTATTTCGTTAGTGCTATTCGGGATTGGTTGGGGCTTCTTTGATTGTAATAACATGCCTATCCTTTCGCAGATTGTTGGTCCCAATCTTCGCGCAACAGGCTATGGCATCATGAATCTGGTTAGCATTAGCTGTGGTGGTTTTGCAGACTGGGGCTTCGGGCTATTGCAAGATCGACAAGTTTCTTTGAACATGATATTTAGTTTGTTTGCAAGCTTGGCGTTGTTTTCAATGGTGTTGGTATTATTGATTCAACCGCGGGAAGATAAAGATTTAGTAATTGGGAAGGAAAAATTATGACTCATTTGCTGAACGGTTTGGTTGCTGCAACTCACACCCCTTTTAAAAAAGATGGTTCGCTTAACCTTGATGAAATTGAAAAAATAGCTGCGCACCTATCTTCAAATAAGGTTGATATCGCATTCATCGGGGGTAGCACTGGTGAAAGTCATTCCTTGAATGTTGAAGAAAGAATGAGCCTTGCAAAGCGATGGTTTGAAGTTGTCAAGGGAACCAAGTTAAATGTTGTGGTGCATGTGGGATCTAATTGCTTGGAAGATGCCCGCACGCTTGCAAAGCAGGCGCAGGAGTTAAAAGCACTAGCGATATCCGCTCTTACTCCATCGTATTTTAAGCCTAAAAATGTTGAAGCTTTGGTGGAGTGCTGCTCGTTTATTGCGAGTGCTGCCCCGGGATTGCCATTTTATTATTATGATATTCCTACGATGACAGGCGTTAATTTGTTCATGCCTGATTTTCTTGACCGCGCAGGGAAATCCATTCCCAATCTGAAGGGATTAAAGTTTACCAATGTGGATTTCATGTCTTTTCAATTATGCAGTCAGATGGAAGGTGGGAGATTTGAAATCTTGTGGGGCGTGGATGAGATGCTGTTGCCTGCACTCTCAGTGGGTGCGCATGGTGCGGTGGGTAGCACCTATAATTTTGCAGCACCTATTTATCATCGCATTATCGAAGCATTCAAAAAATTTGATTTCGAGACTGCCCGCAAAGAGCAGCTTCGTTCCATCAAATTGGTGAATATACTTGTAAAGCGTGGATACATGGCAAGCGCTAAGGCCATGATGGGAATGCTGGGCGTGGATGTTGGTTCGCCTAGGCTTCCAAATGTCGCATTAAAGCAGGATGAACTTGCAAGCCTAAGGTCGGATCTTGAAAACGAAAGTTATATCTAAAGCCTAGGGCATCTCTGGGGTGTAACCCAAAACCAGATTGAAATTCGCACTTAGTTCTTTAAGTTTAGATCCTGGAATTGGAGCGAAATCAACTGTGATGCTCTGCCTTTGTTTTTCATCTTTGACGCTTTGATAAATTCCATCTTTATCGTTTTTGGGCTCACCCTTTACATAACACTGGGTGCTGAAAATAGGCTTTCCTGCCACTTTGATTTTGAAATGAATGTGGGGGGTTCTGCCTGGGTATGCTACAGGTTTGATGGTGCGGAAATAATATTCGCCAGAAGATGAAGTAGCAAATCTTCCAAAGCCCTGAAAGTTCGAATCTTGCTTAGCTTTGTTGCTGGTTTTGGAATGCAAGTATGCGCCATTGTTATCGCATTGCCAGATTTCCACCACAGCGTTTTTAATCGGTGAACCATTAGCATCAAGAATCTTACCTGTGATATGAGTGATCTGACCCACTGCAGGAGTGATTTTATCATTGATGATAATAAGGTCGTTGTCTGTATCGAGGGGTAATTTATCAGGGTAGAAGGGGCCATCGGTTTGTTTTGGAGTCAAAGTAAGTTGCTCTGCAAACAAACCTGGTACGGTGTAATAAGATCCAGCTAGAATGGAAGTGCCTAAAAACATTCTGCGATTGAACATGGTAATGGCCTCTCAGAAGAAATCGGAACACCACTTACTTTACCTGATAAACGCAATAATGCATGGGTTATTCGTAAGAATCTTTAGGTAACAGCTTTTGGGAAAACTTAATGTTGGTTTGAAGAATGAGCCAAAGGGCGAAGCAAAGTGTTCCTAGAGGAAGCGCAGAGAGAAGAATAGGCAAATGGTTTTTTAGTGGAAAGGTGAAGTTCTGCCAACCCAAGACGAGAATCAAAACGATTGAGATTAACAACAAAG
>CAJCCR010000443.1 GCA_903960945.1 uncultured Planctomycetaceae bacterium
AGCAAAAAAGAAATCGCCAATGATAATGGCGGCATCGTCTTGGTTGGAAAACATGTTTATGGTTTCCACTTAAAAAGAGCATGGGAATGCATTGACCTTGAAACAGGCGCTGTTGCTTGGACTTCGCCTAGAAAGGCTGTGGGCGCGGGATCTGTTATTGCTGCGGATGGCAGGCTTTATGTTTTAGCTGAAGATTCCGGTGAAGTTGCAATGCTTGCTGCTTCCCCAGAAGGATATAAAGAAATCAGTAAGTTCAAGATTCCCGAACTTTCAAGTTTAAAGAAAAGTAGAGGAAGGCTTTGGGCTCATCCTGCAATTTCTGATGGTAAACTTTTCATCCGTGATCAAGAACTTCTCTATTGTTTCGAGATACGATAAGCTAGACTTTCTTTTGCTCGTTTCAAAACCATTTGAAAGAACTTCTTTTGTTAACCGATGCGTTTTTGACTTTCTGGGAATCGGTTTTACCTCTCAATGCTTTTTATCTTAGAAAGCTTCGCATCGGTGCCGGTAATGTCTCCAAATCTTGGATCAAAGATAACTTTGATTCTTTTAAATTTACCTCGAAACTCGAGTTGCAAAACAACCAATCTTCCTATCCCCCTTACGGGGATTTTCATTATTTAAATCTTGCTCAGTACAATCGTTTCCACCAAACTTCCGGGTCCTCCGGGAAACCCTTACTTTTTTTAGACTCCAAAGATGGATGGGAATGGCTTCTAAACAACTGGTTAAAAATATTTGCATTAGCTGGCATCGAAAAAGGTGATCGCCTTTTCTTCCCTTTCTCTTTTGGCCCATTTCTAGGATTTTGGACAGCCTTTGAAGCTGCGTGTACGGCAGGCTGCTTAAGCTTTCCCGGTGGAGGAATGAGTTCTGAATCCAGACTTGCTTTAATTCAAAATCAAAAAATTAATGTTGTATTTACCACACCTAGTTATGCTCTTAGGCTTGGTGAGGTTGCTCGAAGCCAAGGTATAAACCTCCAAGATTTGGGACTAAAAAAATTAGTTCTAGCGGGGGAACCAGGCGCTAATATCCCTGCTACTCGTTTAAGAATTGAAAGAGATTGGGGCCCAATTGTTGTAGATCATCACGGTATGACTGAAACTGGGCCGGTCACAGTCGAATGCTCAACCACGCCCGGGCTTTTACACATTATTGAAAATGCTTTTATTGCAGAAGTTATTGATCCAAACACACAAAAAAAACTTAGCCTTGATTCGATCGGAGAGCTTGTTCTTAGCTCCATTGGCAGGGTAGGGTGTCCGCTTTTACGCTATCGAACTGGTGACATTGTCCATCTAAATCACCAAAAATGTGCTTGTGGTTTTAACGGGCAAAGTCTTAAGGGTGGAATTTTGAGCCGGACGGATGAAATGATATTTCTCAAGGGCAACAACATCTACCCTTCTGCTTTGCAAAACATGCTTCATTCGATAGAGAGAATACTGGATTTTAGAATCACTTTTTACAAAACGGAAGGTAACCCCCACCTATTATTTGAAATTGAAACTCTTCAAACAGATTCGGAATCAATTAAAAATATGCTTGAAAAAATGATTCAAACTGCATTTTTATTCAAACCAGTTATTAAAATAGTGCCCACAGGCACCTTACCCATACAAGAAATGAAATCTAAAAGATTTATACAAATCTAACAAATATCCTACGTGCAATTCTGATGATTTTTGTTAAAACATAAGTTAATGTGATTACCTGCCGTTGGCTTTATATGTGGTCTAAGTTGATTCAAATACAATTTACCATGAAAAGTCTGCTGATTTACGCTTCGATTGTTGTAAGGAATTTAAACATGAATAAGATTCTTCGAACTTTTGCCCTTTCTGCTTTTTTTGCAATTTCTTTTACGGGTTGCGGCGGAGAAAAATCTGCACCAAAGCAAGAAAAGAAAACTGATTCGACCCCAACTAACAAACCTGAAGACAAAAAAACTGCTGCTTCAACACCTGCTGTAAAAGAGGAGATCAAGGCAGAAAACAAGGTTGTTAAATCTTCGGCCCCTTTAGCTGTGGAATGGAGTCACTGGCGCGGACCGACCCAAAATGGTGTTTCGACTGATAAAAACCTCCCAGAAAAGTGGTCCCCAAACCCCACAAACACAGACAACAACTTGGTTTGGAAAACCCCTTTTGGCGGTCGTACCACTCCAATTGTGCAAAATGATCGTGTTTACATCATCAATAAAGTTGGCAAAGGTATCTCCGAACAAGAAAGAGTCATGTGCTTTTCCATGAAAGATGGCAAGCTTCTTTGGGAATACAAGTTTAATGTTTTCCACACAGATATTGTTAGTGTTCGCCTTGGCTGGACCAATATGACTGGAGACCCAGAAACTGGCAATGTTTATGCCCACGGCACCCAAGGCTTGCTGTTTTGTTTTGATAAAGACGGCAAAGTTCTTTGGTCGAAATCGCTTACAGAAGAGTACGGCAGAATCACTGGGTATGGTGGTCGTGTTACCAGTCCGATAGTTGATGGTGATCTCCTCATTATTGGGATGATCAATGCAAGCTGGGGCGATCAAGGCATGGGCCGAAATAGGTTTGTTGCGTTCAATAAAAAAACCGGCGTAATTCAGTGGTGGGCTTCCACCGGTAACCCCATTAAAGATACTTACTATTCTTATCCTGTGGTAGCCAACATCAACGGGCAACGCTTACTTATTAGTGGTGGTGGTGATGGTGGCGTACACGCCTTCAAAGTAAACACTGGCGAAAAAGTTTGGAGCCATCTTTTCGGTAGCGGATCCATTAATTGCTCGCCTGTTGTTCAAGACAACTTCGTCTACATTGGACAAGGTGAAGAAAATATTGGTGCAAATACCCAGGGCAGGGTGCTTTGCCTTGACGCTGGCACTGTAACTAATGGCCAGCCTAAAGTTGTTTGGCAAGCTGATGGCATCAAAGCAAAATTTGCCTCACCTGTTATTAACGATGGTATTCTTTATATGTGTGGTGAAGTCGGTTCCCTGCATGCATTAGAAGCTTCTTCAGGCAAAGAGCTTTGGAAGTTCCAATATGGTCGAAATACTAAAGGTTCGCCCGTTCTTGCGGATGGCAAACTTTATATTGCCGAAGTTAACTCCAAATTCCACATCCTGCAGCCTTCTAAGGAAGGTTGCAAACGACTTCATGCACAACTTTTCAAGGGTAAACCTGGGGAAGACGGCAACGCAGGCGAGGATGTTGAAATCAACGGCAGCCCTGCAATTATTAACGGTAAAATCATTTTCATGACAAGTGAAGATCTTTACTGCATTGGAAAACCAGATTGGAAGCCTACTGCTCCGGAAATTAAAACTGAAAGCAAAGCAGTTACTTTAGGAGAGGCCGCACATTTGCAAATTGTTCCTGCTGACTTTGTTCTTAACCCTGAAGCAAAACAATCCCTTGCTGCTTTTGCATACGATGCCAATGGCAACAAAATTGGACCTGTTGAAGTAGAATGGTCGCTTGCTGGAGTAAGGCCCCCAGAAGGCCTGCCTCCTGCACCTCCTGCCGCACCTGGAACTCCTGCTCCAACACCCCCACCTCCTTTAAATGGCAAGCTTAGTAATGAAAAGGGTGTGGATACTGTTCTCGAGGTTAGCAAATCGCCTCCTCCAGCACAATTTGGCAGAGTTGTTGCAAAAGCTGGCAAATTGACTGCTGAAACCAGGGTCAGGGTTGCCCCTATTCTTCCTTATGCTCCAAACTTTGCTAATATTCCAGAAAAGCGAACTCCAGGTGGTTGGATCAACTGTCAGGGCAAGTTTGAAATGGTTACTGTTGATGGTAAAAAGATTTTGAAGAAACTTGCTTTAAATCCAAGCCCATTGGTGGCTAGGGCAAATGCATTTATCACGATGCCAGACCTTACTGAATACACAATTCAGGCTGACATGATGGGCACCAAGGTACGCGATGATCTTCCCGATATGGGCGTTGTTGCAAACCGATATACTTTCATGTTAACCGGAAAAACCAAGTCTTTAAGGCTTATTTCTTGGGATGCATTACCTAGGGTTGACAAGACTATTTCATATCCATGGGAGCCCAATGTTTGGTATACCTTTAAACTATCTTTTGAAAAAGCGACAGGTACTGAAGGTACCATTCGTGGCAAAATCTGGCCCAGAGATAAGCCCGAACCAGCAGAATGGACACTTGAGTTCAAAGACCCAGTTGCAAACCTTGAAGGTAGCGCTGGAATTTATGGCTACGCTGCTGGTATACTTGAAAATCAACCTGGGACCGAAATCTTTTACGATAATGTAAAGGTTGTCCCAAACAAAAAGTAACCTTATGTGTAGTTGATTTCGTTATCTCTTTAATCATTGATTTTTTAACGGAAAGTAAACATGACCAGCAAAAACAAGACAATCAGGCGGCTTTCTATTCTGGGTATTACTGCTGCAATTCTTACAGGTGCTGCCTCCCAATATTTTTGGGTCGAACCAAAAGTTGAGGCTGTTGCGATTCAAGGTGCGCCTGCGCCCGCTGCAACTACCAAAGATTGGGCACTTTTCGGCGGCTCTGTTAGCAGAAATCTCGTCAATCTCGTTGAAAAAGATCTCCCAGAATCTTGGAGCAATGAGGAAGGCAAGAAGAAAAATGTCAAATGGGTGGTCGATTTAGGTTCCAAAGCTTACGGTGGACCTATCATTTATCGTGGAAGAATTTATTTAGGCACGAATAATGATGCTCCTCGTGATCCTAGCATCAAAGATGACAAAGGCATCATTATGTGCCTCGATGAAAAAACTGGTGACCTTCTTTGGCAATCCGTTCACGACAAATTGCCCGCGGGCAGGGTTAACGACTGGCCTCGCGAAGGTATCTGCTCAAGCCCCGTTGTTGAAGGCAATCGCCTTTACTATGTTAGCAACCGATGCGAAGTTATCTGCGCAGACACCGAAGGGTTGATGGATGGTAAAAACGATGGCGTAACTGATGAAAAATACAGTTCAAAAAAAGATGCGGACATCATTTGGCGCTTGGATATGATCAAAGAGCTTAATGTTTTTCCTCACAATCTTGCAACCTGTTCGCCTTTAATTGTTGGTGACACTTTGTTTGTCATCACATCCAATGGTGTGGATGAAGGCCATATCAATGTGCCGCAACCCGAAGCTCCAAGCTTTTTGGCTATCGATAAAAAAACCGGCAAAGTCAAATGGTCTAGCAACCTCCCTTCCAAGAGTCTTGTAGAAGCTAAGAAAAACGGCGAAAAGGTCGAAATCAAAACCCTTATTAATCAGGGCAAACTCTTGATGCATGGCCAATGGTCTAATCCCGTTTATGCTGAACCAAACGGCAAACCAATGATCATTTTCCCAGGTGGCGATGGCTGGATTTATACTTTCAATCCTGCCAATGGAGACCTGCTTTGGAAGTTTGATTGTAATCCAAAAAAATCTGTTTACGAACTTGGCGGCAAGGGCACCCGTAACGACTTTGTTTCCACTCCCGTTGTTTATGATAACAAGCTTTATATTGGTGTTGGCCAAGACCCAGAGCATGACAAAGGTGTTGGACATCTTTGGTGCATCGATATCACTAAGGTTCCTGCAAATCCTGAAAAAGATTTGTCACCTGCTGCTGAAAATTACAATCCCGATGCCCCAGAAAATAAAGCTTCCGGACTTGTTTGGCATTATGGTGGCCCTGCTGACAAAGATTACGATCGTAATTACTATTTCGGCAGAACCATGAGCACTGTTGCTGTTCATGATGGCATGCTTTTTACTGCTGAATATGATGGTTTCGTTCATTGCCTTGATGCCAAGACGGGTAAAAAACTTTGGCAACACGATATGGAAGCTGACACTTGGAGTTCAACCTATATCGTTGATGGAAAAGTTTATATTGGCAACGAAAACGGTACGATGCTCGTGTTTGCAGCGGCAAAGGAAAAGAAACTGATTAGCACCATCGAAATGAAGGGCAAAATCAGGGCCACACCTGTTGCTGTCAATTCCACGATTTTCATAATCACGGAAAACCCCTGCAGGCTTTACTCCATCACCAAGAACTAAAGATTCCTCCAAGAACATTCCTTTTGTGAGTACGCTCTAATGAATTTTTCCAGCCTTTCTTTTGGGGTGCTAGTTCTTGGTTTTTCCAGTGTATTCGGATTTTTCCCTCCGGTTGAACCCATTAAAGAATGGCCTTTCCTTGGTGGGTCCATTGAACGAAACCAATCCAACCCCACAGAAAAAAACATCCCTGCATCTTGGAGCATAAAGAAAGATGCACGCAAGAATGTAAAGTGGGCTGCAGAGATGGGTACAGTTTCTTACGGTGGTCCTACCATTGCTGATGGCAAAATCTTCGTAGGCACCAATAATGAGCGCCCTCGTGATCCCAAAGCAATGGGTGACCGTGGCGTTATTATGTGCTTTAACGAAGCGGATGGTTCCTTTCTTTGGCAAATCACACACGATAAACTTCCAGAACCCGAGTTAAACGACTGGCCCAAGCAGGGCATTGGTTCTTACCCTGCTTATGATCAGAAAAAAATATACTACGTTTCCAATCGTTGCGAGCTTGTTTGTGCTTCCACCGAGCTTGCAAAAGGTAAGACCGAACCTGCTATTCTTTGGAAAATGGACATGATGAAAGACCTTGGCGTTTTTCCATGCTTTCTTGCAATTGGATCTCCACTGGTTCTAGGTGATAATGTTTTTGTTGTAACTGCAAACGGTGTGGATCCTAATCAACACAAGTTGCCTGCCCCTGATGCTCCTAGTTTTATTGCTGTTAATAAAAACACTGGAAAGCTTGCTTGGAAAAGTAGTCTTCCTGGAAAAAACATCATGGAAGGTCAATGGTCTAACCCTGCGGCTTTTACCATTAATGGCAAATCCCAAGTTATTTTCCCGGGTGGCGATGGCTGGGTTTATTCTTTCGAACCAGTTTCAGGAAATCTCCTCTGGAAGTTTGATTGCAATCCAAAGGGAACAGAATTTAAACCAGGTGGCAGAGGTAATAAAAGTTATATTATGGCTACGCCTGTTGTGAATGAAGGCAGAGTTTATGTTGGTACAGGTAACAATCCTGATGATGGGCCTGGGGAAGGGCATTTCTGGTGTATTGATGCTACCAAAACACCTGACAATCCTGAAAAAGATCTTAGCCCCAAGGATGAAAAATTTGACCCTAAAGCTAATATCAACAAGAATTCCGGCCTAGTTTGGCATTACGGTGGCAAGGTTGTTCCAAAACCAGAACAAGGTAGAGAAATCAGTTTCGGAAGAACGCTTAGTACTCCAGCAATTCATGATGGAATTATTTACCTTGCCGAATTAGATGGATATCTGCACTGCTTGGATGCCAAGACTGGCCAAAAATTCTGGGATCATGATCTCCGGGATGGAACTTGGGCTTCCCCATACTATGTTGATGGTAAGGTTTTCATCGGGACCGATAGTGGGGACCTTTATGTTTTTAATCATGGAAAAACCAAAGCTGAGCCGACTAAAATAGAAATGGATCAACCGATTAAAGGTCCGATCACTGTTATCAATGGTTGCTTGTTCGTTAATACAGGAACGACTCTTTTTGCTATCTCTGGAAAGTAATTTTTTATTTTTAAGGAATCGACCGTGGCAGAAACTAAATCTCTTGAAGTTTTGATCAAAGATGCAAAAACCAAGCTTGATGCACAAGTAAGGGAAGTGGTGCAATGGCACTTCAGCCCGGATACTGGCACTCCATTCTGGCTTGATAAAGCAAAGGAATATAAGTTTAACCCTCTCAAAGATGTTCACACTTTTGAAGACTTGCGCTTGTTTGGAACTTTCGAAGACGAGTGGCTGCGTGGCGGGCCTGTTCAACGCTGGATTCCTAAAGGCTATGCTGGTAAACCCACCTATGTCTTTGAAACCGGTGGTACGACTGGGCTTCCTAAAACTCGCATTGTAATCGACGATTTCCGTATCGATTACGAAATGATGTCAGATACTCTTCCAGACAAGTACTTCCCCAAAGGCAGTAATTGGCTCATGCTTGGGCCTTCTGGACCAAGGCGACTTCGATTAGCTATCGAACATCTTGCCCAACATAGGGGCGGTATTTGCTTCTGTATCGATTTAGATCCTAGATGGGTCGTCAAACTTATTAAAATGCGTGAAATTGGTATGGCTAACCTTTACAAAGAGCACGCCATTGAACAAGCTTTGACCATTCTTGCTGGTGGACACGATATTAAATGCATGTTTACTACTCCCAAGCTTCTTGCCGCCTTTGATGAGGCATTACGATCCGGCAAACTCGAAGACAAATTCCGTCAGCTTGGTAAAAAAATCCCAGCAGGTGGTTTAAAATCCATCAAGGCTGCGGGTATTACTGGTATCTTCTCTGGTGGTACTGAATTTACTCCTCAGTTCACACGCGAAGCTTACGAGGAGATGCTTGATAACGGTGATGTTTACATGACCCCTACCTATGGTAACACCCTGATGGGTCTTGCTTGCTCCAAGCCTATTTGCCCTGAAGATGGGTTTAAAATCTCTTATTATGCGCCTCAGCCTAGGGCTGCTATTCAGGTCGTTGATCCCAAGAATTTTGACAAGCTCGTTGAGTATGGTCAGACTGGGCGAGTTCTTCTCACTACTCTTACCAAGGAATTCTTTGTTCCTAGATTTCCTGAACGCGATGAGGGTGAGCGCGAACTTCCTTTTGAAACCTATCCTTGGGATGGAGTTAGTGGCGTTCGTCCTTTCAGTGAATTTGCTGCAAGTACCGTTGTTGGTGTCTATTAACATTTTAGTGTTTATTCCACAAGGATTTTAAAGGGCTTTATACATGCTTCACATTCCTGCTTTGCGATTAGGAAAACCATACACCAGTCTGAACAAAACCCAGCTTGTTCATCATGTTACGGGTGAAACAATTGCAGAAGTTAGTCAAGTTAATGGCAGCCAAATTGTCAGGGATATTTCCAAAATGGAAGAAGCCCGCAATGAACTGCAAGCCATTCCCATGGATAAACTCATGCATATGGTTAAGGAAGCAGGGCGAATTTTTGCTACTGACACTCTGCCATGTGGTGATCAGATGCAAACTTTTGAAGATTATATTCGGAACTTATCTTCAACCACGGGATCTCCCATGGTTTTCTGCAAAAGAAATGCGGGCAAGGTCGAGTATGTACTCAGGAATATCGATACGATTATTGCTGGTTTAACTCGTGGTTTAGACATGTCAATTTTGGACACAGGCCATGGCACGCAAGATGGCAGGACATTATGTTTTGTTCCAACTTGCAGTTCTTTTGGGGCGATTCTCCCAAGCAATTCCCCTGGCGTACATTCTTTGTGGGCGCCAACTCCTGCTTTAAAAATACCACTCATTTTAAAGCCTGGTAGAGAAGAGCCTTGGACACCATTCAGGGTTATACAAGCTTATTTGAAGGCCGGTATTCCTCCTGCTGCTGTTAACTTCTGCCCAACCGATCATGCTGGGGCTGCTGAGATCCTTCGAGGCACAGGCCGTAGTATGCTTTTTGGGGATAGCACCACCACCGATCCTTACAAGAATGATCATCGGGTTGAACTTCACGGACCTGGATATAGCAAAGTCTTGATAGGCGAAGATAAGATTGCCCATTGGAAAGATTACATTGATATCATTGCAGAATCGATTGCAGCCAATGGCGGTAGATCTTGCATCAATGTATCAGCTGTTTGGGTACCTTCTCATGGGAAAGAAATAGCCCATGCTCTTTCTGAAAAACTCGCAAAAATTCAAGTTCGGGCTTACGATGATCCTAATGCTGAACTTGCTGCTTTCGCTAATCCCGATGTTCCTGACAGAATTTCTGGCATGATCGATAATTTGCTCAAAACACCGGGTGCTACAGATACTACTGAGAAAGTTAGAGGAACTCCAAGGCTTGTTAAAGAAGGAAGATGCGCTTGGTTGCTTCCCGCAATTGTTCATTGTGAAACCTACGACCACCCTCTTGCTAACAAAGAATTCCTTTTCCCTTACGCAAGCGTGGTTGAGTGTCCGCAAGCTGATATGGTAAAATTAATCGGACCGACCCTTGTTGCAACTGCTATTACAGAAGACAAGGATTTCGCTCATGTGTTATTAAACAGTACTAATGTGGACCGGCTGAATCTTGGCCCCATACCAACGAATCGCCTTACTTGGGATCAGCCTCATGAGGGGAACTTATTTACCCACCTCTACAAGCAAAGAGCTTACCAGCAAAGCGGATTCTAAGGTGACACCATTTGATTTTAGTCCACTCAACCGGGTTATTTTTGCGCCTGGTTGTTCTGCTCAGGCTGGAGCTTTGGTTAGAGAACTGGGGGGAACCCGAGTTCTTTTAGTCTCCGATTCAGGTCTTAAAAAAGCAGGGCATACGGATCTCATTTTCTCTTCTCTAGAGAAATCAGGATCACAAGTTTTTCTCTTTGACGAAGTCGAAGAGAATCCAGAAGAAATTCATGTCGCCAAAGGCAAACATGTTGCCCAACTTCACCATATTGATTTTATTGTTGCGCTTGGCGGTGGCAGTGCCATGGATTGCGCCAAGGGGATTAATTTTTTGCTGACAAATGGCGGCAAAATGTCCGATTACAAAGGCGTCGGGTTGGCTAAGAAACCCATGCTGCCTTCAATCGGCATACCCACCACTTCTGGTACAGGAAGTGAAGCACAATCTTTTGCACTGATTACCGATTCAAGTACACACTTAAAGATGGCATGTGGTGATAAAAAAGCTGCCTTTAAAATATGTCTTCTTGACCCAGAACTTACCATTTCACAACCCCACATGGTGACAGCCGCCACGGGGATTGATGCTATTTCCCATGCCTTAGAATCTTATGTATGCACAAAAAAAAATACCATCTCGCAAACTTTTGCGAGGCAAGCTTGGAGCATGTTGGCGGAAAATCTTACCACGGTTTTAAAAAACCCTTTGGACATTAATGCTAGGGCAGCCATGCAACTTGGGGCACATTTTGCTGGAGTATCCATCGAAAACTCAATGCTGGGGATTTGCCATTCCTGCGCAAATCCTTTGACTGCCCACTACGGTATACCCCATGGAATTGCAATTGGCATTCTATTGCCGCATGTTTTGCGCTTTAATAGTCATCATGTAGGCAATTCCTACCAAACTCTTGTTACGGACATTGGTAGAAGTGCAAACAACCTTTCCGAGGCAGGGGAAATTCTTGCTGATATCATCACTGGCTTTCTTTCCCTTGCTGGAATACCAAAAAATCTTCATGACTGTGGCGTATCTCACGGAATTCTTGAAGTGTTAGCTGAGGAGGCTTCTGAACAATGGACTGCCAAATTCAACCCAAGGCCAGTACAAGAAAAAGACCTTCTCGAAATTTATCAACTCGCTATGGTATGATCTGCCTGATCACCAACCTGACTTTTTTTGCTTTAGCTTTTCTTGGTAATGCTCTCTTTGCAAAAGATATTAATGCAGTTTCTTCTTGGCTTCTTTTTAGAGGAAACCCGCAGCAAGATGGTTTTTTGCCCACATCAATCAAAATGCCATTCGAAATCCAATGGAAAATATCTCTTAAAGATTCAATTGAAGGAACGGCTGTTGTTCACGATGGGAAGGTCTATTTTGGCTGCATGGATGAAAAAGTATACGCCTTAGATTGCAAAGACGGAAAAGAAATTTGGAAATACAAAGGAGGGTCGTTCAAAGCACCTCCTAGTATTCAGGATGATGTAATTTACATCGGTGACATTGATGGCACATTGCACGCAATTGATTTGAATACAGGTTTAAAAAAATGGGTCTTTGCAACCAATGGCGAGATTTCCGGTGGAGCAAATTTCTTCAAAAAAAACATACTGTTTGGAAGTCAGGACGAAAACCTTTATTGCTTAAATGCTGCCGGAAAAGAACTGTGGAAATTCAAAATGGAAGGGCCTTTTTTTGGATCTTGCGCAATAATCGAAGGTAAAACTTTTGCTGCGGGTTGCGATAGTACCTTGCATGTTCTTGATGCTGAAACAGGAAAAGAACTTTCGAATCTTGACCTAGGTGGACAAACCGGCGCCACGCCTTCCATTGCAGGAGACGATTTATTTGTTGGTACCATGTCTAACAATGTACTAGGTATCAATTGGAAAAAACCCAAAATCAATTGGAACTACAAACCCGAAAAAAGATCCCAGCCATTTTTTAGCTCCTGCGCAATCGCCAAGAATCTTGTTGTAGTAGGTGGAAGAGATAAAAAAATCCATGCCATAGACCGAGAAAAAGGTTTAGAGATATGGGGAGTTCAAACGGATGGAAAAATTGATGCTTCACCACTTATTTTAGGAAATACTGTGGTTGCGGGTTCCTTTGATGGTTACCTCTATTTCCTTAATCTAGAAGATGGCAAGTTGATCCAAAAAATGAACCTTGGGGGTGAAATTTCAGGGTCGCCTGTTTTCTATGAAAATTCAATTTACCTTGGAACCTCTAAAGGAGATTTCTTTAGACTTAAGCCTAAGGACTAAACCTTTTAAAACTAGGGTTGTCCATTTAAAAGACAAAGATTACGATCTCTGATATTAATTCTGTTTGTCAATTACTTCATGGAAGGTCAGGTGCGAAAGGTGTCTGCTAAAGTTTCTGAGATTGCTAGTTTGATTTCGGGTAAAGTAATTGGCAATGATACTGCCATTATTTCTGGTACATCCAATTTAAAATATGCAGATCTTGGACATATTACCTTTGTTGACAATCCAAAGTACGAAAAACAATTCATTGAATCCAAAGCCTTGGTCGCTGTTTGCCAAAACGAATTTAATGCACCTGGAAAAACCTTGATTCTGGTAAATGATCCATTACTTGCTTTTATAGTTATTGTTGAACATTTTAAAGGTAAACCTGAACCCTATCCTCTTGGAGTCGACTCTTCCGCTTGGGTTTCACCTAGTGCTAAAATTGGCGCTGGAACTTCGGTTTTGCCTTTTGCTCGGATTGGAAATAATTCCGTTATTGGCACCGATTGTATTATTCATGGCGGAGTTTCTATCGGACGAAATTGCACCTTGGGAAACCATATTGTTTTACATCCCAACGTTGTTATTTATGACGATTGTGTCATTGGCGACCATGTCACCATACATGCTAACAGCGTGATTGGTGCGGATGGCTTTGGTTATAGGTTAACTGATGGGGTCCACAAAAAGATCCCTCAGACAGGCTATGTTGAATTAGAAAATTATGTCGAAATAGGTGCAGGCTCCACTATTGATCGCGGCACCTTTGGCCCCACTCGAATCGGTGAAGGTACTAAAGTTGATAATTTGGTTCAAATTGGGCACAATTGCGAAATAGGCAAACACAATTTATTAGTCGCTCAAGTTGGTATTGCTGGATCGTGTACAACGGGAAATTATGTGGTGGTTGCTGGGCAAGCAGGCCTTGCAGACCATGTGACTCTAGCTGACGAGGTGGTAGTTGGTGCAAAAAGTGCGGTGATGCGAACTGCGGGCAAGGGTGAGCGTCTACTTGGCATCCCAGCTCGACAAGAACGAGACGAAAAGCGAATTCTAATAAGTATGGCTAGGCTTCCTGGGATTTGCAAAGACATCAAAAAGATCAAAAAACAATTAAACATCCCGGATGAAGAATAAAAAGTAATTAACAAAAGTTCATGCTACATGGAAGTTGAGTAATCCAACCGATGACCTCTACAACACTAATTGAAGAGCCAATTGGATTATTAGCAGGCTATGGTCAGTTTCCTGTTGTTTTTGCACAAGGGGCGCGTAGGTTGGGTTTACATGTCGTTTGCGTTGGAATTACTGAAGAAGCAGGGCCTGAGCTAAAAGACCTCGTAGATCATTTTTACTGGTCAGGGCCTGCACAGTTAGGGAAAATGATCAATCGGTTTAAAAAACATGGTGTTAAAAATGTAGTGATGGCGGGGAAGATTCACAAAGCGAATTTACTGCACAAGCCTTGGAAAATATTTAATCTTGCACCTGATTTACGAACCTTGATCTTCTGGTATCTTCGCAAAAGAACTGACAACAAAGACGACACCCTATTGTTATCCATTATCAAAGAATTCGCAAAAGATGGTATAAATTTCGCATCCGCCCTTGATTACATACCGGAGATTCTAGTGCAATCAGGAACATTAACCCGCAGGGGGCCAACTAATTCGGAAATGCAGGACATTTATTTTGGTTGGAAACTGGCCCGTGAGATGGGCCGCTTGGATGTGGGGCAAAGTGTTGCGGTTAAAGATCGTGCTGTTTTAGCCATCGAAGCCATTGAAGGCACGGATAAAAACATAACCCGGGCGGGGGAATACTGTAAATCAGGAGGATTTGTTGTTGTTAAAGTGGCAAAACCAAATCAAGACCGCAGGTTTGATGTGCCAACTATTGGAATCGATACGATTCAAACACTTCATAAAGCCAGAGGAAAGGTACTTGCCATAGAAGCAGGGCAAACAATTTTTTTAAGCGAAAAAGATGCAGTAAACCTCGCAAATGACCTTGGGATTACCATTATTGCACTTGCGGACAAAGATATACCTTCTTTGTAATTATCGTTGATTTCTTATTCACTTATCGCTTTTAACCATATTTAATAATATCATATTATTATGGATTTTTACTTTTCCTAACAATTAAAACATTAGCGATACAATGGGCAACATCTCTTTCAAAACTCCTGATTCACTCGACAAAACTTGGGAAAAAGAGTTGTTAAAGTCATATTTTTTGGGTGGCCCAGACTCCATGCCTTTTTTTTCCAGCGTTGCCATCAACAAAAATATTTTATCACTTAAAAAAGAAGAACATGATTCCTGCTTTCTAAATATTCCGTGGAATATTGGAAACCATGGTATTTTCATGTCTCCAACTTCAACCTTGCCTTTATCCGATTCGCCTTATTCCTTGCTTATGGAGTTGGCGCGCGGTAAGGTTAATCAATTTAGAAATTTCAATGCAGACTGGGAGTTTAGCGGCTTAAAAATAAATCAAGAACTTCGGGATCAACTAGCTAAATCCACCCTAGAATTCGGGAAAGCCTTTAGTAATCTCGATCTTCCACAACAAGAAAAATCCCTTCAAAACGCTATCGAGTTTGCTTATCATGGTGCCGACACTTTAATTCGCGAATACATTCGTCAAATATTTGACATTAGGCATCAAGATAATCAACCCTTTGAAACGGGGCTTTCAGCCAAGGTTTCCAAACCGTTTCCAACTTCTCTTACAAGCAAAATGGAACAATCTTTTAATTACATGCAAGTTGGTTTCAACTGGAAAAATATCGAAACCTCACAAGGTACTTTCTCTTGGAGTCAAGTCGATCAAGCTTTAGAAAGTTGCTTGGCTACTGGAATGGAAGTAATAGGTGGGCCAGTCATCCAAATGACAAAAGAATCTCTTCCTGAATGGTTGAGTGCATCTAGCAGTACTGCATCCCAATATGCAACCGCAATGGCCCGATTTTTAGACACCGCTATTAGGCGCTATAACGGAAAGATCCACCGCTGGATTATTTGCTCTGGGCTGAATGTTGCTACTGAACCTGCTTTTGGTGATGAAACTTATTTTCGCATTGCATGTAAGCTTGCAGAGATTGCCAAGCAAATTGATTCCTCCTTAGAAATCATTGTTGGGGTCACTCAACCTTGGGGTGAATATAGCGCATCAAAAAGAAGAGCTTTCTCCCCTTTTATTTTTACAGATAATCTTTGCAGGGCAGGGCTCAATCTTGCTGCCATCGACATCGAAATTGTTATGGGTTCATCTCCGAATGGTTCCTTCTGCAGAGACATGCTCGAAACATCCAAGCTTTTAGATCTCTATGCAGTTTTAGGCATGCCCTTAACGCTCACCCTTGGTTATCCATCAGTTAAGAATCAAGGCGAGCTAGGGGATAGTAATTTTGGGAACTGGAAAGGTGCAAAAACTTCAGCAACTCAAGCAGATTGGGTGGAATCTTTCACCTCTTTGGCTCTTAGCAAACGATATATTCAATCTATTCATTGGGTTGAATTATCGGATGATCCGGATTCTGATTTCCCAAATTGCGGTCTATTTGATAAAGATTGGCAACCTAAAGCATCGTTTTCTTGTATGGAAAAGATACGAAAGACTCATCTGCGCTAGATCTCTAGAATTCAAGCCTATAAAAAAAGCCAACCTTTTTAAAAGGCTGGCTTTTTTTGTAATCACAAAGATCAGGGAGTCGTTGGATCTAAACCTTTAGCAGGTTTATCTCCGGGGGTTACAACAGACTCAAGCACTTCTTTTTCTTCGACTTCAAAGGTTGGCTCAAATAAAATCTTCTTTTCACCATCAACTTCAGCAACTCTGGTGTTGATAAGATTTTTGCCAACAAAAGAGCCTCGAAGAAGGTCTTCAGATAAAGGATCTTCCAAGAAATGCTCGATTGCCCTGCGTAAAGGTCGGGCACCAAAATCAAGGCTAGTACCTTTTTCAATCAAAAGTTCCTTTGCTTCTTCAGTAAGAACAAGCCTGAGGCTCTTTTCTTTAAGCCGCTTGTAAACCTTGCTTAATTCAATGTCGATAATGTTCTTAAGATCAGGCTTGGTTAGCGGCCTGAAAACAATGATATCATCTACACGGTTAAGGAATTCAGGGCGGAAATTATTTTCCATAGCCTGCTTCACGGTTTCTTTCATTTTGGAATAGTTAGCTTGTTCATCTTTACGGTTATGAAAACCATAACCACCAACTTTACCCGTAATTTCGGCGGCGCCGATATTCGTGGTCATAATGATGATGCTGTTTTTAAAATCGATTGTTCGACCTACATTATCGGTCAAACGGCCTTCTTCCATGATTTGTAAAAGCATATTCCAAACTTCGGGATGGGCTTTTTCAATTTCATCAAGAAGAACAACACTATAAGGTTTTCTCCTGATTTTTTCGGTTAACTGGCCACCTTCTTCGTATCCAACATATCCAGGAGGTGCACCGACCAAACGGCTTACATTATGCTTTTCTGAATACTCACTCATATCAATCGAGATAAGCGAATTTTCATCTCCGAACATGAATGCTGCAAGGCGTTTTGCCAACAAAGTTTTACCAACACCAGTTGGGCCTGCAAAAATAAAGCTTCCAATAGGGCGCTTAGGGTCTTTTAGGCCTGCACGACTTTTACGCACAGCCTTGGAGATTGATTCAATCGCCTCATACTGGCTAACAACTTGCTTATGCAGCTCTTTTTCCATCGAAAGCAAACGAGCCGTTTCGTTGTCTTCGAGGCGTTTAAGAGGCACGCCAGTCATTTTGCTAACCACTTCAGCAATGACATCGTCATCAACCACGCCATCAACTTCACGGGATTTATCTCGCCATTCTTTGGTAATGGTTTCTTTTTTCTTTTTAAGTTTATCTGCTTGATCACGAAGATGAGCTGCTTTTTCAAAATCTTGTTCAGCAACAGCAGCTTCTTTTTCTTGATTAAGCTTTTCGATTTGTTGATCTAGGTCTTTCAAATCGGGTGGCCTAGTCATGGCTTTTAGCCTAACGCGTGCCCCAGCTTCGTCAATAACATCGATTGCTTTATCAGGCAAACAACGACCACTTATATAACGGTCGCTCAATTCAACAGCGCTCGCAAGAGCTTCATCTTTGATTTGAACACGGTGATGAGCTTCATATCGGTCGCGAAGGCCGCGAAGAATCTCAACAGCTTCTTCTTTCGAAGGAGGATTGACTATTATTTGTTGAAAACGCCTTTCCAAAGCGCCATCTTTCTCAATGTATTTTCGATATTCGTCAAGGGTGGTAGCCCCAATACATTGGATTTCACCACGAGCAAGAGCTGGCTTAAGGACATTCGATGCATCTATCGCACCTTCAGCCCCGCCTGCGCCAACAAGAGTATGAAGCTCATCAATGAAAAGAATGGTATTTTTAGCCCTTCGAACTTCATTCATAACCGCTTTGATGCGTTCTTCAAACTGTCCGCGGTACTTGGTACCAGCGACCATCATCGCAAGGTCAAGAACAACAATACGCTTATCTCTAAGCAATTCTGGGACATTTCCATCAATAACTAATTGTGCGAGGCCTTCAACAATTGCAGTTTTGCCAACGCCTGCTTCGCCAAGAAGAACAGGATTATTCTTGGTTCTTCTGCTAAGAATTTGAACAACCCGCTCGATTTCATTGGCTCTGCCAATAACGGGGTCTAGTTTCCCTTGTTTGGCAAGTTCGGTAAGGTCTCTGCCAAAACTATCCAAGGCGGGAGTTTTGGATTTGCCTCGACCAGGCTGTTTTTCACCACTGCTACTTCCGCCCCCAGTCTCTTCGGTAGCCATGTTATGCCCCAGCAAATTAAGAACTTCTTCCCGGACATCGTCAAGTTTCAAGCCAAGGTTCATCAAAACCTGAGCTGCAACACCTTCTTGCTCGCGCAATAATCCCAAGAGGAGATGTTCTGTTCCAACATAATTATGGTTAAGATTTCGAGCTTCCTCTATAGAGTAGTCGATTACTTTTTTGGCCCTAGGTGTTTGGGGGAGTTTTCCCATAGTCACCATATCGGGGCCAGATTGAACTATTTTTTCAACCTCGAGTCGGATTTTTCTCAAATCTATATCAAGGTTTTTAAGAACATTCGCAGCTACGCCGGAACCTTCTTTTACAAGCCCAAGCAAAATATGCTCTGTGCCAATGTACTCATGATTGAAGCGCTGGGCTTCTTGATTGGCAAGTTGCATAACTTTGCGAGCACGATCAGTAAAACGCTCATACATTTTTAAATTAGCCCTGTAAACTTTTAAGCTAATGACCTACTCAGATCACAAGATACACTTTTAACAATCTTGGGTCATCTCCAAAACAAAAAAATTCCTTACACGATTTATTATAGTCATTCGCAGACTTTTATACCGATCTTGCCAAAATAATTAAAATTATTTTTAAATCAATCACATTCGACTGATAAAAAGGCACCACATTGGTCATTAATGGTTAAAATCCAGGCGGGCTTTCGAATTTTAATTGCGGGAATTCCCCCACTTTGATTCCAACCAACTTAATCTTATCTGATTCAAAATTCCCCAAACCAACCTTGGCACTTAACCCAATATGATCAATTTTTGCAGGATCAAAACCCATTAATCTTGCACAGGTGGCATCAATTGCAACAGGATCATCACTCATGAGCAATATGTTTGATCTAATCGAATCACCATAAAGAGGCCCATCACCCTGCATGCCAACAATACCATCCACTAAAGAAAGATCGGCTTTTCTTGTCGAATTAATATCAACGATACTATTCACAATCCCCTGAAAATGAAGTTCATTTTTAGGCCACCCGTAAGCTTGACCTGAAGCAATACCAAACAAATTTTTTAAAGAAAGTGTTACAGTTGTCCAATGATGGGTTTTAAGCTTAGGAACTGATATTAAAACATCAGCTTCATAGGCCTCTTTACTAAAGTAAATGAATCCTAACCCAGATTTTGACCCTAAATTGACAACTTTTTTAGTTTGATCGTAATTGATATCTACAAATCGAATTTTATGCTCGGCTAATACTTTTTCCAACCCACACTCCCGAAGCAAACATCCCATATTTCTTCGATGCCCCGACCCTTCTCCAACCACAATTTCTGCTGCACCTTCTTCAATGCAGAGACGAATCATCGCATCCACAACCTTCGGATTAGTATGAATTGGTCTTTGGGAATTAAATTCAACAATATTAGGTTTTATAAATATTTTTTTGCCTGCTAATGGAACCTTTTGTTTAAATGATTGATACATCTCCCTCAGAGCTAAAAGAACATCATCTTCATAACTTGTTACATTTTTCCAAGCTACTAAGCTTTCGTTTTGCCTAACCTGAACCCCTCCCAAACCATCGATTAGCAATCGACGAATAACCTTTTTGAACCATTCACTCCAAGATTCACTTGGAATGGATGCCTTTTTAAATGCTACTTTTTTCGCTTCTAAATTTATCGCAAAGGGGTTTTCTTTAATTGCCTTGTTTGCAAGAAGCGCCAAAGATACACGGCAGACCGATTTAGCAAGTGGCTGGGATTCACTGGAAAACTCTTTGCAAAAGCTTGCCAAAAGCTCAGTAATTGCACTTTCAAGATTAACAATTTCGTCACGATTACCATTTAAATATAATGAGCATGCAAGGACAGCCCAAAAAGCGTGCTCTAAATCTAGAGGCGCAAAAATACTTTGCTTCAAATAAGCAATCGATGCACCAACCTTTGGGTTCATGGCACCCTTGGTGCCATTCAATGCCAATAGGCAAAGAGCTGTGGGGCCTGGAACCGGATCTAAAAGCTTTCCAAGAACCGTTTTATTGCCATAGTTTGCGCCTCCCTCATCCATTAAGCGATCAAGGAGAAATTCGATCCCTTCCGTCAATCTGGGATTATCCTGCAAACCAGCCGACCTGAGAGAAAGAAGGGCCCAAGCCGTGGGTTCCACCCAAGAAAAAGTATTAAGAGACCAGGGCCAACCCATAACTTGGGGATTTATACCCTTGGCATGAATTTCCATCGCCCGATTGTTTTTGGTAACGGTCCCTTTTATTTCAAGCAAAATGGAAACCATTGAAGAAATAGCTGTTGGATTAAGATTAAGTTTTATGAAAGTGAAAAGCACGATGGATGTAACCCAAACAGCTTCCGGCCTGCCATTTGGTGAAACCGCAATCCCATTTGGCCCAATGCAAGATTCCAAAAATGCAATAGCAGAGGCAAACTGTTTACTTGATTCATACTTGCTGTTTTTAAGTGCCAAAAGGGCCAAACATGTCGGTTCTATCGAGGCAGATTTATTTGAGTAATAAGCCCAACCACCACTTGGAACAGCATTTTCAATAAGCCAATTTTCCAAGTCAAATACAGATTGGCTATGCATAGATTGGTTTTCTATCAGGATTTAATTTGGAGTCGACCCTGAACTACGGAGTTTACTAC
>CAJCCR010000444.1 GCA_903960945.1 uncultured Planctomycetaceae bacterium
CAGTTGCTTACGCTAGAAGCATGAATGCGGAAACGGCTAACGATATCCTTCAGGAATCGTTTCTACGCCTTTGGCGTGAAATGGTTAAGGGATTGATTGTTAGGCAGATGAGGGCTTGGTTGATCCGAGTTGCAAGAAATCTTTCAGAAGATGTTGCAAGGGGTTCATTTCAGCGCAACGGGACATTTGGCCCCGAGATGTTTGAAACGATAGGTTCTAAAACTGAGTCTCCCGATCTGCGTATGGAAACGCAGGAGCTGCACCAACAACTTCGGGAAGGTTTGCAAGAAATTGCGCCCCAAGACCGAGAGCTTCTGACCATGCGCTATGCCCTTGATTACGAAGTACCTGATATCGCAAAGGCATTAGAACTGCAACCTTCTGCAGTGCATATGCGCTTAAGCAGGGCTCGTGTCAGACTTGCAGAAATTTTAAAATCCATGGGTGTTGAAGCACCCCAGTAAGTGAATTTCGATTTTCCTCACAACAGTGATTGGCTTAAGATGCAACACAACGAACAAGAATTTGAACAAGCACTGCGAGGATTTTTCCAGGCACAATTGCCTACCCCCTTTCCAAAGGCCCCAAGGGTTCAGGGCGGCTTTAAGGCCCGCAATTTTTCAGGCCTCTCTGCCAGGGTTGCCTTGGCTGCCAGTATGCTCATCCTCTTTGGGCTCGGAATTATGTGGCCCAAAAACAATCAAACCGCTAGCAACATCAACTTCAAATCTGCTCCTGCTTCCGCCTCTGATGACAAAAGACACAAGCTGCCTTTGATTAATTTAAAAGATGATACCAACCCCAACTTGCAACTCCCTCTAAAATAAGTCTTCCCTTTTCTACATACTTCACCTGCTTTTAAACAAGGTTTATTTAGTTTGCTGCTTTGATACTGGTTTGTAAAAATAAGGGCATGAACAAACTTCGCTCCTTTATATTCCTTGCATTCATTGCATTAGTAATTCTTGAAGATAGTGCTGTTTGTTCGGAAATGCCTTTCAAAGTGCCTTTGCAAACTCGCAAAGAGTGGAACTTTGAAAAAGAAGGGGTTCAGTTCAGCAATAATTTTTCGGGCGCCCGGTTGAACAACTGCGCCCACCTCCAAGATAATATCTACATCGCAACCATCTCTCCTGAAAATTCTCCCATCAACCAAAGCCCTTGGTACGCCTTTAAAATCTCATCCTGTAAGAAACAAACCATTGAAGTTCGTTTCCTGCTTACCCACCCCGGAACTACGAGCAAGCCAATCATCAGCTTCGATGGCAAAGAATTTAAAGCACTCGACAAAAAGCTTTGGACTCAGGAAAGTTCCGAAAATAAAACACTCGCAAGTGCGCTTCTCGAAGTCGGCCCCAATCCACTCTGGGTGTTTGCCCACCAACCCATCAGCCTTGATGATTTAGATTTATGGAGCAACACTCTTGCAAAATCACCTTCCACAAAAATCACCACTATTGGTAAATCCATGGAAGGCAGGCCAATCAAACAACTTGCCCTCGGGAACCCCGATGCTACCAATTTTATTTTCATCCTAGGCAGGCAACATCCTCCAGAAGTCACCGGCTCCGTCGGACTAATGAGCTTTGTCGATACCATCGCTTTGAATTCACCTCTCTCGAAAACCTTCCGGCATTCCTTTCAAACAATTGTTATTCCGGTGGTCAATCCTGATGGTGTTGAACATGGGCACTGGCGCTCTACGCTGGGAAGTGTTGACCCCAATCGAGATTACGGCCCTTTCACCCAAATAGAAACCAGAGCGGTTCGAGATGCGCTTACCACCATTACCAAACAACCCAAAGCTAGGGTCTACCTATTTCTTGATTTTCATTCAACTTCAGAAGATATTTTTTACACTCAGCGGGATGAAGACCAGACCTTCCCACTTTTATTCACCAAGCGTTGGTTAAAAGGCATCCAAGAGCACTTTCCGAATTATGCTTTTAAACGAGATGCAGAGCATAATGAAAATCTACCCACTTCTAAAACATGGGCTTATAAAACCTTTGGATCTGCAGGAATTACTTATGAATTTGGTTACAACACCAGTTTTGAAAAGGTGCGAGCCATTGCATCTGGAGCCGCTGAAGAAATGATGAAAATCTTGGTTGCTGAAACAGCTTCACGCTAACCTAAGCGTTGGTAGCACGCCTAGCCCTTACACTTTCTGCAAGCAGGTTTAAAACCTTTTCAGAATCTTCCCAACCTATGCATGCATCAGTAATGCTCTGGCCATAAACCAAAGTTTTACCTTCGATGAGATCTTGTTTACCCTCTACAAGATGGGATTCAACCATAACCCCAATGATCCTTCGATTGCCCTTGGCAATCTGAGCACCAACATCACCCGCAACTTCAATCTGTTTTTTGTACTGTTTAGAACTATTGGAGTGGGATAAATCGATCATCAGCCTTTCCATAAGGCCTGCAGCTTTAAGGGCAGAGCAAGCAGCATTGACGCTTTCCGCATCATAATTCGGGATCTTACCACCCCTAAGAATCACATGACAATCTTCATTGCCCCCGGTTTCAACAATTGCGACCTGACCATTTTTATGAACCGAAAGAAAGTGATGTGGCTGGGCAGAAGCCAGCAATGCATCGATTGCGATTTTTAAATTTCCATCAGTTCCATTTTTAAAACCGATGGGCGCAGATAACCCAGAGGCCAACTCGCGATGAACCTGCGATTCGGTAGTGCGCGCACCGATAGCACCCCAAGTTATTAGATCGCCTATGTACTGCGGAGAAATCGTGTCGAGAAATTCTGAACCGGCAGGCACCCCTGCATTATAGATTCGAAGGAGGAGATCGCGAGCCATCCTTAAACCTTCGTTGATGCGAAAGGTTCCATCTAAATAAGGATCGTTTATCAAACCCTTCCAACCAACCGTGGTACGGGGCTTTTCAAAATAGACCCGCATAACAATCTCAAGATCGTTGGCGTGCTTCTTTCGGGCAAGTGCCAATTTGGATGCGTACTCTGTCGCAGCGTGTGGATCATGGATCGAACAGGGCCCAATCACCACCAAAAGCTTATCCGATTTTCCGCGAAGAATATCTTTCACTGCTTTGCGAGTATCTGCAATCAGTTTTTCAACAGGCGTTCCTTGAACAGGAAAAAACCGGATCAAATTCTCAGGCGAAGGCAATGGGATTACATTGCGAATGCGCTCATCATCCGTTTGGGAAGTTTTGTCGTTCGGAACATTAGCGAAAATGTTAGCTTGTGTCATGGCATACTCTAGTATCAAAATATGCCTTTAGTTTAGCATTTATCTGCCAGACAAAAAGGGGCATCTTTATCAGATTTCATTCGGAGTATCGCCAATAGTTACGATTATTCGGTTTGATAAGCTATCAAAGCCCCTTACTTTTGCATAAATCAGCCACTTTATGCAGCTAAATGTCCGCTTCCTTGATTAACTTCATAAATAATTGATTCTGCCCCTATTCCCGATTATAGTGCATTTCTTCCAAAAACTTCAGGAGGTTTCACCATGATTAACAGACGAACCTTTGGCAAAATAGCCTTAGCCTCTACTTCTACAGCTCTAATTGCCAACAATTCTTCTTTAGCCATTGAACCAGTCAAACGAGCTGGAAAATCACTAATCAAGCTTAGCCTAGCGGCATATAGCTTTAGAAAATATCTGGAGTTTAAAGGCACGAAAAAGCCCACCATGACCTTGGAACAATTTGCAGATTATGCCTCGGAACAAGGATTAGGCGCAATTGAACCCACCTCTTATTATTTCCCCGATACCTCTAAAGAATTCTTCCCAAAATACAAAGCCTTTTGTACGAAGCTTGGGCTGGATATCAGTGGTAGCGCAGTGGGCAATAATTTCTGCATCCCAGATGCTGCCAAGTTAAAAGAACAGATGACTTCAGTTAACGAATGGGTTGAGCGATGCAGTATTTTAGGTTGCAAAACCATCCGGATTTTCGCAGGCACCATTGCCAAGGGTGATACCGAAGAGAAAGCTAAAGAACGTTGCATCAATGCCATCGGGCAGGCTTGTGATTACGCAGCCAAGTTTGGTGTTATTTTAGCGCTTGAAAATCATGGTGGTATCACTGCAAGTGCTGAACAAATTCTTTCGATTGTGAAATCCATCAATCACCCTTACTTCGGAGTAAACTTGGATACGGGAAATTTTCACACTGCAGATCCTTATGGCGACTTGGCCAAGCTTGCTCCCTATGCAGTAACGGTTCAAATAAAAACGGAAATACAAAAAGCAGGCCAGAAGAAAGAAGATGCAGACCTCAAGAAACTTGTAGAGATACTTAAAGCAGTAAATTACAGAGGTTACATGGCTTTGGAATATGAAGCAGATGAAGAACCCAAAACGGGCGTCCCCAAAGCTCTCGAAGAATTAAAAAAATTGGTCAGCTAGCAATTCCTATCGGATGAAATGAAAAAAGAGAGGCGCATGCAATTAGCACGCACCTTTCTTCTTTTATTTATATCGTTCTAGAATTAACCAATCACCCAATGATGATCGCAACCTTGGTAAGAAATTAATTCGTCAGCCTTAAACCACAACGCAAGTTCTTGGTTGGCATTATCGACACTGTCGCTGCCATGAACTAAGTTATTTTGCACGCTGATGGAATAATCGCCACGAATGGTTCCAGGAGGAGATTTCGCCCCATCGGTAAGCCCCATTAAATTGCGAACAACAGCAACTGCATTGGGCCCTTGAAGAGCCAAGGCAACGGTAGGGCCACCGGTAAGGAATTGAATCAAGGATGGGAAGAAAGGCCTGGCACGATGCGCATCGTAATGCTTTTCAGCAAGTTCTTTGCTAGCATGAACAAGTTTCATTCCAACGATTTGCAAACCTTTGAGTTCGAATCGTTCGACCAATGCGCCGATAAGCCTGCGTTGAACAGCATCGGGTTTTAAAAGTACAAGCGTGCGTTCCATGGTTTTCTTTCACTTTCAAAAGTAAATGGACAAAGAGATACCTAATAAAATATTAGGGAATTAAAGCCAAAAAGCGAGGTTTTATCAGTTAGCCATTACTCGGAAGGGGGATTTCCATCTGAACGAGCTGCCATGGTCAACAGAGCTTTTAAGCTCACTGATTCAGCCAAGAACCGAACAGAACCATCACCCATGCATACATTTGCACCGCCAGATTGAAAACTAAACCCTACGATGAAGGTATTATTAAAATTTGCACTATGTGTTTTTTTGATGAATTTTTTCTAAAGCATGGAATCGAGAAAGGCTTGATTGCTATTCATCTTTGATAACTTCTTGATAAGTACATCCATGGCTTCTACGGGCCCCATGGTTACCAACATAC
>CAJCCR010000445.1 GCA_903960945.1 uncultured Planctomycetaceae bacterium
AAAACTTTGAGACTATTACTCCGAGCGAAGCCGATGCACGGCTCGCCTTCGAATCTAGGCGGCACCTTGAAACCTACAAGATCCCCAAACGGTCTAGCGTCCGCATCAAGGTACTCACCAAAGGGGGGAAGCCTGAAACGGTGTCAATACCTGGATCCGCACTGCATTTGTTGCTTCATATGCTAAACGAAATGTCGCAAGGTAACGCAGTGACCCTTGTCCCAAGCCATGCTGAAATAACAACGCAGCAAGCCGCCAACATGCTTAATGTCTCGCGCCCGTATTTAGTCAAACTGTTGGACGAAGGAAAAATCCCATGCCGAACTGTTGGCAAATACCGCCGTCTACGCTTCAACGACCTGATGGCGTACAAGCGAAAAGATGACAAGGCGAGGGCAAAAATTCTCGATCGACTTACGGCCGAAGCCCAGAAACTGGGGATGGGCTATTGATTGAACAACCCATCATTGCCATCTATGATGCTAACATCCTTTATCCTGCCCCGCTGCGCGATCTACTCATCCGAATCGCTCAATCAGGGCTTGTACTTGCAAGATGGTCTGAAACAATAAATGATGAATGGACTCGCAATGTTCTCAAGGCCAACCCGCACCTGTCTGCAGAACGCTTAGCACGTACACGCTCTCTGATGAACAAAGCCGTTCGTGACTGCCTCGTAACTGGTCACAAAAAATTAATAGCAACCCTTTCCCTACCGGATCCGGACGACCGGCATGTACTTGCTGCAGCCATATGCGCAAAAGCCTCCGTCATCGTGACATTCAATCTTAAAGATTTTCCAGCAAAAACTCTCGCACGATTCGACATTAAGGCGCAACACCCAGATGCCTTTCTGGCCGACCTCCTAAATCAATCTTCGGGCTTGGTTTGCGCCGCAGTCAAACGGCAGCGTGAAAGTCTCCGAAATCCACAAAGAACTATCGAAGAATTACTCACCACTTTGGAAAGCCAAGGGTTAATCCAAACGGTAATTCGCCTAAGGGAATACATTGACTTGCTTTGACCACAGCAATCAATAGGAGGTAGAGGCTATTAAATACCAAATCAGTAAAGTAACTAAGTAGTAATTACGGAGCCATCGCCAAACGGAACCCATTGATGTAGGACCGTTGGGTCGGCTTGCTGCTGAACCGGAAGGCAGAACGAGCACTCGGATCATTGCAGATGAACGAGCCGCCCCGCAACACACGGTATACTTCCTTCGCTGGCCCCTTCGGGTCTGTTACCCCACCCGCTGGATAATCTTCATACCAATCTTCACACCACTCCGACACATTGCCATGTAAATCGTATAGACCAAATGTATTGGGTTTATAGCTCCCTACCGCTACTGGTTTGCCAATCTTCGCATTATTATAGTTTAGATCCTTGGGCATGATTTTGTCTCCAAAAGAATACACGGTCATGGTTCCCGCCCTGCAGGCATATTCACACTCAGCTTCGGTTGGCAACCTATAGCCGCCATCCGTCTCCGTCTTTGCATTTAATTTTTTGATAAATTCCTTACAATCATTCCACGATACACCCGTTACGGGTAACTCGGGTCCTTTAATGGTGCTAGGGTTTCCGCCAAACCATAAAAAGCCAGTTCCCATTACCGATTCCCACCGCTCTTGCGTTACTTCATATTTACCCATGTAAAATGGCTTTGTTAGAGTTACTTCATGCTGCGTTTCTTTAAATCGGTGCTTTTCAGATGCGGGCGATCCCATCTTAAACTTCCCCGCTGGGATTAACACCATCTCCAACTTTACATCTTTGCCAAGCTCGATCACCTCTACCTTCCCGAGCTTTACATCCTGCGCCATCACTGACAACGCACCCACCAAACCTAACACCATTGCTATTCCTAGTATTTTTTTCATGTCTCACCTCAGGGATAAAGTTAAACCAATAGACCTTAACTTTAGGGCAAGGAGTTTCCGATAGTCAAAATATAATTCCCAATTGAGGTGAGACAAACCTTCCAAATCAAAGATGAGACAGGCACATTGCCGAAAAAGAGACCTGACCCTTTTTGCCTTAATCGCCTAGACTTGAATGTTGCCTACTTGGAAGGAAGAGCCATCTTCGTAGAGAAGAAGTTTTTCTGGCCAGCGCAGTGCAGCAAGGCGGGTGACATATTTTCCTTGGAAGTCTGGATTCGTTCGTTCGCGCCAGCGCCCACCTACTGAATAATCGATGCACATTGAAAAACCTGGCCCAAGGGCTTGTTCCGCCATGTGATCTTCAAAAAGCTGATTGCCTGTGGGCAGGCCTGGCACCATGGTGCGCCAGTAATGACCGAATACGCAGAAGGGTTGAGCTTTGTAATCCATCCACCAGCGTTTGCGTTCCTGCTTGCGGATTTTACCATTGGCTTCGAAGGGCCTAGGTGCCCGCTGTTCGGGGCCACTGGTAAGCACTTTCAAAGGATTATGATTTTGCCTGCGTAGACCGCGATCG
>CAJCCR010000446.1 GCA_903960945.1 uncultured Planctomycetaceae bacterium
AAAATGGATCAACCCACTGTTGAAACCAACATCGTTTGGTTTCATGTGGATCCCAAACTTGCGCCAGTTCCTGAGTTCGTTGCTGCTTTAAAAGAAAGAAAAATCCTGATTCATACAAGTGGATTAAATCTGATGCGGGTGGTAACTCACCTCGATGTATCCATGGAACAAGTAAAAAAAACTGCCGAAATCATCAGCGAAGTCACCAATAAGCTAACCAAAGGAAAAATTTAATCTGTAAACTTGGGAGGGATTGTTTCAAAATGTGGTCGATGCCGAAGTATAGGTAACCATCTGATCATCCTTTTATCGCATCCGCTACACCCCCAACTTACCACTTAAAAATTTACTATATTTTTTCTCATCCTTCAGCATCTTGGAGACGATAAGTATGTTAGAATTCAGGTGTTGAGCGTTCGAACAGCAGGGCTCTGAAAAGGGCTCTACGAAGGCAGCCTGAAACCCATCTGCAAAGTGGCCAAGGTTTCTCTTCTTGTCAGGGCCAGCATTAGGGTTGGCACTTCGGTGCCAAAGATTGTAGTATCTTCTTGGAAACTCCGACCCATCTTTCCGGAGAATTCCTAGAGAAAGGACATGTATCATGTTCAAGCACGGACCATCGACTATAAGCGGACCAGTTTCACGAACCGGCAAAAAGTGGAAATCACAACCCAAAGCCGTAACCAAGCGCAAAAATGAAGGTGCACCCATCAGGCAGGATCTGGTTAGCAGAGTGCGCCAAGAAATCGCTGCAGGCACCTACGATACCCCCGAAAAATTCGAACTTGCCCTTGATAAAATGCTGGGCGAACTCGATTTAGGTTGAAAAATGCCTCTCTTTCCGGTTAACCCTTTGAGATCTTCAAGGAATCGATTATCATAATCTATCAGAGGAATTGCCCATTTCCTCTGATTTCCTGATCTGAAAGGACCTTACCGTGAATCTGCAGTCTGTTATCGTATCCCAATCTCCCGAAGATAAATTCAGGGAATACCTTACCACTGGTAATAAATCCCAGCGCTTCACTGGCCAGCAAAGAGATATGGTTCGGTTTATTTTCAGCCACCATGATCACTTTGATGCAGAAGCCCTCATTTCAGATATGCAGGCCGCTAGCCTTAAAATTAGCAGGGCAACAGCTTATCGAACCCTTAATAAACTTGTCGATGCTGGCCTTCTTCGCAGGCTAGAACTCGGCCCCCGTACCTTCTACGAACACGATTATGGCTACCCTCAGCACGATCACCTTCAATGCACCAAGTGTGGCAAAGTGATCGAGTTTCAAAACCCTACCATCGAAGAAGCCATCAGGCAGGCTTCCCTTGCCCATGGTTTTCAAAGTGAAGGGCATTCCTTCATTGTTCGAGGGGTTTGCAAAGAATGCAACATTGCCCGCATGCCCAAGCGTCAACTCGACCTCATCTAAAAAAAGAGAGAGCAGCTTTTGGCCACTCTCTCCCTTTGAAACAACTCTTTTTTTAAGCCTTAGATCTTCGCAGGAACCTCGTAACCTTTGCGGTAGGGGCGTGTTAGCATCAGGTTGGCTTCCGCATCATTAATAAAGGTTTCAGTCTTAGGATCCATAACCAGTTTCCTGCCAATCGTGACTTTCGTCTTGCTAGCATCCAACTTGTTATCAGCAAGATGGGCCGCCATTCTGCCTACAGCTTCAGTAGCCTTTTCATCAAGCCCGGCCACTTTCTCGGAAAGCATTTGCTCTTTCCCAAGCCTATAGCTGATGTTGCCCAAATGGCATAGTGCGCTGGAAAGATGACCTTCAAGAATATCCCCATTCAGCATCTCGGGCTTGCGTGCTCTAACGGCCTTGCAGAAATTCTCAAAGTGGTGATTGTCGCCACCGCCACTAAACCGTGCAACTTCCTTGTTATCTTTATCAAACACAATACCCGTGGCATAACTTGGACAGACAATATAACCATTGGTACCGTAGAAAATGTTTCCAACCTTCGTTCCCATGAACTCCTTGGTGGGTAAACCGCGGACTTCAAAAATCAGCGCCTTCTCACCATAATCAAAGGAGCAAATCTGGGTATTAGGGGTCTGACCATCATCCTCATAACCAAACCTGCCACCCAAGCTGAATACGCCCTTTGGCAATTCCATAGCTTTAAGCGCCCAACGAGCCTTGTCCATTTCATGAATACCCTGATTGCCCAAGTCACCATTGCCGTAATCCCAAATCCAATGCCAATCGTAATGAATTTTATTTCTATGAACGGGATTCATCGGGGCAGGGCCACACCACAAATCAAAATCCATGGTCGAAGGAATCGGCTTATCTGCAGCAACTTTACCAATGCTACCTCTGGGCTTGTAGCAAAGGCCACGGGTCATCATGATTTCGCCAATCTTGCCACTGTGGGCGTATTCGATCGATTGTCGCATGCCAGGGTTACTACGGCTTTGCGTACCGGATTGGCAAACCCGATTGTACTTGCGCGCAGCTTCTACAACCCTTCGGCCTTCGCTAACATTATGGCTGACAGGCTTCTCAACATAAACATCTTTTCCAGCCTGCAATGCCCATATCGCCATCAAGGAATGCCAATGATTTGGGGTTGCAATGCTTACCACATCAATCGATTTATCATCTAGAAGTTTACGAAAATCTTTCTCGAACTTGGGTGCTTTGCCTTGCACTTTCTCAATGGTTTTCATGGCATTGCCAATCACCGCTTCATCGCAATCGCAAATGGTGGTAACCACGCAATTGTTCTTGCCTGCAAAGCCGCCCACATGGCTCATGCCTCTGCCATTAACCCCAACCACAGCCACCCTAAGTTGTTCGCCAGAGGCGCCCTTTGCATTTGCAGGCTCCTTGGCTTGGGTATCCACTTTAGAAAAATCAAGCCCTGCGGCAGCGATAGCTGCGCCTACAACGCTATCTTTTACGAATTCCCTACGGTCCATAAAAAAGCTCATTGTTTAATTCCTTGAAAAAGTTTTTAGGTGTGCGCGACTAACAAGTTAAAGATACCCCTACTAACACCAGCGGGTCAATCATTTACCCTTGATTTCATGATAAATGTTTTCCATTTTACAAGGTTTTGGTTAACATATACCACTATGCTTGAGCACCCACAGCTTCTGATTTCAACCGTCCAATCGGGACCTACTTTATTGTTTCAAAACCCTGAAAACTCAACCCCGCTGGGCAACGCCTCTTATAAATCTAGCATCCTCAGTCAGAATTGGACTGTTAACGAGGATGATGACAACCCGGTCGTATTTACTCTTAACAAGCTTAACGTTCCGTTTGCCAACTGGACTATCAATGACGCCTGCGATCTTACCGTGGGGTTTCTTTATTCCAACCAATTGCTGATGCCTACTAGCAGGATTTATTGTTACAGAACCATTAAGCCCTCGGGTATTACGGTGTGGGAGGACGAAGTGGGCAGCCAATTGGCCAGCCTTCAACCACAAAGCCCAAAAGCCAACCTGCTGGTTTTTAATGAAAACCAGAGGGGTTTACCTTTTGGCAGGATGCTTATACTTGCAGATTATCTGATTCAGCATGGTGCAAAACTGCAGCTTTGATCACTTCCGGCCTCTTTTGGGGGATCTGTCATGATTTCCATAATGATTC
Organism: uncultured Planctomycetaceae bacterium; assembly: GCA_903960945.1. Taxonomy (GTDB): domain Bacteria; phylum Planctomycetota; class Planctomycetia; order Gemmatales; family Gemmataceae; genus UBA969. Next base: position 3,612 of record CAJCCR010000446.1, read on the forward strand.
AAGTTTAACCCCTTTAAAACCCGATGAAATGAGCTATATTAGTTTGTAGATAGGGCGCTTAGCTCAGTTGGCTAGAGCACCAGCTCGACACGCTGGGGGTCACAGGTTCGAATCCTGTAGCGCCCATTCTTAATTTTACATGTTCTTTCACCAAGCCTCATAACCCCGGATGTGACAATCACTTGCGGGGTTATTTTGTTCTCCGTATTGCTTGATTCATTTCCCAATTTCAGCAGAACATGCACGGTTCTGCACCCGATTTGCACCGCTTTTTGCATCGCCGATTTTCATGGGTTGCTTTTACAACCCTGTGACTGTTTGCATTTTCTAATAATTGGAAAAGTAACAACCAAGGTTCTTGATGCAGTCTTATAATTTTTGCGAGCGCCAAAATAGCCTTTAATCCCTTTTCTACGGATACATAAATGCTGTATGATTGTTTTGTAGAGTTTTTTGAACATATGCTGGCGGGCGTTAACTTTAATTACAGGAGCAATCCTTTGAAGACTTGTCTACTAATTACCGTTTCTCTGCTTGGATGCTGCTTATGGTGTCACGCATTTGGCGAAGATAAAGTTGGTGGCACGAAAATTGGTCTTCAACCAGCAATAGAACCAGGTTCCCCAACAAATGAAAAACTTAAAAAAGCATCTGACACACTAGATGCTGAACGACTTTCCAAAAGCCTTGCTAGCTGGACAAAAGCTAAAGAGGATTGCGGAGGCAATTACAGCTACAAGGTAATTATTTCAAGCTTTACCGGCTACCGTGCCGAGACGACGATTGTGGTTAAAGAAAACAAAGTCGTGGAGCGTAAACTCGAAACCGGCACACCAAATTTTCTTGGGAAGCCAGCGCCGCTTAAACTGGAATGGATGGAAGCCGGTAAAGACATCGGCTCTCATACGAAAGCTGTAGAGCCACGAACTTTGGATGAACTTTACATGATCGCAAAAAAAATTGTTGAGCAGGATGTCCCAACAAACCATGTTCGAAGCCTTGGAATTGATAAACAAGGATTACTTCAGCACTGTTTCATACGAGACACCCGTATCCAAGATGATGCCCCGCTAGTGGGTGTACCAGCCATCTACCTGACTCTTGAAAAGAAATAGTCAATCTGACTTTAGAAAACAACCAAATAAGCCTTAATTGCAGCCTATTGTGTGCGATGCTTTTTCAGCATTCAATCAATCCCATTGACCGCAGCAATAAAATCGGGGAGTTGATAGGAATAACCCATTAACAACAAAATTATCCCTTAAATACATGCCCCATAAATACTCCGCAGAATGTTTACAGCAATCTGATCAACTTCATTTTGTACTAGTTGAAAAATAATCTGTCACGAAAAACAAACCTTTTCTCTAAAAAGTTAAGTTGTTGAAGATATGGACCGTGCGCAATAATCCAAAACAAATTTGCCGCGCAAAAATATGGGAGAAGTGTCATGTTTAGTGACCCATAAACTTACTAATGACAAAGCAAATACGAGTTACCCAACAAAATAATATGCAAGCTTCTATTTTCATCAGGGACAATTAAAAATCATTCTGCTGTTTCTAATACATACCAAAACGTATACCCCATTCCGCTGCCAAGCTTAAACAAACCTTTCCTTTTATTTTCACGAAGTCCTTTTATACGATCTTAGCGATTATCTAAAAAACAAGGCACCCTAGTTTAACAACTAAAACGATAGGCATTACAACAATGGATGCTATAATTATTGAAGTTATTAAAAGGAAATATCAGTAGGGATATCAACATGAGCGAGACACTTAAAGCAGTCGAAGCAGCGGCGTACAGGCTGGCAAAAGCGCAAGCGAAAAGAGATGTAATACAGCGCTCGCTTAATGGGATAATAGCGGAGCAGGAACGCCGGGCAGCGGTAAAAGCTGCGGCTGCGAAAACCAAAGATACTCAAAGCTAAATTTCTCAATCCCATTAAGGCTCATTTCGAGTAAACCTTTTTTCCCAGCCACGTCTTTCTTCAAATGCCGATATCACCTTCACCATTTCCAATCACCCAGTTGAGTACCAATAAAATGCCGGACATGTTCAACAAAATCTGGCCCAAAGGAACGATTGCCATGCCCTAACCCCGGCACCACATAGGCCTCACCATCGGGAAACAATTTGGCGCAGGCAATTGCTGCCGCAGGTTTCACTAACGGATCATTCTCCCCAACCAAAAACCGTACTCTGCGATGCTTTTGAACCAGATGCCGATAAGTCATAGGGTTTGCCTGTTGGGTAAGATTGTCGCCTTTGCTAACGGCCTGAAGAACAGACAGGAAATCCAGCGCACCATCCACAATAGTAGGACCAGAGCCCAGAAAAACATTGGCAACCTTGCCGATCATCCTGCCAAGAGGTGAGATTAATAGCGGGGTAATAAATGGTGTATAGCTGCGCGTAAAACCAATCAGGTCTGCGTGGCCAATGGTACCGAGCAAGCGAGAACCGATCCCAAACCTCATGAATGCATAGGAGGAAAGTAGAGTACCCCAACTAGCACCTAACAGGGCAATTCGGTCATTGACCAATCCATGGCGCTCCTGAATCAGACTGATGATCGTGGCAAAATCGCGGGCCACGGCTTCCATCATTGCAAGCACAAGTTTCGTAGAGAGTGGGACTCCATACTTCCGAAATGCCTGGGCTTCAATCAGGGCGTCCCCTTTAAAGGTGCGGGTTAAACTTCGCTCACCCCCCAGCGGGGAATCGAAAAAGACACAGCAAATTCCCATATCTAGCAAAGATGGAATAATGAAGCTATTAAACTGATAAGGAGCTGCAATCCCCTGCAGACTGATAACAATTGGCGCATCGGAAGCCTCGCGGCCTACCGGCTGAAATACCGCAATCGGATAGCCTGAAAGTCTGGTATCGACTTCAGTGTTGCCTGTAAATTCGTAATCATGGTGTACCCAATAGCGGACTCCCGTTCGTCCTTCGAGGTGAATTGGATCAGGGCCATAAATCGCAGCCGTGTTCATAAATAATAGGGTCCTAAAATGTTTCAAAAGATGTGAAACAGAGGAATTTCACCATCCTTAGTCGGCAGAAGGAAATAAAGGTGGCAGGTTGAGGTGGTCGGGAACTTGGTACAAGAGGAGATATCAACATATCTTTGATTTCTATGCTCTTGCTTTGGCCCCTTCCCCCACGGCACCGATGGCTATATCGCCATGTTGTAAAACAATTAGCATAAAATTAGATGCGCTTGAGAGAAACTTATTTATCTTAAGCAACCGCCCGGAACTCCTGATTATTCAAAACTTGGTCTGGGGCGAGGTAGTTGCGATGGTGGAGACTTAGTCGAACCGGGTTCGACAAAAACGCGAATACAATAGCCCGTGACCAGAGACGCAGCCATAAGCAAAAATGTCAAAAACCAACTTGGAGATCTGAAATTTCCATAAGGTTTAAGACCACCCTCCCCATTGACGACAGGTCCGAGCCTTTCCTGCACTTCCGTTAAATTCATTGGATACAGTATTGCGTACTTTGCACTTACAATCGGCCAAAGGTGGACCCAATCAGTGTTATCTTCTAAAGCTAAACGGGATTGACCAAACACGATGAACTCATGCGGAATAACTCGACCAGCACTATCGCAACGCAACTCAGGATCGAGAAATCGTATCCCTACACATTTCTTCTCGATTAGCCCAATCCTGACCTGAGTTCTTTCATAAAACCCCTCATCGTCTTTCGAGTTCGCAAAAACGGCCTTATGAACATCAAGCCAGTCGCACTCAAAAGTTGTTGGGTGTTGAAGTATCCGAAACCCCCAATCTTTCCCGCGAGACGACCACAAAATATCATTGGAATCAATTTTCACAGAGGCTCCTTAGAGGAATAATAAACATTTTTTGTACTTTCGTCGGACAGCCTCGCAGCAAGAGCCGCCACAACTGTCTCAACAGCGTCACCTCGTTGACGTGCGGCATTTTCGACGTCTTTTAACTTTTGCAGAATTGACTTGGCCGTATCATCCATTAGCCAGAAAACATTTCCTACAAAGGGTAAATACCTTAGGTAATTTGTTGTAGTTGATCGGAACAGTTCCAAAACGCGATGAATTGATGTTACCGCCCCCTCTTTGGTCCGGCTCCAAGTAAGCGCTCTCTTGATAGGCAGCGCAATCGCAAGCGGCATAATCATATCCAAGCCAACCTGTTGATCGGCGTTAAGTACCTTTCCTGTTTCCGAGTCAAACTTTGCGGATGATAATAATAAGTAGTCTTCACCAATTGATTTGAACTGATCGCCGCCTATGATTTGTCCTATTACGTGACGGAGTTCACTTAACTCATCTGCAGCCGCCGCCGTTACCTGGTCACGAAACCAAAATACATCCTTATCAGGAAATAGGTCGGACTTGGATAAGCACAAAATCCAGACCCTTGGGAACGGGTATAGTCGTTCGCCTTCTCGTATAAAAGCCTCCTTTTGGCGTTCGAGTTCCTCACGGAAGCCTCTGATAAGGTCGCGAATATAAATCCCTTTATCTCGATTTAAACGTGCCCCGTCAATCAAAATCAATGCTACATCAGACTTCAGTAAAGCCCGAAAAGTTTCGATCTTACGATTACCCTCTGTTTCGGTCTTTGTCTCAGTCCACCATTCGCCAGGATAGTCGTGCCAGACCAACTTTCCAGCGTTTCCATCTAATCCCCGTGCTCTTATCGTAAATTCGACCGCTTCATGAGCGTATCTAGTTTGGGGTGGCAACAAGCTTTCTGCCATTTTTAGATAGCTTGCACGCAATCGCATGCCAGTAGATGCGTCAACTGCATTTACGCCGTAACCGCTCTTAATTCGAAACTCCGGTTCTTGCTGCCATCCATAAAAAGCACTTAAAAGAGTGGTCTTTCCGCTCCCGGATTGACCAAAAACGGCAAGATGTTGTTCAATTGTTGGTTTACCACTAAAAAGACCGGTTACGGATTCGAGCATGTCTTGATTTCTCCAATTTGGAATCGATTCTAAATTCCTAAACGCATGGTTTAACAAATACCGGCTGGGCGATGCCGGTAGCTGGGCATATTTCACCCAACATTGGATATATCGTGGATGCGTAACAAGAAGTGCTAATATTCTGACGCCGAAGAATTTAGTTGCCTTCAGCAACCACCCGGAAGCCCTGATTATTCAAAACTTGGTCTGGGGCGAGGTAGCCACGGCGAGAAGATCGTAAAAAACCATTCATGTCGATGAAACAACCCCCTCGAATAACGCGAAGGGTGCCATTGGCTGGCCCCTGAGGAAACTCTTTTTGGGAGAGTAGATAGGCTTTTTCACCATACCAATCAAGACACCATTCCCGGGCATTCCCTCCCATGTCGAATAAGCCCCAAGGGTTTGGCTGCCGGGTGCCCACCGGGCGGGGGCAAACCGTCTTTTTTGTATTCCAAAGGGACCAGCAATAGGAATCGCGGGATTTAAACGGGAAGGGGTAAACATCTGGTGAACCAGCCCTGCAGGCGTATTCCCATTCAGCCTCCGTGGGCAGGCGGTAATTTTTGCCATCCCGCCTGCTTAACCATTCACAGAAAGCCAATGCGTCTTCGTAACTCACCATCGTGACAGGGAGATCTACGGCAACGGGATAGCCCGGCGAAGACCAGTTCAAATCCGGATGTTGAATTCCCCAACTCGAGGCTGTGCTTGCCTTCCATCCCCCCAAACCAGATGACTCCGCTTGAGTTTTGTAACCTTGAGCTTCCACAAATTCCAGAAACTGGGCTACCGTAACCTCATAGACGCCCATTTGAAATGGCTTGGTAAATGTAATAGTTCTGCAAGGCAATTCATCGGGTTGCGCATCCGAATCCGCGTCACATGCACCCATTACAAAATTACCTGCCGGGATGGACACCATTTTCATTGGAACCGGGCTTTTAAATCCCTGCCTCAGATCCTTGAGGGCCTGTGCTCTGGCATGTTCTTTGTCTTCACTCTGAATACCCCAAGGTACATAGATTTGGCTTATGCCTGCGACCAAAAATCCTACGACCGCAATCACAATTAAAGCCTTCCAGGAAATATTTCCCTTAGTGCGCACTTTTTTCTGAAGGTTCTCAAGAAGGATGCGAACTTCGGTCACGGATTGATAGCGCTTTTCCGGTGCATCAAGGGTCATACGCTCGGCAATGGTGATTAACTCTTTGGCTTCAGCAGATTTCGCCCCTTGGGAATCTGCATCAAGGAAACCGGTTAGCATAAATTTCAGGAGGCATCCAAGGGAGTAAACATCCACCCGATGGTCTATAAGGCCGCCCGCAGCTTTCTGTTCGGGGGCCATGTACCCCTTGGTTCCATTCCCATTTGGAGAATGGGGCAAAGCCATGTCTATTGCCAGACCGAAATCAATAAGTTTGATCGATCCATCAGAAAGCCGAATGACATTGGAGGGCTTGATATCGCAATGAACCAATCCCTGACTGTGAAGGTATTCCAGAGCGCGGCAAGTCCCGAGAATCGCATCAAGTACATCCACAAGAGTGGAGGAATTTCCCTTTTTGAAATGGATCTGAAGCGATTGCCCATCAAGCAACTCGAAAGCCATGTAAAGGCACCCATCTGCCTCCCAGGCATCATAAGCACGAACCAGATTTGGGTGGTCGAGTTTGCCAGCATTCGCCATTTCCCTAAGGAAGTAACCTTCGGATGCCGGATCCTCTTGGCGATAACCCCGGATGACCTTAAGTGCCACCGGGCGATTGAGGCGAAGATGCTTAGCCTCGTACACTTCCCCCATGCCCCCTTTTGCGATAAGCTTTTGCACTTCGTAGGGGCCAAGTTGACATGGGGGATGAAGAGTTGGCCGATTGCTTTTTAGCTCGGGTAGTTCAGACAGGTAATCACGCGTGCGCTCGGATTCGAATTTGGACTCTAATGCCATTTCCGAGCGGGCCTTGGCCAAGGCTGCTTCAGTTATGCTGGTAAGGGATCGGATAAATCCATCTGGTTCAACTTCAAGCTGGGCAAGGAACTCTTGACATCTGGTACAAGTTTCCACATGGAGACAAACGAAATCAACATGGTCTGGGGGTAAATTGCCAGTCACCATCAGGGCTAATTCGTCATCAGCAGGGCAAATGTATTGTGGGATCATTGGTTTGACCGACCTAGTTAGCCAATTCGAAACATAAGGGCTTCAACCATACATATCAGCAATGCGTAACATTCATGAGATTTCATGGGCATCGTCACCCATCAATTCACGAAGTCGGCTAAGCACCCTCGCTTTTGCCATCCGCACCGCAGCGGGAGATACATTGAATTTTTTGGCCAGTTCCGAAGTTGGCACACCTTCCACCAGATTCAACCAAAACATCTGCCACGTTTTTTCGGAGGTGGACTGCCGGACCAGTTCCAAGGCTCGAGCCTTAAGGTCAGTCAACGCTTGCTCTTCGCTTTGGATGTCGGCTGGATCTTTTTGCGCAGGAACCGGAATCGCTTCCAGCGAGGACTGGCTGACAATCGACTCTGCAGGTTGGGTGCGAAAGTGGTCTACAGCTCTTCGTTTTACAATCGTTCGCAACCAGCCCCGAAAGGTGCCGCACTGCGAATCTTTTGTGAATTGGCCTATTCCGCTGAAGACAGAACGCAGGGTTTCCTGAAGGACATCGTCCTCGGCTGCAAGGGCAACCCTTTCCCTACGAATCCAGAAACGGAGCAAGGGAGAATAAAGTAAAACAAAGGATTCCCAACGTTCGCGGGATCCGGCCTGCAAATTCCCCACTAGGCTAGATGTTGTGGAAAGAGGGGAAGACTCACGGTGGTTTCGAATTATCGAATCGTCATTTTGCACTGGGCGCTCCTGCAAACGATCATGTGTTGATAAGCAAGTTTAAATAAATGGCTTTGGGGTTTAGGTGTAATTTGTCGGGAGATGCTCCAGTCATTATCTTTTCTTGAGCCAACTAAACGGGTTTAAAAAGTAGTAAGCGAGAATACGATACTTTCTAATGGGAAACAAGCAAGTTGAAGATGAATAATAGATAATGCTGATCGAGATTATTGTTGGGTTATTATGGATTGGAATTTCTTCTACCATCATCAATAATTGTAGCCCTTCCTGACAAAATCAAATGCTACCTGCTTTATCCTCATGCCTGAATCCAAGCCAAATCGAGTCCAAAGGGGACAAAGTTTTGAAAATCCCTGTCAAAGGTCACCAATCGCAACCCGGCCATTTTCGCAAAGGCAGCCAAATAGGCATCCGTCCAAACTTTCGGGGATGCAGCATCCTGAGTTGCCAAAGAACACCAGAGGGAAACCACCCCAGGAGGCTCATCGCAAACTGCAACTTGAGGCAACGCCTGAAGGGAATCCAGGGCCAGCAACGCATCCCGGTTCGTCATACCATTCGCCCCGTAGGCATTATGCAGGGCGGGGGTTGAAACAAGGCGCAAAAAACTTTGCTGCGTAGAACGACAAAACAAGGCGGGTTGTCCCGCAGTTGCCTTTCGCAAGAATTGCCTAGCGCGATCATGGAAAGGGTGAGTGGGAAACACCACCGCTAACCAAACACTGGTATCAAATAGAAAGCCCCGCACGGTGAAAATCCTCTTGGGTTTGCGTCTGCTGTTGAAGAGAAAGCAAAGCATCTATACCGATATGCGTAGCGGAAGCATCGGAGCGGCACCGAATGGTCGGTATGCCATCTGGCCCAATCTCCACCCTAGAAGTCTCTGTTGGTTGAGGGATCGGGGAAGAGGAAACCGCCAAGCCCTTGCGAAGAAATTCAGCAACGATGTCGCGAAGAGTCCTACCCTGCAAAAGAGCACACAACTTCAGTTCACGAACAAGGTCATCAGGTAGATTGATTGTCGTTTTCATAGCACCAGCTTACCAACTAGCAAGCTAAATGGCAAGCTGTAAAGCTTACTTACCAACTTCTGTTAAGGAGACCTACCCCTTTTTCTTTCCAAGGATGAAATAGGAACCCCCGCCAAAGTTGGATCCTAAATCCCTTTTATCCCACGGGCGCGCAAACCTACACCACCCTTCGCTTACCCTTGTTTTTTCGAGGTGGGATGCTAGTTTACTAAGTGAGTTAACTATTGGGCGCAAGCAAGAAAAGGGCAATAAAAAGAGACCTGACCCCTTTTATTCTCACTCCTATGGAGCCTGACCTTTGAAAAATGATCTCGATCCACCAGAAGCCCCCATCAACTCAGGAGAGGCAGGCAGCGCGGATCAATTAGCCAGCGAGGCTATCCGTAGGCGAACTTTCGCAATCATTTCGCACCCAGATGCCGGCAAGACCACCCTCACCGAAAAATTCCTGCTCTATGCTGGTTGCATCGATGTCGCAGGAACTGTACGAGGCAGAAAGACCCGGAAAACAGTTACCTCCGACTTTATGGAACTCGAACAACAACGAGGCATTTCCGTTTCCTCGACCGCACTTAGCTTCGCTTACAAAGGCTATATCATTAACCTGCTGGACACCCCGGGACATCAGGATTTTAGCGAAGATACCTACCGTACTCTTGCCGCAGCCGATTCCGCAGTCATGGTGATTGATGCAGCCAAGGGGATCGAAACTCAGACTCGAAAACTGTTCAAGGTGTGCGCAGTCCGAGAAATCCCCATCCTGACATTCATCAACAAAATGGACCGACCCAGCCTAAACCCGCTTTCCTTGCTAAGCGAAATCGAGGAAGTGCTGGGAATCGTCGCAGTGCCAGTCAACTGGCCGATCGGCAATGGCCCCGAGTTCTGCGGGGTGTATGACCGCCTACAAAAAGAGGTGCTGCTTTTCGAACCAACCGATAGTGGTTCGCTGCAAGTGCCTATCCGTAGGGTGAAACTTGAAGACCTCGAACATCACATCGATCCAGCTCTGGCACATCGTTGTCAGGAAGATCTGGAACTCCTCGACGGTGCAGCAGCAGCCTTTGAACAAGGTGCGTTCCTCTCTGGCAAAATGACGCCCGTCTTCTTCGGTAGCGCCATGAACAACTTCGGCATGGAGGCATTTCTGGAAGCGTTTCTGAAGCTAGCCCCAGCACCCGGCGCTCGCCGAAGCGACAGCGGCATGATACCGCCTGACCGTCCCGACTTTGCAGGCATCGTTTTCAAAATTCAAGCCAACATGGATCCGATGCACCGTGATAAAGTAGCCTTTGTGCGAGTCTGCTCCGGCATATTCACTAAGGATACTAAGCCAAAAAATGCACGCACCGGAGAACGGGTCCGCATCAAAGGTTCACACCGGGTATTCGCCCGTGAACGAGAAGAAGTCGGCGCAGCATACCCAGGCGACATCGTGGGCCTTGCGATCTCAGGCGGATTGAGACTAGGCGACACGGTTCACGAAGGCAAGGCGCTAAATTACGAGGGCTTGCCACAATTCAGCCCCGAATGCTTTGCTGTTATTCGCTGCCTCGACACCTCACGCAGGAAGCAAATGTCTGATGGCTTAGAGCAGCTCGCAGACGAAGGGGCGATTCAAGTTTTTGAAGACTCAACAAATATACGCGAGCCTATCCTTGCTGCAGTTGGCGTTCTCCAGTTTGATGTCGTACGGTCGCGACTCGATGTGGAATACGGAGTCAAGGTGGAGATCGAATCACTTAAGTTCAAGGCGGCAGCATGGATCAAAGGCGAACGGGCTAATCTGGAAAAGTTATCGATGACTTACAGCTCCCGGCTCGTCGAGGACCACCGCAGACGACTTGTTGTTCTTGCTGAGGATTCTTGGAATATCACCTACATGGCAAAGTTGAATCCCGGGCTGACATTTCGACAATTTAGTGAAGAACTCTTTGTGCCGGAGAAGTAACGAGCACCCGTAAAGGTGTTGCTGTTGCGATTATTAATGTAGCTTGCGCCAGGGTCTTACTTAATCGCTGTTCAATTTTTCCTGCAGCCACACTTTGATAAGGGATTGATAAGGCACGTCACGGGCGTTTGCTGCAAGTTTGATCGAATCTAGCATGTGCTGAGGCAACCGAAGAGAAATAGTCTTGGTGGTCGGTTTCAGGTTAGGCATTATCACCGTGCGGGCTTTCGACCAATCCAAATGCTGCGTTGAATCGTGCGATTCCCAATACGTACGCTCCTGTGCCTCATTGGCAATCACCGGGATTACTTTAGTTGGCTTGTTCATAAACGGATCGTTCCTTTCTGTGCATTGCCATCATATACAAAATCACGCAATTAAAATCATAGTTTCATCATTAGCAATCAATATTCCCCGGAAGCCTCAAACCAACTGAACTTGCCTTAATTGATTACTTTTAATTAGTATGAAATCCCTGATCGCAAATTGAATGCGACTTACACAGTCAAGGAAGATCAAAATGAATCAATCTTTTATGCGCATTATACTAATTGCGCTTTTCACTTGCTCAATCAACGCCTTTACCCTTGCCCAAGGACCCACCAAAAGCTCAACCCAAAAAGCAGCTATCTCTTGGCCCACCAAACACCCCACCAAAATTTATGTTCTCCCTTTCTCCATGGATAAAGCTGTCGCAGATGAACTGGCCAAAGATGACTCCCTGATTCCGAAAGGGCCACTACGAAAAGCAGCCGACTCCCGACCAAGGGTTACCGATGCAGTAACAGGGCATGATCGCAATACACCCATCGGCCAAAGCATTGCGATGCAAGTGGCAAAAAATCTTACAGATGCAGGTTTGCCTGCGGTATTTTGGAATCAGCCAACTTATCCACAAGGGGAAGGCTGGAGATTAACCGGCCAAATTGTGAATTTAAACGAGGGCAACAAAGTGGCGCAGAATGCCATCGGATTTGGCGCAGGAAACAAAAAAATAGCAGTTGATGCTGCACTTTCCGACCCAACAATAGGTGGGGGCCAACCATTCTTCCTTATGGACACCTCAGATAGTGGCAGAAAAATGCCAGGCACCGCCCCGGTTGCCATTATTGCAGGATTCAACCCCATCGCAATTGCATCAAAAACGGTTGTATCCAATTCTGGGCTAAAAGATAGCGGCCAGCAACATCGCATCGCGTCTGAAATTTCCAACGAAATTTTGGCGTCCATGAAAACTCATGGGCAGGTAAAAACAAAATAAGAATTATTACTAGGCTTAATTATTCGACAATCTGCTCAAGCAGATGCTCAACGACAGCTACCAGATTTAACCCACTGGTTTGTATATTAGCCAGAGTTCGTTCAGATTCTTTGATTTCACCCCTGTAAAAGCTCAACTTATCCTCATGGATTTGAATGATACCACTCGGGTTTAGTGCTAGGTATTTCAAACATTCATTCCATGGGGAAGTGCAGTAGAGCAGGGCCTTAGACCAAAAAGTGGGCTGGGCAGGGGCCAAGCCTGCAAGATTTTCAGGAAGAAGAATCTTACCCGAAGAACTTAATCCATAGCGAAGTTGCTGCAGTAATTCAGATTGAGTAAAAAGTTCTGATTCCGGGGTATTTGCGCAAACAATCAAGGAGTAACAGGATAATCCCAAGCCATGAAAAGCGAATTCATCCCAGCTAAACTCAACTACCAAAGCCTTTAAATCTGTATGCTGGCACAACCTCAAAACATCAACCCCGGCACACTCGGAACGTTTCGCAATTTTTATTGCATCCACGAAAAGGCCATCCGTTCCAATTAATCCCGTAGCACCAAAACACTGTTGTGCTTTTCGAAAAACCGACTGCGTAATCGAACTCGCACCCTTTGTAGAAATGATCGCTATTACAGGAATAAGCGCTTTAGCGGGCTTCGGAAAAAGCATAGAAACAATTGCTTTACCCACAGGCCGCCCCTGACCTTCGGAAGGCTCAAGATGCATGCGTAAGCCAGGCCCAGCATTAACTTCAACAACCGCACCATTCGTTTCAGCAAGCGGTGTGGAAATATCGCTGGTAATAATATCAACCCCAGAAATATCTAGCCCCAATTGCCGGGCAGCAGAAATCGCAAGGGTCGCAACCTGAGGATGGACTAAATCGGTAACATCTTTTGCAGTTCCCCCAGTACTCAGGTTGGCATTTTTTCGAATAAGAACTTTATTGCCCTTATCCGGTATCGAACCTAGATCAAGCTCTTGTGAAGCCAAAACAGCAAGCGAAATAGGATCAAGTGGGATCGGGCTTAAAACGCCCGCATGGCTTTCCGCTCTGCGTGGATCGCGATTCACCGCAGCAACAAGTTGGGCAATAGTGGAAACTCCATCGCCAATAACCTGCGCAGGTTCGCGAAGAGAAGCAGCGATCATTTTTTCGCCAATCACTAATATACGATAATCCGCACCTTCTTTAAAGCTTTCTGTCACAACTGAGCACTTAAAAGCGTTGGCATTATCAAAAGCGTCAAGCACTTGCTGCTCCGAAAGCAGATTAATGGAAACGCCATTCCCTTGGCTTCCAAACTGGGGTTTTACAACAACAGGAAGGCCGATCTCCTGAGCAGCGGCCCAAGCATCTTCGCGAGAGACAACAACTCTGCCTTGGGGAACCGGGACGCCAACGGTTTCAAGCAGTTGGCGGGTCCAATCTTTATCCTGCGCGATATTTTCAGCGAGCAAGGGTGTTTGCCCTGTTTCAGCAGTCCAAACCCGCTGCTGTTGCTTGCCCAACCCCAACTGCAGCAAACTACAATCGCTCAACTTCCACACCGGAACTTGTTGCTCTAAAGCGGCTTCCCAGATTGCATAAGTGCTGGGCCCAAGCCCGACTTTGTGCCCCAATTTCCGAATATAATTGGGGATTTCAGCAGAATTATCGCAGGGCAAATGCGTGGATACTTGCGCCAAATATAAAGCGCAAAGAAGAGAATCACGGGCGACTTCTTCTTCCAAATAAGCAAACGCAATGACCAAAGAATTTTCACTGACATTTTTTGAAGTAAGAACCCGATACGAAAAAAAGTCTCCCTGATAAGAAGCAAACTTTTGAAGGGCATTCGCCAACTGCGCCAACCATAAACCCAACGAGGGTGAGTTAGCGGGCAAGGGGAGGGCAAACTCTTTTAACAAGGCCAGCTTAGAATCATCAGGGTGTTTAATTTGCTCAGCATCAAGAGTAAAAGTACAAACCTGATGCTTGAACCAAGCGCTTGGGCCTTTAATGAATTTCATGTTCTGTGTGATTTTAATGTTCATAGTTGTTAAATATAGTACTCAATAACTTTGCGAGAAAACGAATCTAAACTGCCGATCTTTGGTACAAGGTACCTGATTCCCTGAGAATCTTGAATTAAAGCACCATCCTCGGGAAGCCTGCGAATAGATTCTTCAGAAGAGAAAATAAGTGAAGATTCTCCCCGATCGGTAAGCACTTTCCATTCTGCAGGGGTCCTAAGATTAGTGACCTTGTGAATTTTAAGAAGTTTCAAGATGAAGCGATTTCGAAGTAATGCCACTTGAATGTCATTCGCCAAAACTGGTTCTAGTTGGTGCAAATCGTCGATATAAAAAACCTCTTGTTGATTAGCATCAAGAATGACGATGTTTTTGTTATCCTCTGAAAGTGGAAACAGGCTCATGGGGATCAAGTTTTTAACAACTGTGCCATCTGCTAGGCGGACGCAAATATTACAATCTGTTTCGGCCCACAAGTTTTGCTGGTTACTATTACTTGGCGAAGAAGTCATATTGTGTATCCTGCTGCTAGCATTTGCTGCGCTTTATGAAGCCTGAAGTAAAGGCCTTCCTTTTGCAAAAGTTCGGCATGAGTGCCTGTCTCCGCTATGGTACCATTTTCCATCACAATCAAACGATCTGCGCGCCTAAGAGTGCTAAGTCGATGAGCAATAGCGATAGTGGTACGGCCTTCCACCAGATTTTCGAGAGCTGCTTGAAGTTCTTTTTCGGTTTCCGCATCAAGTGCGGAAGTAGCCTCATCAAGGATAAGAATTCCAGGATTCACTAAAAGTGCGCGGGCGATGGAAACGCGTTGCCTTTCACCCCCCGAAAGCGATTGCCCCCGTTCCCCGACCAATGAATCATAGGCTTCGGGTAGGTTAAGAATAAAGGGATGAGCCTTGGAAAAGCGTGCAGCATCGATGATTTCTTTGCGTGTTGCTTCTGGTTTACCATAGGAAATATTATCTGCGATCGAGCCAAAAAATAGAAACGGATCTTGAAGAACGATGCCAATGTTTCTGCGGTAATCAGAAACTGGGAAACTGCGAATATCGGTACCATCGACAGAAATCGAACCATGGGAAGGGTCGAAAAATCTGCAAATCAAGTTGATCAGTGTGGTCTTTCCCGCGCCACTGGGTCCAACAATACCAATCATCTCACCCTTGCGAATCGAAAGACTTATGCCATGAAGTACTTCGCGTGAGCCATAGCTGAATCGCAAATTGCGGATATCAATATCGCCACCGAGTTTGTTTGGTGCGATGGGTTTTGAAGGTTCGGGCACGCTGGGTTTTCGATCGAGGATTTCAAACAAACGGCCTGCACTTGCAGAGGCCCTCTGAGCATAAGACATAAACCTTATCATCGATTCGCTGCGGGAATAAAACCTGCTGATATAGGCAAGAAAAGCGGTAAGGACACCTACGGTGATATGGCCCTTAAAAATCTGCCAAGCTGCTGCAACCCAAACAATTAAAAGGCCAAGTGTGGTAATGAAAGTAATCAAGGGCCAGATAATGGCCCACCAGAGATTGATATAATCATTGGTTGCAACGACAACAGAGTTGGCATGATCAAAGCGCTGTATTTCGCGTTTTTCCTGCGAAAAAGCCTTGACCACCCGAATGCCTGGGATGGTATCCGCAAGCACGCTGGTCATATCAGCCCAAACAATACTGCCTTTACGATAGCCACGCATAAGGTGACCGCGCATTTTGTACGCCAAGAAAGTTACAAAAGGAAAAGGGATAAGGCTGGCTAGCGCAAGAAAAGGATTGATCGCAAAAAGAGTAACTGCAGTGAGCAAAACCATGAGCACATCCGAGGCAAAATCGACCACATGCGAAGAAAGAAAATTACAAAGCTGGTTGGTATCACTCGAAATTCGCGACATGATATCGCCGGTTCTTTTGCTGCCAAAATATTCAACCGAAAGGGTATGAAGGTGAGAGTAGGTTTTCATGCGTAGGCTGGCGCTAATGCGTTCACTAACCCAGCTAGAAAAAAAGGATCTAGCCCATTCAAGTATGCAGGTTGCTGCGCCTGCCAATGCCAACAATCCGATGTAATAAAAAACCGGCGAGAACTCGGTTAACTTGCCCTGTTGCATGGGAATAAGCACATCATCCGTCAAAGGCATTACGAGGTAAGGTGGAATAAGGCCTACAAGGGTGCTAAAAAGTGTCAGGAAAAAGCCAAGGATAATAAGAGGCATTTGCGGCTTCGAGAATTCAAAGAGCCGCAGAAGCATTTTCAGCGAGGTCCCTTTTTGCGCAGGGAGCGGGTTGCAAGTCAGGCAAAGTTCATCGGTTTTCAAGATACCGCCACATCCCGGACAGATGGTGGTAATCGTTTCCAAAACCACACCTAGGGCTTTTTTACAATCTTGGATAAACTGATAAACTTCGGGCTTTTTCTGGGTAGTGAAATTCCAGCGCAGCTCCACCCCCGAAGCAAGGGTTATTTTGAGAGTACCCAAACCATGTTGGTAGAATGCTTCAAATTGGGAATCGGGCCCAAGTGTCCACTCTTGAAAATCATTGGGATTAGCTTTGTTTTTATAACAAACCAGCTTGTTTTCTCGAAGGTTCAAATAAATGGGATGAAAGCAAAGATTATGATCTAAGTCGATTTCCAACTCAACCAATGCAGGTTCTCCAGCAGAGTTTGCATCAGAAGTAAAAAACAAATTGCTGGTCAAAGGTAACCCTATATTTTTAGGCAGTTTCGAATAAGTAATTGTACTTGAAAAACGAACAGGAAAAGTGAAAACCTTTTGCTTACTCCTCGAATTAAAGGCTACTTGCTTTCAGAAAACCAATTAAGCCCAAGGTTCAAACTTTAACGATTTTAACACCCAATGCCTGCCTTTATTTGTAATCTTTTTTGGTTGCGATCAAGTAGTTTTTCAATATTCAGCAATAATCAAAAGAGAAGGCAGAACTTCAATATTTATTAGGGTTTAATTAACTTGTTAAGTCTGCGACTTTATTTTATTAGCTCTGTCAGAATTTTGGAGATCGTTACTCCACGAGGCCATAAAATACGGTTGGCAAATCGAAAGACGCATCACAATGGAATTTCAGCGAATTTTGGCCCTGCGTGGACCAAATATTTGGGCTACCTTTCCAGTTTTAGAGGCCTGGCTAGACCTTGGAACCTTGAAAGATTCCTCCTCCGCTGAACTTCCTGGCTTTAACGATAGGCTCAAACTCTGGATTCCCTCCCTTTTCGAACATCGTTGCAGTGTGGGTGAACCCGGGGGCTTTTTCCAACGACTCGAACGGGGTACCTACCTCGCTCACATCCTCGAACATGTGGTTCTTGAACTCCAATGCCTTGCTGGCATTCAGGTTGGCTATGGCAAAACCCGCCTTACCCATCAAGAAGGGGTTTACAAAGTCGCAATCGAATACGAAGAAGAATACACGGGTAAATTAGCCCTCGAAGCTGCCAGAAACATATGCCTTGCAGCCATAAATGATACCAGTTCAGATCTCGAACTCTGGCTCGAAAAAATCAAACAAAGCTACGAAAAATACAAACTAACACCCTTACAAGAAGCTCTGCGAAAACAAGCAAAAAAACGAGGCATCCCTTTTCAAATCCTAGCCCAAGATATGATCCAACTGGGCCAAGGATTTAAACAAAGGCGCATCAAAGGGTCGCTTAC
This sequence comes from uncultured Planctomycetaceae bacterium, assembly GCA_903960945.1. Lineage (GTDB taxonomy): Bacteria > Planctomycetota > Planctomycetia > Gemmatales > Gemmataceae > UBA969. The sequence continues at coordinate 21,382 of CAJCCR010000446.1, forward strand.
GGATCATACGAGCGCTGTTGCCTCTTGGATCGCATACGATTGGTTCACCGCTTCCAAACTGCTTACAGATATCGGCTTGCCTGTTCCCCATAATATTCCCGTTTCAGAACTTCCAGAAGTTGAAGCCTATGCTTCCCAAATGGGCTTTCCTTTTTTATTAAGGCCGCGCTACACTTCACGCAGCAACCCGGCAATTGCCATCGAAAGCGCTGAAATCCTTAGTGAAGTTTTTGCAAAAATTAAAGCAAAAACCCCCTATATGCTTGCTGAACCTATGTATAAGGGGCAAAGAGTTTACGCCTTGGTGGTTGGCTCGGAAGTCGCTTCATATCTCGAAGATATCGATGGTGCTTGGGTTCCCAAACCCATTTCTGATTACCCCAAAGAGCTAAGCCAAGCTGTTCTAATGGCTGCAAAAGTAGTCGGGCTCGATGTCGCAGAACTCGAATTGGATTTAAATCTTAGTGATTCAAGTTTTACCATTCTTGGAATTCGGGCGAACCCCGATATTTCCTACTACCTTAAGGATGATGAAGACTGGAACCATGCTGCAAGTGCTTTGCTTAATCTGCTATTTGCTGAAGGGGATGAAGGTAGAATTCCCGTGGCCGCGGTAACCGGAGTGAATGGAAAAACTACCACCACCCGCTTTATCGCACACCTTTTAGCTCAGGAACATTCCCCTGTTTTAATGACTTGCACCGAAGGCATTTACCTAGCCGACCAGCGCTTGTTTACTGGCGATTGCTCTGGCCCCAAAAGTGCCAAAGTTGCTTTACAACACGCAATGGCAAAAAGCGCTGCGCTCGAAAATGCGCGAGGCGGCATGCTTCGTGAAGGACTTGGGTTTGATCGCTGCCAAGCTGCGGTAGTTGTTAACATTGGCCAAGGCGACCACCTCGGCTTCAACGATATTGAAACTTTGGAAGAACTCGCCTACGCTAAAAGCACGCTTGTTGCAGCAACCCATTCCAATGGCTATGCGGTTTTAAACGCAGACGACCCCTATGTGGTTGGGATGCAACAATACTGCTCGGGTAAGATTATTTTCTTCTCGCAATCTTCTGAGAATGAAATTATCAAAAATCATCGCAAGTCCAGGGGCAGGGCGGTGTTCATTAGTGGTGGCAGTATAATTCTAGCTGATGGCAGCAATGAGCAACAATTGTTAAATATTAACCAAGTGCCAATTACTCATGGGGGCTTGGTGGGGTTTCAAGTTGAAAATACCCTGGCGGCGGTTGCAGGGGCTTGGGCTTGTGGAGTTACAATTCCTGCACTGACAAAAGGCCTGATAAGTTTTGGCGGTGGTATGTTACAAGCACCCGGCCGTTTCAATATGATGGAAATAAATGGTGTAACCGTGGTTTTAGACTACGGGCACAATACATCGGCCCTATCAAGGCTGATTGAGGCAATAAAACATTTGCCCCATATTCGACGAAGTGTTGTTTATTCTGCTGCTGGTGATCGTCGTAATAGTGACATCATCGAGCAAGGAAAAATACTGGGCGACCATTTCGATAGGGTCGTACTTTATGAAGATACTTACCTTCGTGGCAGAGAGCCTGGCGAAATTTTCGCTTTGTTCCGCGAAGGCCTAAATGACGGGATACGGGTTAAAGATGTGGAAGAGGTGCGTGGCGGTGTAGCTGCGCTAAAGAGCGGCCTCGAAAAATGTCTACCCGGTGATTTGTTGGTGATTCAGCCAGATTCGGTTGATGATGCGGTTGATTTCCTTTCGACGCGACTAAAGGAAAGCAATGGCAGGGAGATAAAAATGGATAGTGGTGAACGGGTTGAAAACTCTAAAATTAAAATTGTTCATGGGCCATTAGGGAAGGCGATAATTGCCACCGATAATCTTGTTCCAGGCGAAGTTATTCTTAAGGCTTGGGGCAAACCCACAAAAGTACGCACCATGCACACCATCCAAATTTCTCCTGATGGGCACATCGTTCCTGATCACCCCTTGGGATTATTTAACCACTCGTGCGAACCTAATTGCGGCCTTTTGATCAAAGCTGATGAGCAGATCTCCGAAGCTCACGCTCTTAGGCACATCGCTGCAAACGAAGAACTCACTTTCGATTACGCAACTTTTGAATATGAAATCCACCATATGCCCGAAGAATGCCTTTGCAATGCAGAAAAGTGCAGGGGAAGCATCTC
>CAJCCR010000447.1 GCA_903960945.1 uncultured Planctomycetaceae bacterium
ACCAGAACATTCTTTACTTCGCTTTTGGTGTGAACATTGTTGGGATTGTCATCACAGGCTGGCTTTGGCCTTTGTTTGCACCTACCGATTGGATGGAACAATCACCACTATTTGCAGTAGTTTATCATCAATTCGGTTCCTTTGCTGTGTTGTTGAACTCGATGCGGCTTTTATGGTTTCAACGAGAATCCAATCTTTCAGCTTCTAATTCGTTGGCGAAGTTCACCGATAAAGTTGGCGCATTTGTCGATCGTCTGCTCGATATCGATGAGCATTTCGACTTCATCTTCCACAACTGGCAAAAAGTATTTGCAGCTACCTTTGCAACATTGTTTTTGATCTGGCTTTCTTTTGGGTTTACGCAAATCCAATCCAATGAAATCGGGTTGGTGCAACGAATGGGCCGCCTTTTGGATGATCAGTTAGAACCTGGCTTGCACTGGCGTTTACCCATCCCATTCGAAAAAGTCACACGCATTCAACCTTCCAAAGTACGCACCCTCGAAATCGGGTTTCGTACCCTCTCCAACGGTAAGGTTACATCAGAGTCGGGCGCATGGAACAGCAGGCATGAAAGCGAAGGGTTTTACAGAGTCCCTGATGAATCCGTCATGATCACGGGCGATGGCAACCTCATGGAAATCCAAGGAAGCATCCGTTTTGCAATCACCGATCCTCGCAAGTTCCTTTTCAATTGCAATGATGTCGAAGCAATACTTCGCGCCAATACTGAATCGATTTTGCGTGAGTTGGTAGGTTCAAAATCGCTTGGTGCATTGTTAACAGAGGATCGGGGCAAGTTTCAATTCCAAGCTACTAATCTCTTAGAGAATCGCATTGCAAAACTCGATGCTTCAGTCATGGGCATTAGGCTTGAAGGTTTATCTCTTCACGATTTACATCCTCCGCAAGAAGTGGTGCGATCTTATTACGCAGTTACCCAAGCCATGGAAATGCGAGATAGAAAAATCAACGATGCCCAAGGCGCGGTGTTAATCAAGCTTGCAGATGAACAAGGCAGAGCTCTTTTAAAAGAGAGGCTTGCACAAGCTTTTAAGGATGAGGTTATCGATAAAACCAAAGCCCAAGCTGATGTTACTTTGGCCCTTCTTTCCAGTAGAGTGGGCCCTTCTGCTTACGATGATTTTCTACTTATCTCTAGTTCTTTGATTGAGGTTTTAGAAGGTAGGAAGCCTGATGAGGCTGCCCGCATTACCTTGGAACAACTCAAGGCCCGTAGAGATTCTTGGAAAGCACTCGCTGATTTTAGAAGGTTCTGGAACGCCATTTCTTCTGCTCTTGCTGGCAGGGATAAAATCATCATCGATTCTGATAAGCCCGTTAAAAGCAACCTTTGGCTGATGCCTTCAGACTTTTTCCGCATGCCCGGCTTTTCTTCTGCTCCTGTGGATAGGCAAAAACCTGCCCCCAAAAGTAATGACGGAGGACTTTCACAATGAAAACTTTCTTAATATCACTCGCCATACTTGTTCTTTTATCCGTAATGCCCCAGTGCATTTTTACTGTTGATCGGGCTGAGTTTGTTTACCTTACTCAATTTGGCAGACACCTCGAAACTTTTGATGGTGCTGATTCTGCGCAAGCAGGATTGCATTTTAAATTGCCTTGGCCCATTCAATCAGTGCTTCGCCTTGATCGCAGAATCCAATTCTTCGATCTTCCAAGTGTCGAACTTCTTACCCGTGATACCCAACGCAATACTATCGATAAAACCCTTAGCCTCGATGCTTACATCTGCTGGCGTATCCGCGATGCCAAGGGCGTTGATACTTTTCTTCGTACCGTGAACACCATTGAAGGCGCTAAAGCTATTTTGGCACAGCGCATTAATTCAGAACTTGGCGCAGCTATTGGCACCATGGAACTTGATGATCTTGTAAGCATTGAAGAGGGCAAGGTTGAAAAACAACGCGAAATTCTACGCACCAAGCTTTTGCTTGAGCCAGGCAGGGCCAATGGAAAATCATTGCAAGAATCTGCATCTGCTGATTACGGCATCGAAGTGGTTGATATCAGGTTGCGAAGGGCCAATCATCCGCCTGCGGTCAGGCAGGCTATTTTCGATCGCATTATCAGTGAGCGGGATAAAAAAGCGGCTCAGTACCAAAGCGAGGGAGAACGAAAAGCTGCGGATATCCGTAGTGCGGGCGAGAAAAAAGTTGCTCAACTTCGTGCCTCTAGCGAAGCAGAATCCATCCGCATGAAGGGCCAGGCAGAAGCTCAATCCGATCGCCTGCGATCTCAGGCGCAATCCCGCGATCCCCAGTTTTATACCTTCCTCAAAAAGCTGGAAGAGTATCAACGCATCTTGGGCGATAACAAAACAGTTTTACTTCTAGGAACCCACAGGGAATTGTTCGACCTACTTTTCTCACCCCCACAAGGCTCTCTTAAAGCCCCCGAAACCAAAGGGGCTAAGCCATGAGAAAAACCCTGCTGGTTTTAATTGCCCTCGTTCTCGGTTTCTATTTGCTGACGGGATTCACCCAGATCAGACCAGGTGAAAAGGGAGTTATCAGGCGCTTTGGTAA
>CAJCCR010000448.1 GCA_903960945.1 uncultured Planctomycetaceae bacterium
AGGCAAAAGGCTGGAAAGCACCATTCGTAGAATTCAAAGCGCGGGTGATGAGTTGATCGATGGTTTGTTGATGGTGGGGGAAGCCAAAATAACCGCACCCATCAGTGGTACCTCGGGTTATGCGGAAAAGTTTTCGCAATCTGCCATACCTGATAAGCGTGGCAGGTCGCTTCGGGATCTGGATCTTACGCAACGATTATTCAAATACCCTTGTAGTTATTTAATTTATTCCCAGGCCTTTGATGACCTTCCTGTTGAGATGAAGAATTATGTGTTGGAAAAACTTTGGCAGATTTTGAATGGTGTGGATAAGTCTAAAAAGTATGCACATCTTTCAGACGCTGACCGTTTGGCCCTCATTCAAATTCTTAGCGATACCAAACCCAGCTTCCCACCCTATTGGAAAAAATAATAGGTAACAAAAATCTTTTCGAACTGTGCTCTTCCATCCGGTGCAGTAGGTGCCTATTAATCGAAACAATCTCTTTTGGTTCTGTTTGGCGAAGGTTCTGTAATTACTGCTTACTTTTCGGTATTTAAAGCTTTCTAGAAGGAGGTTTTTTAGAATAGTGTTGTAAAATCATGCCTATGATCAGTTATTCGGGTAGAATAGGTTTATAAAGGTAAATGATTTAAGAAATTGGGGAACCATGAGCATTACCGAAACAGTCCTAGAAGGAACATTGAATCCAGATGGGACTCTAATTTTGGACGAAGCGCCAAAACTGCCCCCTGGTAGGGTAAAGGTACTGTTGCAAGGTATCGATACAAAAAAGCCCCAAGTACTTGGAGATGGTTTTTTTCAAATGATGGAAGAAATATGGTCGGCACAACGATCCAGAGGCCATGTTCTGCGAAGTGTTGAAGAGGTTGAATCGGATAGTCGAAATTTAAATGTACTGATGGCAAACGAAATTGATGCAACTATTCGCCTTCAGGAAGAATGTCGAAATCGGCGGAATCAAGTGGATGGCGAGAATGCAACGCCATGATTGTTTTTCTTGATTCAAATGTTGTAATTTACTACATAGAATGTGATCCTTATTGGGGCCCGAAGGTTGAAGATAGACTCAGAAAAATTGCTGCAAATAATGATACGTTGGCTACTAGTGATGCGGTTCGTTTAGAAACCTTGATTGGGCCATTTCAATCGGGCGATATAGCGGTTCTCGCTGATTATCAAAAGTTTTTTAATTCGTCTGGGATTCAAATGTTGCCCGTGACCGCCGCAGTGTGGGAGCAGGCGGCTCGAATTAGAGCCGGCTTTAAGCTTCCGGTTTTGGACTCGATTCATTTGGCAACAGCCATAGAACATGGCTGCGGCCTGTTCTTGACAAATGATTTACAATTAGCGAATTTTGAAGGCATGAAGGTTGAAGTATTGACCTGAGTTTGTTTTTCGCCTTTCGTTTGGCGAGGACTGCTTAGCTGTATTTTAAGCCTCCACGCCGAGGGAGATTCAATATATGTATGGCTGTTCAATTAAATGGTTTTTAAGCCCATCCACTGCGCTAGATTGGAAGCCATAACCGCCTCGGAAAATACAACTCACCCTCCTTCTTATTTCATAAAATAATACTTAGGCGGAATTGAACTTTATCTGTGCGAGATTGATCATGAAAAACATTCTTTGTTTTGGCGATTCGAATACCTGGGGCTATGTGCCTGGCACCGGAATTCGTTACCCTAAACAAATCCGCTGGACTGGTATTCTGCAAAACCTTCTAGGCAATTCCTCCTTCATCATCGAGGAAGGCCTTAACGGAAGAACTACGGTGCTGGATGATCCCACACGCATAGCCAAGAATGGCATGACCTACCTTCGCCCCTGCTTGGATTCACAAGCACCCATCGATTTAGTGGTGATGATGCTAGGCACAAATGATTGCAAACATCGCTTTGGCCTATCTGCGTTTGATATTTCTGAAGGCGTTGCGATGTTGGTTTCAACCATTCTGCAAAGTGGCGCAGGAATCAATGGCAAGGCCCCACAGATACTTTTGGTATCGCCACCTTTCATCACGCCTGCACCTTCCAAGAGTGATCTTTTCTTTGGTGCGGAAGAGAAATCAAAGCACCTTGCTTTTCATGTGCAACAAGTTGCAAACAATACCGCATCATATTTTCTTGATGCAGCAAAGCATTGCACTGTAAGCGCAATTGATGGAATTCATCTCGATGAGGCAGGGCATCTTGCACTGGCGCAGGCGATAGCTGAGAAGATCAACACTTTGAAGCTATGCTTTCGTTAACAGCAACCGGTATTAGTGCCGCAACCTTTTTTTGCTGTGCTCGGAGTACCGATGCCACATTTATCAGGCGCAAGGCATGCGGTATGCTTAGATCCCAATACAAACAAAAGGCCTGCTGGGGTAATCTCTATATCTGCAACAGGAAACTGTGAGATTGCATCCTTTTCGTATTCCACTTCAACAGGAATATCTTCCGAGGTGAAAAGCTTGTTTGCGAAGTTGAAGATGCCCGCAAGCTTGGTCGTCTTAAGCCTGTGATCCGTATCATCAGCGACTAGGATTTGCAATATGCAGGAAGTTAGTGCCCTTGGGGTTCCACCGCAATCGATGAAATCTTTTTGAACTTTACCCACTTCGGTGATGTGGAAGTGGGGTGCAATGAAGCTTTGATCGGGAAGCATGAATTGCATTGCTGCATCTGGATTATTATTGATTGCAGCTCGAAACATTTTAAGTGTTATCATGATTTCCCTTTCGTGGAAAAGTCCTAATCAAGCCAGTAAATCTTTGATCACATGCTGGGGTTCGACCCCTGTAAGCTTTTGATCCAAGCCTTGGAACTTGTAAGCGAACTGTTCGTGATCAATGCCCATGCAATGAAGAATCGTTGCGTTAAGGTCGTTGACATGAACGGGATTTTTGGTGATGTTGTAACTGAAATCATCGGTTTCACCATAAGAGATACCGGGCTTGGTACCACCACCCGCCATCCACATGCAGAAGTTTTTGGGATGGTGATCTCTGCCGTAATTTTCTTTGGTAAGTGTGCCTTGCGAGTAAACTGTTCTGCCAAACTCGCCACCCCATACTACGAGGGTTTCATCGAGAAGGCCGCGTTGTTTTAAATCCATGACGAGGGCAGCCGTTGCTTGGTCGGTATCTTTGCACTGGTTGCCGAGTTGGGAGGGGAGAGAGCCATGCTGATCCCATCCGCGGTGGAAAAGTTGCACGACCCTTACGCCTCGTTCGACAAGTCTGCGTGCCATGATTGCGCTATGGGTGAAGGTGCCTGGTGTTGAAACATTGGGGCCATACATTTCGAGGGTGCGTTTGCTTTCGGAAGAAAGGTCGGTAAGTTCGGGTACGCTGGATTGCATGCGAAAAGCCATTTCGTATTGGGAGATACGAGTCTGGATTTCTGGATCGCCTAATTGTTGCAACTCGCGTTGATTGAGTTTTTGCAGGGTATTTAGCATGGTTCTGCGATCATCGGAAGAAACACCTTCGGGGTTACGAAGATAA
>CAJCCR010000449.1 GCA_903960945.1 uncultured Planctomycetaceae bacterium
AATTCCGTATTTCCTCTTTGCTCGGTTTAGCAAAGCAGGGGAACCCTTCGCCATTGCCTGTCGAGTTTGAAAAACTTAAAGAGCAACTGGGTTATGCAGGAGTGCCCGCATGAGTGATGCAACTCCCAAAATGAAAATGGAGCCATTGGCCATCGTTGGAGCAGGTTGTTTCTTTCCTGGCTCCGAGGGATTTGAAGCTTTCTGGAGCTTCGTGAAAAGTGGCAAAGATGGTATTACCAAAATTCCCGCTTCTCATTGGAACCCAGAAGATTACTTCGACAAAGATCCCAAATTCCCTGACAAGGTTTATAGTCAGACCGGTGGGTTCATCTCTCCTGTTGATTTTTCACCAGGCGACTTTGGCATTGCCCCTAACAACCTTGAAGCTACTGATACATCGCAATTACTCGGCTTGATGGCTGCAAAGCAAGCGCTTGAACATGCTGGATACCAATCCGGTATTGGTGACCCAAAGCCAGGCTTGAAGCCTTTGGATCGTTCCCGAGCCAGTGTTATTCTCGGCGTTACTGGTACTCTCGAACTCGTTATTCCCCTTGGCGCTAGGCTTGGCCACCCCCGCTGGCGCAAGGCGCTTTCAAAAGCTGGCGTTGATGATGCCACAACTCAAAAAATAATCGATGACATTAGTGCTTCCTATGTTCCTTGGCAGGAAAACTCTTTCCCTGGGCTATTAGGAAATGTCGTCGCAGGCAGAATTGCAAACCGCTTTGATTTCGGCGGCACCAACTGCGTTGTCGATGCTGCGTGTGCCAGTTCCCTTGGGGCTTTGCATCTTGCAGCACTGGAGCTTTGGTCGCATCGATCCGATATGGTTATTTCGGGCGGGGTTGATACCTTCAACGATATTTTCATGTTCATGTGTTTCAGTAAAACTCCCGCTCTTTCTCCCACAGGCCATTCACGCCCCTTCGATGCCGAGGGCGATGGCACCGTACTTGGCGAAGGCCTTGGTCTTTTTGTTCTAAAGCGACTTTCTGATGCTGAAAAAGCTGGCGATAACATTATTGCAGTGCTTCGTTCGGTTGGTACTTCAAGCGATGGAAAGGGTGGGGCTGTTTATGCCCCCCGCGCGGAAGGCCAGATGAACGCGCTGCGGGCTGCCTACCAAGAAGCAGGCATCTCCCCCGATTCCATCGATATGGTTGAAGCCCATGGCACTGGCACCAAGGTCGGTGATGCGACTGAACTTTCCTCCCTTTTGAAAGTGTTTCAAGAGTCAGGGAAAAAAGGTTCTTGGTGTGCGGTTGGGTCTATCAAATCTCAGATCGGGCATACGAAAGCTGCTGCGGGCGCTGCTGGTTTGCTTAAAGCTGCTGCTGCCCTTTACAATAAAGTTTTGCCCCCTAGCATCAAAGTGCGAAAGCCACTTGAAGGCATGAACCGTGGCAAAGGCCCATTCTATTTCTCTGGCCAAAAGCGCCCTTGGATTTCAAACCCTAATTATCCACGCAGGGCTGCTGTAAGTGCTTTTGGTTTTGGTGGCAGTAATTTTCATTGTGTACTCGAAGAATATCAGAAGACGAAATCGCAACCTGATTGGGATGGTAATACCCAGATTCTTTCGCTTTGCGCTGCTTCCAAAAACGAACTGATGCAAAAACTCGACGCCTTGAATGCTCACCCCAAGTGGGAACAATGGCGCAGAGATTGCTTTAAGTCGCGTTCGAGTTTTGATCATCGCATGGATTGGCGCTTGTTAGTGATTACTCGCAAGGGCGAATCCGAGATCGCGCAAGTATTGCAAAAAGCCCGTGAGTCTTTGGTGCAGTTTCAGAAAGATAAACCTCTTCCCCCAGGTATTTTCATCGAGCAGGGGCAACACTCCGGTAAACTCGCTTTTCTATTTAGTGGTCAGGGCGCACAGTACCCAGGAATGCTTCTTGATCTTTCCTGTATGTTCCCCGAAATGCTGGATGTCTTCGAAAAGGCCCATGCGCTTCAACTGAAAAATCAAGCAGAAGCAACATTGCTGGTCGATCTGATTTATCCTCAGACCACCTTCGATCCTAAAGAGGCAGAGCAGGATCTTTTGCGCTTGCAGAATACCCTTAATGCACAACCTGCATTGGGCGTGATTGAACTGGGTGCAATGAAGGTTCTTAGTCGCTTTGGCTTGACTCCCGATTTAACAGCCGGGCATAGCTTTGGTGAACTTGCTGCGCTTGCTTGTGCTGGGGCTTTCACGGATGAGCAGTTTCTTGACCTCGCATTTCAGCGTGGCAAATGCATGGCCCATGCCTCGACCGGAAACGGTGGCATGATTGCAGTGCTTGCGCCTGAAAAAGATGTTGCAGCTTTGTTTCAGACCAATGGCATTTCTTTAGTTCCTGCCAACCGAAACACTTTGAACCAAATTGTTTATGCAGGGCCTATAGATCAGATTGATCTGGCTGAAAAAGTTCTTGCAACCAATGGGTTTAAAGCGAAGAAGCTTCAGGTTGGTGGCGCATTCCACAGCCCGATGGTCGCTAATGCTGAGCAGCCCTTCCTTAAGTTTATCCAATCGAACATTCAGTGGAATTCAACCAAAGTTCCTGTTTACGCAAACTCGACTGCCTCTGTTTACCCAACGGAAAATGTTGCTGCGAATAAAGTTCTTGCAGGCCAGTTGGTGAAAAGTGTTGAGTTCAGCCAAATGATTTCTGCTATGCACCGCGATGGAGCAACCACGTTTGTTGAAATCGGGCCTGGTGGCAGACTAACCGGCTTGGTATCTGAAATACTTAAGGGCCAAAAGCATAATGCGATTTCGCTTGATGCTAGCCAAGGTAAGAAAGCAGGCGAGTACGATCTCGCTGCACTATTATGCAAGCTTAGTGCCTTGGGCCTTAAGGTGGATCTTGCTCAGTGGGATAAGGGCTTTGTTGATGCACCGGTTGAAAAACCAGGGTTTACTGTGCCGCTGACAGGGGCCAATTATGTTCGCACCAAAACTGATAAAGTGGAGCCCAAGACGCCAATTGTTCCTAAAGCTGCGCCAGTGTTAGTTGCTGCAGAAAAAGTTGCTCCAGTGAAAGTTGTTGCAGAAAAAGTGATCGAAACTAAAGTTGTATCTCCATTAAGTTCGTCAAGACCGCTTGAAAATCCGAAAATTATAACCCCAACCATGACCCCGCAAGTAAATCAGGAAGTGAAATCCGTACCGATGTCAAATAGAAATATAAATTCAGAAGGCATAGGTCGTGTGCTTGATGTAACTAAAGCAAGCCTCGATATGCTGCAAAAATTGCAAGAACAATCCTCCCAGATTCACAAGATGTTTCTGGAAGGGCAGGAATCTGCACAGCGTAATCTGCATGCTCTTATCCAACAGCAGCAGATTGTTTTGCAGGCTTCTTTGGGTTTGAGCACTGCGATGCCTCAACTCAAATTCGAACAAAAAGTTCAACCCGTTGTTTCCTACACCCCTGCGCCTCCAACTTCCTTTGTCGCTGAAGCAGTTGCTGCTCCTGTTGCAAAACCTGTTACACCTTTCAAAGCACCTGCGGTTGTTGCACCTGCGGTTGTTGCACCTGTGGTTGTAAGAACGCAACCCGTGCCTACCCCCGCGATTGTAAGAACGCAACCCGCACCTGAACCAGTGGTTGCTGCGCCTGTGGTTGCTGCACCTGTTGCGACTTCGGTTTTATCTGCCCAAAACCCTCCTCCAGTTGGGTCCATCGCTTCGGTTTTGATGATGGTGGTTTCTGAAAAAACTGGCTATCCTACCGAAATGCTTGAACTCGATATGGCTTTGGATGCAGACCTTGGCATCGATTCCATCAAAAGAGTTGAAATCTTGGCAGCAATTCAAGAGAGGTTGCCCGAAGCGCCAATCGTTAAGCCAGAACATCTTGGCTCCCTCAACACTCTGCGCCAAGTTGCAGAATTTCTTGTGGGCTCCAAAGTTGAGGACATTAAAGTTGAAGTTAAAAGTAGTGCGCCAGCAGTTGTTGCTGTTGCGCCTGCTGTGGTTAGAAAAACAAGCTCAGCAGAATCTGTTTTGATTCAGGTTGTTTCTGAAAAGACTGGCTACCCAACGGAAATGTTGGAACTCGACATGGCGTTGGATGCTGATTTGGGAATTGATTCGATCAAGCGGGTGGAAATACTTGCAGCAATTCAGGAAAAGTTACCCGAAGCTCCGATTGTAAAGCCCGAACACTTAGGGACTTTAAATACACTCCGCGAGGTTTTGAATCATCTTGATGGTGGAGGTGTTCAGCAAAAAGAAACGGCACACGAGGCGCCCCCCGCAAAAAAATCATTCAGCCAGCCTTCGATTCCTACCGGGCTTGACCGGTTGGTTCCTAGGTTGGCTAAGGTGGCTGGCAACCACGGGACCTTCAGTATTGACAAACAAATACTCGTGACAGGTTCAGATGCGGAATTATCGATCGAAGTTTGTAATGCTATTATCAAACGCGGATTCAAAGCTGAAAAAATCGGCTTAAATGAAGTGATTAATGCCTCTTGGGATCGAGTGGGTGGCCTCATCATCCTCTCCTCCCCTTTGCATTCAAACGAAGATTTTCTTTTGAAATCTTTAATGGCTGTGCAATCGGTTGGCAAAGCATTGCGCTCAGAATCTTCATCCTCGGGCTCCATACTTTTTGCTGTTACGAGGCTTGATGGGGCATTGGGTTTTGAATCATTTGCAGATGATCGCAATCCTCTGGATGCTGGTTTGCTTGGTTTGGTGAAAACCGCAGCCCGCGAATGGCCTCTTATCCGTTCCCGTGCCATCGATGTTGATCCACGCATTGGTATCAGTGATGCAGCAGAGAAAATCGCAGACGAAATTTTGTTTCATGGGCCTAGTGAAGTAGCTATCAATTCTTCGGGCAGAAGAACCATCCAGCTTGATGTTACGGATGTCGAACTTTCCCAGACTGAATCAAACCTTGAAGGAAAATTAGTGTTGGTTACCGGGGGGGCCCGGGGCGTTACCGCAGCATGTGCTCAGGCGATTGCTGATCTTCATGCACCTTCAATTTTAGTTTTGGGCAGAAGCCCAGAACCTACCAATGAGCCCGATTGGCTCATGAACTTGAATTCTGAAATGGAAATTAAGAAAGAACTTGTCGCCCGATCTGGCGCATCGCTTTCTCCCAAAGCCATCGGCGAACAATGTAAGCAGATACTTGCGAATCGCGAAGTAAGAACGAACTTGGAAAAGCTTAGTGCCAGTTGTTCTAAGGTGCTTTATCGCTCGGTAGATATTCGCGATGCAGGTTCCGTTGCCTATATTCTTGCTGAAGTTCAGACTGAGTTGGGGCCTGTTTATGGCATCATTCATGGTGCTGGGGTTTTGGCAGATGCCTTGATTGAAGATAAGACCGCTGAACAATTCCAGCGCGTTTTTGCAACCAAGGTCACTGGTTTACAAAATATACTTTCTAGTATTGATGTTCATAAGCTTAATTTCTTGGCGCTGTTTTCCAGCACCACCGCCCGCTTTGGCAGAACCGGGCAGGTTGATTACGCCATGGCGAATGAAGTGCTCAACAAGATGGCGCAGAAGTACTCTCGGTTATTGAAAAACACCCGTGTGGTTTCCTTTAACTGGGGCCCATGGGAAGGCGGCATGGTAGGCGAGGGCTTGAAGAAACTTTTCCTCAAGGAAGGCATTGGCCTGATTCCTCTGAAGGAAGGGGCAGCTTTGCTTGCGTGTGAATTACTCGCAAATAATTCTTCGGTTGAAGTTAGTGTGCTTGCTAAAGGTTCTTCTATCCCACGTGAAGAAGTTCCTGCAAAACTAAAATCAGAAGTTCCTGCGCTTCTTACTTTTGAACGCAGACTGGATCTTTTAGAGCATCCTTTCCTCGAGCATCATGTGATTGATGGCAGGCCTGTGTTGCCGATGGCAATTATGCTAGAATGGCTTGCCCATGCAGCTTTGCACGAGAATCCGGGTTATCAATTTCATGGTTGTGATGATTTTAGAATTTTGCATGGTGTGATTTGTGATCAGCCCGAACCATTGCAATTGCGTTATCTTTCTGGGGTTCCGCGGGCAACTGCTAATGGCCTTATTATTCCAGTGGAAGCCCGAAGTTTTCGTAATAACGGCAAAGACGTTTTGCACGCAAAGGCAGACATTCTTTTAGTTGAAGCATTGCCTGGTTCTCCTGCAAATCTTCGATCCATTACTGCCCCCAAGGTCGAATATTTGATTGATGATCTTTACCGCGATGTTCTTTTTCATGGCAAGATGATGCATTGTCTGGAAAATGTTGAAAGCTGTGGCGAACGCGGGATCACATGCTGGGTGAAGGGCGCTCCTGAACCTTCCGAATGGATAAGGCAGCCTTTAAGGCAGCGTTGGATTCTTGATCCATTAGGGTTGGATGCGGTTTTGCAAATGATGATTGTTTGGACTTCCAAGATGCAAAGCATGGGATCATTGCCTTGTAGAATTGGGAGCCTTCGATTGTTCCGGAAACCAGTCTTCAACCAAAAGCTTAAAGCTATATTAGAAATTCGCAAAGCCAATGAGCTTCATGCAGTTGCAGATGTTGATATGATTGATCCGGTGTTTGGCGTGGTTATGCGTTTAGAAGGCGTTGAAGGCGTTTTAGATGCATCCCTAGCCAGAGCCTTTCGCAAAAATCGACTCGGAAAACCAGCCACAATCTAGACCGGGTTTTGCATGAACAACACGAAGCACGGCTCTGGTGTACCTGATCAACCTTTTTTTTCTCCCATTGCCATCGTCAGCGCTGGTTGCGTTTTTGCAGGTTCACCCAATCTTGAATCTCTTTGGCAGCTTGTTGCTTCAGGGCAAAATGCTTCGAGCGAGGTTCCATCCGGGCGTTGGGTTTTAGACCCCGCAACCCTTCGTGCTGATTCGATGGCGCAAGCCGACAAGGTTCATACTACCAGAGGTTTTTTCGCTCAGATTCCCGAGCGCAATCCCGAAAAATATCCCTTGCCCCAAGAGATGCTTCAAAAGCTCGATGCTGGTAGTTTGTTTGGTTTGGAAGCTGCTAATCAAGCTTTAAAAGGGAAAATTGAAAACCTAGATCGCCAGCGTGTGGGCGTGATTTTAGGGCATATTGCATTGCCTACCGAGGGCACCTGCAAACTCAACTTACAAGTGTTGGGGAAAGTTCTTTCAGAAGCTGCAGGGCTGCCCGTTCCCGAAGAATGCTTTGGGGTTGAGCCATCATGGTTATCGCAACCCGCTGCACTTCCCGCTAATCTTATTGCCAAGGCTTTTAATCTTGGTGGGCCTTGCTTCACATTGGATGCAGCATGTGCTTCCAGTTTTTATGCCCTAAAACTTGCATCGGATGCCCTTTATTATCGCAGAGCGGATGCAGTGCTTGCGGGCGGCGTTTCTGGTGCGGATAGCCTTTATACCCACATGGGATTCAGCCAGCTAAGGGCTTTATCTATGTCTGGTAATTGCAGGCCGTTTGATCATCGTGGTGATGGTTTGATGGTGGGCGAGGGTGCAGGGATATTTTTGCTCAAGCGCTTGCAAGATGCAATTGAAGCTGGAGATGAAATTCTAGGAGTGATCAGGGGCATAGGCCTTTCGAATGATATAGGCGGTGGGTTGCTTGCTCCCAATAGCGAAGGCCAATTGCGTGCCATGCGTGCAGCATATCAGCAATCGGGCCTCAAGCCTTCGGATATCGATTTAATTGAATGTCATGCTGCGGGTACCCCGGTTGGCGATGGGGTTGAATTTTCTAGCATGGCCGAATTATGGAAATCTGAATCCTATAAAGCTAATCAATGCGTTATAGGATCTGTAAAGTCGAATGTTGGGCATGTGCTTACTGCTGCGGGCGGTGCCGGGCTTGCAAAGGTCTTAGCTGGTTTAAATCGTCAGCAACTTCCACCTACCTCAGGGTTCGAATCTTGTTCTTCATCGATCAAAATTGATTCTTCTGCATTCCGGGTTTTGAAAACAGTTCAGCCTTGGGAAAGAAGGCAGGCAGATATTCCCCGCAGAGCGGCGCTTAGTGGTTTTGGATTTGGTGGCATCAACGCTCATGTTCTTGTCGAAGAATGGATAGGTCAGCAACTTCAAACTGTAGAGCCTCAAGCAGAGCATGGCCCACTTGCGGTTGTTTCGGTTGCAGCTAGAAACGCAGGCGATATTAGCACAGAGCCTTTCTATCAGCGGGCGATAGGGTTTGGTAAAGTTGAAGTCGAACCTCTTGCAAATGCCTGGAATGTGCAATCATCGAAAGCTATTGCTGCGGATTTGCCCAATAATTTAACTCTAAAAGGGAAGCCTAAAAAAGCAGTGGAGTTGCCACTGGATGCGTTTCGAATTCCGCCTAGGGAACTTGAACAGATGCTTCCGCAACAGGGGTTGGCTCTCGACACCGCACGCGAAGCACTTGAATCCATGAAGTTCAAGGAATCTGATTTTCAAAGGATGGGAGTTTTTCTCGGGGTAGGCCTTGATTTAAACACGACAAACTACCACTTGCGTTGGTGGTGGCTTGCAAACAACCGAAATCCTGAATATGCCGATGCTGCTGGCCCTGCCTTGAATGCAGATCGAACCATGGGTGCACTTGCAAGTATCGCAGCTTCCAGAATCGCCCGTGAATACAGAGTGGGTGGTGTTGCGTTTACGATTGCTGCGGATGAGAACTCGGGGTTAAGGGCGCTCGAAATTGCATGGGATTCGTTGGTGTCTTTTCAGATCGATAGCGCCTTGGTAGGGGCAGTGGATTTTTGTCTCGACCCCCGCATGATTGTCCCTCTTGCAAAAGAAGGCAAACTTACCGATGCGATTTTAAACCCTGCTTTAGCTCTGGGGAAGACCGGTGTTCTTCCTTCTGATGGCTCCGCAGTTCTTGTTTTAAAAAGACTTGAAGATGCGGAAAAATCCGGTGATACCATCCTTGCGGTACTCCGGGGCATCGGCACTTTTAAGGACCCGATTGCTAAAGGGATATCAGATAAAGCCTGTAGGACAGCGATGGAAAGTGCATATCTTTCCTCGGGTATTCATCCCGCAACCATTCAATACCTTGAATCGAATTCTTCGGGCCTAGAGCAGGATGACGCTGCAGAGGCCAGAGCTCTTGGCGATTTCTTTTCCCCAAGGCAGGTGTCTGGTCAAGCGGTGCTTCATTGTGCTAGGTTTCAACTTGGTTGGTCGGGGGCTGCAACAGGTTTGCAATCATTAGCAAAAGCTTGCCTTTGTTTAAGCCAGAAAGTGTTGCCCGGAAATGCTCTTGAACAACCAGAAATTGATATCAGATATGAGGATGCTCGATTTCTAGCAGAAAACTTCAGCCCCACTCCTTGGCTTCGAAACAGGGAAGATGGCCCACGCAGAGCAGGGGTTAATTCTTTGGGCAGCGATGGAACTTGGTTTCATATTTTGCTTGAAGAGCCCGAATCAGAAAATAGCGCAACAACTCCAAATCTGGTTGCCTCTGCTTTTTCTGAAGCACTTTTTGCAATTCACGGAAAAGATGCTTCTACTCTTGAAGCTAATCTCTTTCTTTTAAAACAATTTGCGTCAGAGAAGAATTTTTCTTCGTTGCTTGCTTTGGCAAAAGCTTGGCATGAGAAGAATCTTGCTTTGGCTGATTCGCCTTTGGCATTGGCTTTTGTCGTTTGCAATCTTATCGAGTTGCCATTAATCATTGAGGCTGGATTCAAAACCTTGAAGGGCGAGCCTCTTGATTCTTCTGTTGCTGACAGGGTTTTTTATAGTCGCAGCCCACTTGGAAACGAAGGGCAAGTTGCAATGGTTTTCCCAGGGTCGGGCGCGGATTTTCCTTCGATGGGTGCTGATCTATCGCTTCGCTGGCCACAGAGCCATCTTAATTACGACAAATATAGTCTTAAATTAAGGGCGCAAGTGCTTCCCGAGTTTTACTGGCAGGGCAGGCCTTTCCGCCAGCCTTTGCCCCATGAACGAATCATGGCGCAAGTTTCATTTGGGTGTACCACCGCAGAGATTATGCGGCTTGCCCACATAAAAACAGATTTGGTGCTGGGTTATAGCCTGGGTGAATCAACCGCATTGGTTGCAATGGGTTATTGGGCTGACCGCGATGGGCTTTGGCATGCGCTTGAAGGATCAACTCTTTTTAAGGAAGATCTTGTAGGGAAAAGGCAGGCAATCGCTCTTTCATGGGGAATGGAACCAGGGAAGGTTCCTGATTGGCTTGTGGGATTGGTGGAAAAATCCCCGGAAGATATCGAGCAATTGTTGGTCGATTTTGACCGTGTTTATTTGCTTATTATTAACAGCCCCAATGAATGTGTCATCGGGGGAGATGCGACTCAAGTCAAGAAATTGGTCAAACAATTGAACTGCAGATTATTTCCTTTAAGCACTGAAACTGCAGCGGTTCATTGCGAAGCTGCAAGGCCCATTGCTGATGCTTATCGAAGATTTCATTTGCTGCCAACGAATCTCATGGCAACGCCCTATGTTTATAGTGCATCGTTTGGCTCTGCTTACGAGGTAACGAAAGAAGCCGCTTCGGAAGCGATCACAGGGCTGGCCTTAAGCACCATGGATTTTAATAAAATTGTTGAAACTGCATACAACGATGGCGCACGCATATTTTTGGAAATGGGCCCTGGCTCTTCTTGTACTAGAATCATCGCGAATATTCTAAAGGGCAGGCCTCATTTTGCTAAATCACTAAGCACTATGCGAGGCAGCCAGTATCTAGGATTCTTGAAAACCATCGCGGCCTTGATTTCTGAAAGGGTCTCTTTGGATTGCAGCTTCCTTTTTACTCCCACTGATTTGGTGAATGCAAAGGGTAATAAGGTGAGTTTGATTACTGGCTCTGCAGGTTTTGCATTCAACCCCGTAAGTTCGAATCGGATTAGCACTCAAGAAGTTACGGAAGAAAGAATACATTTCATGGAAAATGAAAATGCGCTGCAGCTTCATGGCGTCGAACACGCTGTGAACATGAACCAATCTGCAATGGAAGCCCATGCTGCTTATTTAAAACTTTCGCAATCAACTCTTGGGCAGATGACCGCCCTGGTTGAATTTCAAAATCAGATGCTGCAATCGGTGAACTTGGGCGATACGCAGTTCGATGTTTTTTCTGAGGATGTTTCTGATAGTACTAGCTCTGATAAATCGTTTGAAATGCTTTTAACACCGCCTAGAACTCTTGATCGGAACGCTTGCTTGCATTACGCCCGAGGGAATATCGCAGGGGTGTTGGGCTCGATGTATGCCGAAATTGATGCCTACCCTACTCGAGTTAGATTACCAGATGAACCCTTGATGCTTGTGGATAGAATCTTGGCAATCGAGGGCGAACCTTGTTCGATGGGTTCGGGAAGAATAATTACCGAGCACGATGTTTTGCCCGGTGCTTGGTATTTGGATCATGGCAGAATCCCAACTTGCATTGCTGTGGAATCGGGGCAGGCAGATCTATTTCTATCAGGCTTTTTAGGCATCGATCATAAAACCAAAGGCCTTGCGGTTTATCGCTTGCTTGATGCAGAGGTTACTTTCCATCGTTCCCTGCCTGTTGAGGGCGAAGTCATTCATTACGATATTCGCATTGATCGGTTCTTCCGCCATAATGACACTTATCTTTTTCGATTTTGGTACGATGCCACCGTCAATGGCGAACCTTTCATGGCAATGCGCGAAGGTTGCGCAGGTTTCTTTACAGAAGAAGCGCTGGCTGCGGGCAAAGGTATCGTTATTTCAGCAAACGCAGATAAAAAAGAAGATGTGATTTCAACTCCGCCTTTGCTTCCCATGGTTAAAGAATCTTTTAGTGAAGAGCAATTAGATGCATTGCGCAGCGGAGATTTGGCGGCTTGCTTTGGTGCTCAGTTTGCCAATCTGCCTATTCGTGATCCTGCTACTTTGCCCGGTGGAAAAATGCGGCTTGTGCATCGGGTGCCTCTTCTTGAACCTGAAGGCGGGCCTGCTGGCCTTGGCCGTATTTTAGGTGAAGCTGATATTCATTCTGATGATTGGTTTCTTACCTGTCATTTTGTGGATGATCAGGTAATGCCCGGCACTCTCATGTATGAATGTTGCCTGCATACCCTGCGAATTTTTCTTTATCGTACGGGATGGGTTGGCGAAAAATCGAATGTTGCGTTCGAGCCAGTGCCCGGGGTTACTGGTAAACTTCGCTGTAGAGGGCAGGTTACTGCTACTACCAAAAAAGTTACCTATGAAGTTTTGATCAGGGAAAGAGGCTACCGCCCAGAACCCTACACCATCGTTGATGCATACATGTATGCGGATGGTAAAAATGTGGTTGAGATAAAATCCATGTCGCTCCGCATGACAGGTTGGAGCAAAGAATCGGTTGAGGCGATTTGGTCGGGAGGGGTTTCTCGTGCAGTGAAAACACCACTCTTTGACAATGCAAGCATTATGGCGTTTGCGATAGGCAATCCTTCCGAAGCGTTTGGAGATGCATACAAGGTTTTTGATGCTGAAAGAAAAATCGCTAGGCTTCCCGGGCCACCTTATAAATTCCTCGATCGGATCATGGAGGTTAACTGCGAACCTTGGAAGATGGTTGCAGGTGGCGAAATTGTTGCAGAGTATGATGTCCCACTCGATGAATGGTACTTCCGTTCTGAAAGACAGGCAGCAATGCCTTTTGCCATTCTTCTAGAAATCGCCTTGCAGCCTTGTGGTTGGCTTGCTGCTTATTTGGGATCTGCGCTTACTAGTAAGGATGATCTTTCCTTCCGTAATCTTGGGGGGAAGGCTGTTTATCTGGAACCTGTTCTTGCAGATGCTGGGACACTTTCTATCAAGGTTAAGATTACACGCGTGTCATCCTCTGCGGGGATGGTGGTGCAATCGTATTTGTTTGATGTTTTTTGTAAGGGTAAAAGTATCTACAAGGGGGATACTACTTTTGGGTTCTTTTCGAAGGATGCGCTTGCAAATCAGGTTGGAGTTCGAGGCGCTAGTTTGTGGAATGTTGAGAAATATGCCCGTTTGGATGCCTTGATCAGTGCAGAACCGCCATTTCCTGATGATTTTTTGAGAATGTTGGATCGGGTGGAATATCTTGAGCAAAAGGGGGGTGCAAACGGTCTGGGTTACATCCGAGGAATCAAGCAGGTTAACCCCAAAGACTGGTTTTTTAAAGCACATTTCTATCAAGATCCAGTCTGGCCAGGCTCGCTTGGCCTTGAGGCAATGATTCAATTAATGAAAATCCTTGCAACAGACTTCTGGCCCGAAGTTGACACTTTTTTGCCTATTGTAAGCCCAGAACCACATATTTGGATTTACCGCGGGCAGGTTATTCCGCATAATAACACTGTGATAGTCGAAGCAACTATTACCAACAGGGATGACCCCTCTGGTTTATTGGTTGCGGATGGCAAACTATCCGTAGATGGCTTGATCATCTATGAAATGAAAGACTTCCGCCTAAAGGCTTGGAAGTCGTAACAGCGATATTCAGGATAGAACTTTTATGAAATATTCCCGGGTGTATCTCGATGCAATTGGTTACGAACTTCCACCGGTGGTAGTTTCCACCGAGGAACTCGAAACCAGATTGCTCCCCGTTTATGAAGCATTGAAATTCAATGCAGGTCAGTTGCTTGCTTGGACCGGTATTCAGGAACGACGCTGGTGGGAACCAGGATTTTCCGTTGCTGAAGGCGCAACGCTTGCTGCCAGAAAAGCACTCGACCGTTCTAATGTTACTGCTCAAGATCTCGAAGTTGTAATTTACTCTGCTGTTTGCAGAGAACAATTTGAACCCGCCACCGCTTGCTCGGTTGCAGCGAAATTGGGCGTTGGTAGTAATGCCCTCGTTTACGATATTAGCAATGCCTGCCTCGGTGTATTAAATGGCATTCTTGATATTGCCAACCGTATTGAACTTGGCCAAATTCGTGCGGGCGTTGTTGTATCTTGCGAAACCTCACGCGAAATCAACGACACCATGATTGCTGAGTTGCTCAAAAGAAAAAATATCGAAACCTTTAAAGATTCCCTTGCTACGCTTACCGGCGGTTCCGGCGCAGTGGCTGTTGTTGTTACAGATGGTTCCTTCTCAAGTGAAAAAAGAAGAAAGCTAATTGCTGCTAGTGCTCAAAGCGCAGCAGAGCACCATAGCCTTTGCAGATGGGGCCTGACGAATGATCCCATTCCAGATTTTATCCCCGATGGCGCTTCACCCAAACAAATTATTCAGGGCGTTATCCATGCGGCAAGGCATTTTATGACTACCGATTCGGTTGCAGTGTTGAAGTATGGGGTTGATCTTGGCATGCGCACTTGGAAAAATTTTGTTGGTAAGATCGGCTGGACACCCGATGCAATCGATAAAGTTATTTGTCATCAGGTTGGTGCCCCGCACCGTGATTCGGTTTTGAAAGCCCTTGGAATATCTTTGCACAAGGATTATTCTACTTTTCCTTTCCTTGGAAATATCGGTACAGTTTCCCTGCCTTTGACCGCAGCGATTGCAGAGGAACGAAAATTCCTGCTCCCAGGAGACAGGGTCGGCTTGCTTGGGATTGGCAGCGGGCTTAACTGCCTGATGCTGGGCGTAGAATGGTAGTTGGTAATAAGCCTGGCGATGTTTCAGGTCCTCCCCAAACCCTTTTAAACTGGATCAGGGAAAACCCCTCCCTTTATCCTTTCAAGGGTAAATATCTAAACCTCGGCAATCATAAACTTCATTACCTCGATGAAGGTTCGGGTAAGCCTGTGTTTATGATTCATGGCAACCCGACTTGGTCCTTTTTTTATCGCAACTTGATTCCCGCACTTTCGAAGTTCATGCGGGTTATTGTTCCTGATCATGTTGGATGCGGGCTTTCTGATAGGCCCACCGATGAACAATACAGCTACACGCTTGAAAGCAGGCTCAACGATCTTGATAAGTTGATCAATCATATTGCCCCGACTGGAAAAATCAGCTTGGTTGTGCATGACTGGGGCGGCATGATCGGAACCTCTTGGGCCGTTCGTAATGCATCTCGAATTGAAAGTATCGTTTTTTTGAACACCGCAGGTTTTGGCCTTCCGCAAGGCAAGCCCCTGCCTTGGACTCTTAAGGTCTGCAGATCTAAGATTTTTGGATCATTGATGGTGCGTGGGTTTAATGGGTTTTGCCTTGGTGCTGCACGATACTGCGCTATTAAAGGTCTTAATAAAAAAGTAAGAGCTGGCTTTCTTTCGCCTTATTCAAGCTGGAAGGATCGACTTGCTATATTCCGCTTTGTGCAGGATATCCCCATCAATCCGCAGCATCCTTCTTATGAGATTATCGAAGGCACCAGATCCGGCCTTTCTAATTTGAATGATACACCCAAAATATTTTGCTGGGGCAGACACGACTTTATCTTCAACGATGACTTTCTTGCGGAATGGAAAAAACATTTTCCCAACGCAGATTATAATGTCTTTGAAGATGCTGGGCATTACCTTCTCGAAGATGCGCCTGCTCCGATCATTGCGAAGATCCAAGAATTCTTCATGAAACACCCCGGGGGTTGAGCCATGCAGGGCTCCCTTAATATCGCCAACCTTGTCCGGGAAATGGCGCATGATTTTCCTGATGCCGTTGCTGTTATTGTGCAAAATGGTGCGCACCTTTCCTCCGGCCCAAAAATCTCCGCCCAACTATCCTTCTCCCAATTGCAGAATTCCATCGATGCCGCTGCCCGTGGCCTTCTCGATCAGGGATTTCAACCTGGAATGCGCGTTGCGGTTATGGTCAAGCCAGGCATCGAATTCCTCCAAGTTGTTTTTTCACTTTTCATCATTGGCGCAACGGTTGTTGTTGTTGATCCCGGACTTGGGTTAAAGGGGATAGGCTCCTGCCTTAAAGAAGTTCAACCTGATGCATTCATCGGGATTCCGCTTGCTCAAATGGCAAGGATTCTCTTCGGGTGGGGTAAAACTTCTATAAGGAAAACCATCACTGTTGGGAGTTCCATATTTGGAACCCGGTGGTCGGATGTTTTACGAAAAGGCTCCGTTTTAAATACACCTTTGGTGTGCAACGCTGTTGATCCCGCTGCTATTTTATTTACGAGTGGCAGTACGGGTGTATCCAAAGGCGTCGTTTACGAACATGAGCAATTTCATGCCCAGGTTCAACTTCTTAAAAGCCTTTATCAAATTGCTCCGGGTGAAATTGATCTCCCTACCTTTCCTCTTTTTGGGCTTTTTTCTCCAGCATTGGGTATGACTGCGGTTATTCCAGAAATGGATTTCACCAAGCCTGCTAAAACGGATCCGTACAAGATTCTTGGTGCCATCAGGCATTTTAAGGTGACTAATCTTTTTGCTTCTCCCGCTTTGCTTCGTAGATTGGCAAGCCTTCCGAAAGATATTAATTTCTCAACACTCAATCGCATTCTTTCTGCGGGGGCCCCGGTGCCCGCTCGAGATATTGCCAATCTCGCCAACCGATTAAATCTTGGAATTCATCTGCATACTCCCTATGGAGCGACTGAATCTCTTCCTGTTGCAACCATTTCTAGTGCCGTTATTCTTTCCGAAACCCAACAGTTCACATCCTCAGGGAAAGGTGTTTGCGTGGGTAAGCCTGTTGAAGGCATCGATGTTCGTATTATTAAAATCGATGATGCTGCTATTGAAAACTGGTCTGAATCCCTGCGGGTTATGCCGGGTGAAATTGGTGAAATGGTAGTGCGTGGCCCGGTTGTTACCAAGCATTATTTCAATCGCCCTGTTCAAACAAACCTTGCAAAAATTCTTGATGCTGATGGGCAAACTCTTCATCGAATGGGTGACCTTGGATATTTCGATACCGAGGGAAGGCTTTGGTTTTGTGGTCGGAAATCCCAGCGTGTATCCTTTGCTAATAAGCTTTTCCATACCGTCCCTATCGAGGGAATTTTTGATTCAGTTCCTGGTGTTTTTCGAAGCGCACTTGTAGGAGTTGGGCCCATAGGATTTCAGTTGCCCGTAGTCTGTGTCGAAAAAGAAAAGGGTATGGTTAGTGATCAAGAGTTATTACGCAATCTTGCAAGCAGGGCTTTGCTTTATCCTGAAACTAAAGACATTAATAAGTTTTTGATCCATCCCTCCTTCCCGGTAGACATAAGGCATAACTCTAAAATAAAGCGTGAAGAACTTGCGGTTTGGGCTGCAGGGAGGATTTCATGAAAGTGTTAGTAACAGGGGGTGGCGGTTTTCTGGGCTCTGCTATTTGCTCGATGTTGGTTTCACGAGGCGATAAAGTTCAAAGCATTTCCCGTAACCCATATGCGAAATTGAATGCTATCGGTGTTGCGCAGTTTCAAGGTGACTTGGCCGATAAAGGTGCGATTCATCTGGCAGCGCAAGGTTGCGATGCAATCATACATACTGCTGCAAAAGCTGGTATTTGGGGCGATTACGATAGCTATTACCAAACCAATGTTGTGGGTACTAAAAACATTATTGAGGTTTGTAAAAGCTTGGGCATTCCTAAATTGGTATACACCAGCTCGCCTAGTGTGGTTTTCAATAATGGCGATATGGAGGGCGTTGACGAATCGGTTCCCTATCCAGAAAGCTATCTTACTGCATACCCAAAAACCAAAGCCCTTGCAGAGCAAATGGTTTTGAAAGCCAATGATGATACGCTTGCGACGGTGGCATTGAGGCCACATTTGATATGGGGCCCAGGCGATAACCATCTTGTTCCCAGAATTCTGGCCCGGGCCAAGGCCGGCAGGCTTCGCAAAATTGGCAATCGCATTGTTATGGTTGATTCTGTCTATATTGACAATGCTGCAAGTGCCCATCTTTTGGCGCTAGATCGTTTATCTTTTCACTCCTCATGTTCAGGTAAGGCGTACTTTATTTCCAATGGCGAACCTTGGAAGCTTTGGGATTTGGTGAATGAAATCATTCGTGCGGGCAATGGCAAGGCGGTGGATAAAAGTGTTCCAGTTTCGCTTGCTTACTTCATGGGTTGGGTTTTTGAAATGACCTATAGTCTTTTGCGATTACAAAACGAACCACCCATGACAAGGTTTCTTGCCAAGGAGTTATCTACATCGCATTGGTTTGATATTTCGAACGCAAGGAAAGATCTTGGGTATGAACCCAAAGTTTCGATCAAAGAAGGATTAATGCATTTAAAAGCTTCGCTGGAAAAGACGTAAGCAATTTTTGCTTACCATTTAGTAATGCTAAATCAAGCAGGATGATTTTATTTGCCTATTAGGGCGTTTTGGTAATCCACTAAGGCTGCTTCGATTCCCGTGCGCAAGTTTTCTGCAGCTTTATCATTAGACTTACGATATTCATCCAAGCGTTCTCGTATGCCATCTCTGCGTTCTTGCAAGGTCTGCAGTTGTTTATAAAGTTCCGCCTTGGCTTCTCCTGTTGCGTTTTTCCCTTGCTCTCTGATCGCCACATATTGTTTATCTAAAGCATTTAATTTTGCCTGGCTCTCGTTGACATAATCCACCCGGGCAGAGCTAAGGGCCTCAGCAGTTGAGTTTGCAGCTTCGTGAATATCATTTTTAGCTTTTTCAAAATGGGCATCTGTTCTTGCGGAGTACATTCGGAAGGGCGATGCATCACATCCAATAATGGAAAATAGCGCAGCAACATTTAATATTAAAGGGATTGATCGTTTCATAATGCTTGCCTGTTCAAATATACCAAGATATTCACTTAAACCGGTTACAGATCACAGGCATAAGCTTTATTTCAAATCGTTCAAGCCCACTTTTTAGGATTGCTGGGCTTATATTCGTACGAACAATAGCCTAGGTTCTCTGGGCGATTATTCGCTTTTAATTTAATCTGTGTGTTTTATGTAAGATATTGCTTTGTATAGGTTTACGTTAATTTTTAAAAATATTGAAGGATAGGGATGTATTTGTGTACATTCTTATCTTGTTTAGCGAATAATGTAGGTGTGATGTATTAAAGGCTTAATGGATTCTTGTAATGAACATTGATCGATACACTGAAAAAGCACAGGAAGCCTTACAGCAGGCTTCCAAGATTGCCCAGTCTAAGGGGCAGCCTCAGGTCGATTTGGAGCATTTGCTTTCAAGCTTATTGGCTCAGGATCCAGGTTTAGCGTTATCTATTTTGCGGAAATCGAACATCAATACGGATGCCCTGCGCAAGCGTTGCGATCAGGAAATCGATCGCCTTCCCAAGGTTTCTGGTTCCAATCAAGATGGCAATATTTACCTTGCAGGTAGGTTGAACACGATTCTCAAGCAATCGGAGGAAGAGGCTAAAAAGTTTAAGGACGATTATATTTCCGTCGAGCATATTCTTCTGGCGTTGTTGGAAGATAAAGCTTCGATAGGAAAACTGTTCAAAGAATTTGGAATTACCCGTGATCTATTAATGACCGCACTTCAAGAAGTAAGAGGAAACCAACGCGTGACCAATCAAAACCCGGAAGCCACTTATCAATCCCTAGAAAAGTATGGCCGTGATCTCACCAAAATGGCTGCTGCCAACAAGCTCGATCCTGTAATAGGCCGTGATGAAGAAATTCGCAGGGTGATTCAGGTTCTTTCCCGCAGAACTAAAAATAACCCCGTGCTTATAGGTGAGCCGGGCGTTGGGAAAACTGCGATCGTTGAAGGGCTTGCCCAGCGAATTGTTCGGGGTGATGTTCCAGAAGGTTTGAAAAACAAAATGATTGTTTCCCTCGATATGGGTGCATTGATTGCAGGTGCGAAATTCCGGGGTGAATTCGAAGAGCGACTTAAGGCTGTCCTTAAAGAAGTTCAGCAATCCGCAGGCGAAATTGTTCTTTTTATCGATGAACTTCATACGGTTGTTGGCGCTGGAAAAGCCGAGGGCGCCATGGATGCTGGCAACCTTTTGAAACCGATGTTGGCTCGTGGCGAGCTTCATTGCATTGGTGCTACCACGCTCAATGAGTATAAGCAAAATATCGAAAAAGATGCCGCCCTTGAGCGCAGGTTTCAGCCTGTAATTGTTGATCAACCCACCGTGGAAGATACCATCAGTATTTTGCGCGGGTTAAGAGAGCGCTATGAATTGCATCATGGTGTAAGAATCAAAGATGCATCTCTGGTTGCAGCAGCGGTGCTTTCCAATCGTTATATTGCTGATCGGTTTCTGCCTGATAAAGCGATCGATCTTATTGATGAGGCTGCTGCAAAGCTGCGTACTGAAATTGATAGTATGCCTTCTGAGTTGGATGAAATATTGAGGCGCACCATGCAATTAGAGATTGAAAGAGAGGCGCTTAAGAAAGAAAAAGATGCTGCGTCCAAAGATAGGCTTTTGAAACTTGAAAAAGAATTTTCCGATTTGAAAGGGCAGTCGGGTGCTCTCAAGGGGCAATGGGATATCGAAAAAGAAGCGGTTCTGAAACTTCGTTCTCTTAGGCAGCAAATTGATCAAACCAAACTCGATGCTGAACAGGCCGAGCGCAGTTACGATCTTAGCAAAGCTGCGGAACTCAAGTACGGAAAATTAAACGAATTGGAACGAAAGCTTAAGATTGAAGAGGAAGCTTTTGCCTCGAAGCAGGGTGAAAGCAAGCTCATCAAGGAAGAAGTTGACGAAGAAGATATTGCAGACGTTGTAAGCAGGTGGACTGGTGTGCCGGTCTCGAAATTGCTTGAGGGTGAACTGCAGAAGTTGTTACACCTTCAAGAAGAACTTCATCAGCGCGTCGTTGGGCAGGATGAAGCAGTAACTGCGGTTTCGGATGCTGTTTTAAGGGCTCGCAG
>CAJCCR010000450.1 GCA_903960945.1 uncultured Planctomycetaceae bacterium
CATCGTTCTTCTGAATCAGCAGCTTTAATATTTCTTGGTCGATGGGCATTTTGAAAGTTTGTACATGGCCATCGCAATAAGCAGCGGAAAATTTGCCATCGATGCTCAACATTTTTGGCAAAGCCTTGGTTGGATCAAAAGCAAAGTCGTTGGGATTAGTCCAAACCACAGGATCTTCAGCTTCCACCACCATAACAGTATTGGAGGTTCCATCCGTAAAGGTTTGTAATTTGGCAGATTTATCAAGTTCGAATGCAACGCCTTTGCCATAGAAAAGGCGGTAATGTGTTTTATCATCACCTGGCTTATTCGCTTTGGGGTGGAAATAAACCTTGGGCATGTTCTTTGCAAGTTTTAAATTGTGTTCGCTATCCCAAGGCTCATCCAATTTAAATTGTTTGTAAAGTGCCTCTTCTTCGATGAAGGGAAGGATCGAAACGCGCCAGCTGAGCAAGGGCTTACCAGTTTTCTTGTCGCAGATGGCCGCAGCGGGAAAACCATTATAAGTGGCTTCATAATTGAGCATGGCTAAGGCTATTTGCTTGAGGTTATTCATGGATGATATTCGCTGGGCAGCTTCTCTTACCTTGGCAACTGCAGGCAGCATCATGCCAATTGCGATTGCAGTAGTGGGAATCAAGGCATTGGAGGAAATCTGGGGCGTGGTGTAATCTGCTTTCAAGGAAGTTCCAGCCAGGTTGATAGGTGGATTCTTCAAGAGGTTTTCTGCTTCGTTAAGAATCGCCAAGCCAACCATGGCTGCTAAAAATTCGGGCAGGTCGGTCAAAGGGTTGGCACCCGCTTGATCTTTGGGAAATACCCGTTTCTCCACTTCTTTTCGGGGTTCCTCTAACTGGGCAAGTCCCATTTTTGCAAACCCTTTGATGGTTTCCAGCGCAGCCTTTGCTTGATCTTCTTTTTCGTAGGTGATGATGGTGGAAAGCCGGATGGTTTTTTCAACAGCAATTCCCGCTTCCATGTATTGGATGCCATTGACCATGGCATTGAAAGGCGGTGGAGCAAAAGCAAAAATCTCTTTGGGTATGGGCTCAAGGTTGATTGCAGCATTAATAAGCCCGGCAGCATTGCCCTTTAAAAATCGTGCAAAGTCGCCCTTGGCAGGGGCAGTATTCTTTCCCAAGGTAGGCAACAGAGATGGGGCGCCCACTGCAATCAGCTTACCTTGATTCATCAAAATTAGTCCGATTCCATCTTTCACCACCATGTTGATGCCATCTTTTTTTATCGTTTCGCCATCAGGCATTGCAGATAGGAACAAAGCCTTTTCTTCCACTGGTTTCTTGAGTGAAATCAAAAATGCGAAATCCGGAGGAGACCCGGGATTTTTCGGGAACATTACAAACCCAGTAACTGTTTCAACAGTGGTTGGGTCTGGGATAAAACGCTTTTCTAATTCGATCAAAGCCTTCGGGCCAGCCTTTTTCAAAAGGTCCCGCATTTCCTTCATTGATTCAGACTGCCAAAGCTTTGCCAGATCCATGTGGACCGCTGCAACTGCATTACCGGGCACCAACTTTAAATCTTCCGGTTGCTGCGCAACAACATTGCTAATGCAAATAAATGAAAGGTTTAGAGTCAGAACTAAACAAAAGATTTGTTTTGAGAAATAATTCATGTTAGCCCTCAATATTAGAAATGGACCATCCTGAACCTAAGCAGTAATGCTACCAAGTTAAATCAGTCCAAGGTTTTTAACCAATTGCTCCGAGCTTGGTACACGGTTAAGGCTGTAAATATGAATCGCCTTGGTGCCATGCTTGATTAGCTTACTGCAAATATCGGTGCAAACGTCGACGCCCACATTGCGTACCTCTTCATCGGTTTTGCAAGCATCAATTTTATGCAATATGGCTGAGGGAATCTTTGCGCCACACATTGCGGTGAATCTTTTCACCTGCTCTGCACCTAAGAAGGGAAGAATTCCCGGAATGATGGGGACAGTCACCTTGTGCTTGGTTCGTAGGTAATCCTGAAAAGTCAGGAATGCATCCACATCGTAGAACAGTTGCGTGACTAGAAATTGCGCTCCTGCTTTGATCTTGGCTGCAGTACGATCCCAATCGAGAATTTTATCTGAGCATTCGATATGGCCTTCTGGGTAGCCTGATGCCCCGATTGCAAAGTGCTTTTTTTCTTTGATGTACTCGATGAGATCAAGACTATGGGAAAATCCTCCCTCTGTGGCTTTGAATTGGGTTTCACCTTTAGGTGGATCGCCCCTAAGTGCGAGGATATTTTCAACACCCATGCCTCGGGCTTCTTCAAGAACCTCGCCAATCATTTCACGGGTTGAACCCACGCAGGTAAGGTGTGGCATAGCTTCGATGCCAAATTCTTTTTTGATGCGATTTACAATACGAAGGGTTTGGTTGCGGGTGCTGCCACCTGCCCCATAAGTAACGGAGGTAAACGTAGGATTAAGGGATTTTAGCTTAGGGATAGTTTCTTCAAAAAGTACGCGTTCGCCTTCCTCGGTTTTCGGTGGGAAGAATTCGAGCGAGAAGGTGACTTTATTGGTGTTTAGCAAATCCGTGATACGCATGGAACTAGTTCTCTAATCTTTGTAATGGCCCTATCTAAACAAATGTAACCGAAAGCGGATAAAAATCTCAACAGGAGTTCATCTCGAGTTGGGATTTTGGATTAAAAGTAACTTCAAGAGCGCATGGAAATTCTATGAAAAGCCTTATGATGTGACTTCTTGTGTCAATTTCTGCAGTAGGGAGATTAATTTAATAATCACTTAATCAAGAAGTGAAATAGCACTGCTATTTAAGCAGAAATTCAAGTTTAGCTTTTTTTATCAAGACGTAAATACCCCTG
The DNA here is from genome assembly GCA_903960945.1 of uncultured Planctomycetaceae bacterium. Lineage (GTDB taxonomy): Bacteria > Planctomycetota > Planctomycetia > Gemmatales > Gemmataceae > UBA969. Next base: position 2,845 of record CAJCCR010000450.1, read on the forward strand.
CTATATCTGATGGATCGACCAGAAAGAAACTGTCAATTAATTCGAAATTGTTGCCATCAAATATTTTAACATGCGG
>CAJCCR010000451.1 GCA_903960945.1 uncultured Planctomycetaceae bacterium
AAATATAGCAACGCAGTATCAATCGAAAAAAGCTGTAACTGGATCTTTTTTTGGTTGGGCAACGGTGGTGCTGATGTTCGTGCTTCTTTTTCTTGGGCTTAAAGGTGCGAAGGTTTTTCTTCCCGCTGGCGAACTCGAGACCCAAGTTGAAAACCTAAAACTTAATGATCCTTCAGATATTTATCTCAGGCTTTTAGGGCCAACTCCTAAACTCAAAGAACGACTTGCGCTTTTTAACAATCTCAGTTCCCATTCTGATTTTTATTTCCTACCTTTGGACCTTTCCATGTTTTTGATTTCGAGAAAGAACGAAACTCAAAACTATCTAGATAGAGTTGAATCACTCTTAACAATTCCTACGACGCCCAAGGTGGCTACGATTGCGGAAATCGAAGCTACATTATCAAAAATTGCACAGTTGAAGGATCGCTTTCCCAAAAAATGGGAAACAACCGAAGCGTACGTTTTTCTTCTCAACAAAGAAACCCTTAATCAGCAACTTTATAAAGAACTACTCGCTTTTTATGCTGATTTCAACAAAAGAACTACCTCGTTTAATCACTTATCCGCCTTTCCTGAAAAACAAAAGATCAAGGGCTTCGACTGGAAATCTTGGCAGGAAAACGCAGACACTTTTCTGACAGACACTTGGCCAGATTCTTCATCTGTTGCCCTTGCAACTAACATACCTGAAATTCTCGAAATCAGACTCGCAGATCATCGTAATCGGGAAAAAATCCGCATCCTTAAATCTGCACTTTCATACCTAGCCATCCCGGGTGATATTCAGCTACAGGATTTTCTCTTCAAAACAGAGTTGCCATTAAAGATGTTTCAGCAATTCGAGAAAGAATTACCCAACTGGCGCAAGGATTTGGCTCCAGTAAATTTTCCGCAATCGCAACAAGATGTTTTACATTCGCTTGCCATTGATTTGAATAATCAAATCACCCAATTGTTGCGAACTAGAATTCTTTCCATGTTGGGGGAACAGAAAACCTGGCCCATTTCTAAATCTAAATGCTTGAATGATCCTATGCTTTCAGATTTGGGGCTGTTCATTCAGCCTATTTCACTTCTTGCATCTTCAGTTGAATCAAAACCGGTTGAAACTCTAACTTCATTGTTAAGCAAAGACGCTATTCAGGTAAAATCCAATGCAGTTAAAATTAAATTGAATGAGGCATTGGCTTCATTGCTTACGGAAAAGCCTGTGCTTAATATCATTGTTGAAAATACTTCGGGCACTACAACTATGTTTTCAGTAAAACTTATCCTTACACAGGATAAAATATTTCTTCAAGCTGCGGTCCTTGGCCTCGATTTTGACTATAAATGCTTTGATAAGGTAAAAGCGGAGCTTGAGCTTAAAGATGGGTTAAAGCTTGTTTGGAAAAAACCACAACTCGAAATGTTTGGTTGGTCTTCTTTATTGGTTGAAGGTCATTTAATTGGAAGTTCCACTTCCATCGAGAAGCTTGTTCCGGTTACTTTAATATTTGAGCCGGCATTAATTGCTATGCCTTCGTTGCTTATTGATTCTCGTAAATAGGTGATTTTACAAGGGACTTTTTATGGATCAGATAGTGGATCAGAAACTTCCATCGGTTTTTACGCACCGACGCTTATATCTACCTATTATCGCAGTCGGACTGCTAGGCATCGCGTTTATTACGACGAAGGTACTTCCAGAGGAGTATCCCCGTTTTGTTAAAAGCGCCATCATGATGACAGGTTTTTTGGTTGCATTAATTATGGCTACGACTTGGTGGGTTTTCTTTTCAAGGAACTCCTTCCTTTTAAAATTGGAAGTCCTTGCAATCATTGTTTCTTTATATTTTGGATCAGTTAAAGAATTAGATTTTAGTGGAGATGTCGAACCAAAAATCATTTGGCGCTGGGAGAAACCCCGAGAACAAAAAATTGCAGAGCATCGTACCAATGCTCCAAAAATTGAACTGGAAGCTATTTCCATCCTTGCTGGCCCAGATGATTACCCCAATTACCGCAATCGTAATTTAGATGGGCAAGTTACTGGCCCAGAAATTTATTCTGATTGGAAATCCAACCCTCCGAAACCAGTTTGGAAACCCCAACCCTGTGGCGCAGGTTACTCCGGATTTTCTATCGCAGGCAACCTTGCAGTTACCATGGAACAGCGCGCTGATAGAGAAGTGGTTGTTGCGTATGACTTTGCCACGGGGACAGAACGCTGGACCCATTCTTGGGTTGCTAGGCATTACGATGCCATGGGTGGCGAAGGCCCGATGATTACCCCCACCTTTGATGGCGACTTGATTTATGTGCTTGGCGGTACTGGGCATTTTGCTTGTTTGAATGCTAAAACCGGCCAGCCTATCTGGGAGAAAAATCTTTTAGAAGATAATAAGAATATCCAATGGGGTATGAGTGGCTCGCCCTTGATTTATAAAGATTTGGTCATTGTTAACCCGGGTGAACAAGAAGCAAAAGATCTTAACCGTGCTATTCGTGCCTTTGACAAAAAATCTGGAGAGCTTCGTTGGCAGGTCGGGAATAACCGTGCGGGTTATACCTCGCCCATGGTCGCAACCATCCTTGACACCGAAATGCTTTTGATTTTTGATGGCGCTGAAATTGCAGGCTATAACCCCCTTACTGGGGCAAAGTATTGGGCTCGCCCGTGGGTTACCAACATGGGCATTAATGTTGCCCAACCAATTCCCATTGGAAATGACAAACTTTTCATCACTTCTAGTTATGGTGTTGGTTGCGGTTTAGTAAAAATCTCCAAGGATGGCGACAAGTTCAAACAAGAAGAACTTTGGCACAACTTTAACCTCCGCTGTAGATTCACAAGCCCTGTTCTTTTTGAGGGTTTCATTTATGGATTGGATGAGGGCATGCTTGTTTGTTTAGATCCCAATGATGGAAAAAGAAAATGGAAGGGCGGCCGTTATGGCCAAGGGCAGTTGCTTAGGCAGGGCAATAAGCTGATTATTCAAGCGGAAAATGGCGACTTAGTAATGGTTGAAGCGACTCCCGCTGAATTTAAAGAACTTGGAAAGTTCAAAGCTTTATCAGGCGACAAGACTTGGAATTACCCAAGCCTGGCTCGTGGTTTTGCCTGGGTAAGAAATCATAACGAGATGGCTTGTTACGATCTTCGGAAAAAATAAATCATCCCACCCACAAGATGAAATCAAACAACTGCCCCGCCCTTTTCCCCTTGCTTGTAATATCAAGTGCTGCAAGGTGCAAACCTTTTACGGTTTCTTTGGTGCAGGATATTTGAATGGGTATGGATGTTGTTGATTCACCTGCCACCATGGTGCTGATGATTGCTGGCTCTGCCTTGAATCCCTCGGGTAATATAATTTCAACTTTCATTGAAATGGGTGCTGATTCAAAATTTCGCATCACAAGCCTAGCTTCAGCAGCGTTGTTTTTCCCAAGTACCACACGGTAGGGTTCCATGTGCACCCAATACGGGTCATACATCCAGCGATAATCTTTTTCGAAGCTTAACTTTTCAAAGTACTCCTTTAGCTTAAGTGCATCGGCAAGATAACGATCAATCAACTTTGCAGGCTCTGCTATCGCCCACGAATGCCCACCTAGTAAAAGATCAGGCTGTAATTTCTTTAGATACTTTGCTGCATAAATATAGCCTTCTTCAAGGATACAACTGTTTCGTGCAACTACCGCCTCGTGCCCATTTTGGCTTGGATCAGAGGAGCTTCCGAAAATGTTGTCTCCCGTGAATGCTACTTTCTTGCCATCGATGATGCCATGTAGGCAAAGGGCGAATTCGGTCTGGCCGGGCATCCAGTCCACGGTAAGTTTGAATCCTTCCCAAGTAAAAGTGTCGCCCTCTTGGAAAACTTTATCAAATGCGATGGAGTCGATCCCCTTGCCATAGGTGTTTACCTGAGCACAGTAATCGAAATGCAGCGGTCGCGATACCGGTGCAACCACACGAGTCATCGTCCAAATCTTAGCACCGTGTATATCTCGCAGATGCGGCGCTTCCAAGCAATGATCGCCATGCATATGGGTTACCAGCACAACATCAATTTGTTTTAGCCCTAGTCTTTCCTTCATTAGTGCGATTGATTTATCCAAGAATTCTTTTTTGAACAACCCACAATCAACAACTAAGGCGTGGCCGTTATCTGCAAGAATCATGTGGAAGTTGGGCCAGAATTCTGGGCCACGAAACTTAAACAAATGTTTGGTCACTTGCCAAACATGAGGCACAGTAGTTGGTTGGGAAACTCGATCTTGGTCTGCCCCCGCAAAGGTAGACACTTCCCACCCGCGCAGATAAAGCTTGTTGAATTCTCGAAGTGTGTTTCGCAGTGCTTGTAATTGGGGCAGCGGATTTTCGATGATCGGGCCATGCGAAGGTAGCATTTTTTTTAATGGGTAACCCTCAAGTTGCCCCAAGGAATTATAGAGAGCATAAATTCCCTTGCTGAAACCATAATCCCATTCCGTATCGAACCAAGTGTGAAGCTTCGATCCTTGAAGCATCAAATCGCCTGTAAAGGCAATCCATTCGCCTTCTTTTTTGGTAATGTAAGAAAGCGAACCAGGGCTGTTTCCTGCTGTTTCAACGCACCAAAGCTCAATTCCCTGCCAAGTGAAATCATCCATTTTTGCAAATGTTTTATCAACCTTGATGGGTGTAATTCCGGGCCTTACATAGCTTGCGCCATGTACTGTGAATGCATCTGAAAGCGCGGGCGCCATCTTTCTAAAATTTAGTGGGGTTTCAAAAAGAGCTTTCTCCACTTCGGGAACCGCAACCTTTGCACCAGTGTTTTTTAATCTTGGGTACCCTTGCGTTTGTTCCCGGTGATGATGGGTGAATAGCACCCATTCGATTTTGTTGATTCCGATTTCTTTCAGATGATCAAGCACTTCCCCTGTACCTAAATCGATCAGTAATCCCAGTTCACCCGATTTGATTACGTAGACATTGCAAATATCAGGGAAGAGGTAAATGTCTTTTGTTACTTGTGTGAATTTCATGACTAAACCTCTTTTAAGAAAAGGAAAGGCTTTAGGTGGGTAGTGCTAGATCATAACTTAAAGAAGTCTGAGTATTGAATAATTTTCGTACTACTCGAAATATTTTCTCATATTCATTTGGCAGGTTTGGGCGCTTTTCAAAGGGTCATAACCAGGCTTTTCTGAAACCATCGAACTGACTTCGCAATTGACATCGCCCTGATAATTACCTTCTTTCAAAACTTTAATCAAGGAAGCATAATCAATCGAATTCGTAGAGCCCGCAAGATCGAACACTATTTTTCCATCTCTTTTTGCTGCATCTTTGATTGCTACATGCGCAACATGAGGTAATGAATCTTTCAGCATCTTCACAAGATCCAGATCGCGAAACATAAGATGGCTGGGGTCGTATACCATCTTTAGCCAAGGCGAATTCTTCAATTGCTCGATAAGCCAAATTGCTTGGCTCGGTAGGTTCATTGCTCCAGCACGATGAGGCTTAATTGCAAGAATAACTTTGGCTTTTGCAGCGAGTTCGTTCCATTTGCCTAAAGTATCTACATATAAAGTCTGGACTTTTTCCCAAACGCCCCCGCCCAAAACCGTTTGCACCACAGGGGGTTGTTTACCTCCAAGCTCATTGGCAAGAATAAACGCTTGCTCTAATCTTTCTTGCAAATCCTTGCTAACTTCTTGCATGGGCGATGGGCCAAGATTTTCCATCAGCGCTGTAAGCTTTAGTTTTGAATCTGAAATTAAGGTGCCGATTTCTTTGCGATCTGCAGCGCTTAGTTTTTTAGGATCGGTAGACCAACCGGGCAGCAAACATAACTCTAGAGAATCAAATCCGACCTTGCCCACATAAGGAATAGCTTCTTTGTAAGCAAGGTTTTTCATCCCGTAGTTGCTGAATCCCAGAGTGATTTTTTTTGCCTTGGGTTCAATCGCAATGGCATTGCCCAACATCATGCTTGCAGCCATGCTTCCCAAAACTTCTCTACGATTCAGCTCACTCATTATGAACCTCGTGCTTTTTTTAGCATTTCAACAAAAGGCCGCATGAAGTAAGGGTTATCATGCCAGGTTCTGCCGGAAATTAAATTGCCATCGATCACGCAGCGATCGTTTACATATACCCCGCCAAACGAGGTTATATCCAAGGCGCATTTAGCAACAGAAGTGCACTTGCGGTTTTTCAAACAACCAGCAGCGGCTGCGATTTCCACACCATGGCATACAATCGCAACAGGCTTATTCTTTTCGAAAAAATGTTTGGTAATGCGAATCAAATCTTCATCGTAGCGCAGATACTCAGGCGCCCTGCCCCCCGAAAGAAACAACCCCGCATACTCATCCACTTTTACATCGCGAAAAGCCATCGTTGCTTTCACATGATAAGCGGGTTGCTCACGTGTGATATCCCATGGAATACTTGCATCAGGTGGGATTTCATGCATAACACCATGATAAATCCGCGCTTCAGGCCCACTTACAACTACGTCAAAATCATCTTCCGCCAAACGAAAGATTGGATAGTAGGTGTCTAGGACTTCGGTGCCATCACCTATGGGCATCAATACTTTTGCCATGCGACTGATTCCTTAATATTTGATTTTCGGTTTTCATTACCCTTATTAGTTTACTAAAGCTTAGGATGGTCTAATAGCGAAAACGCTGCTCCAAACATTTAAATTTTAATGAAGGTATCCATGGCTACGATTTGTTTTTGGATGATCATGATGATATCTGGTCAGGATGGTTTGAAAACAAACTTTCCTTTTGCGAAAGTTGAACCTGCCAAGGATATCAGTGATGTTTTCAAATCTTCCAAAGGCTGGATAGGGGCGGATGGTAATTACTCGGTTAAAATCTCTGATGAAAAAGCACTTTGGTTTTATAGTGACACCTGGCTTGGCGATGTGGAAAACAACAAGCGCAAGAATCCTGCGCTTATTAACAACTCTGTAGGCGTCCAAATATTCAAAGATGGCAAATCCAATGTGCAATATCACTGGGGAAAAGCCGTGGATGGTAAGCCTAGCGCTTTGTTAGTTCCCAAGGATGGTAAAGGTTGGTTCTGGCCTTTTGCTGGTATCATGCAGGGCGAAAAATTAGTGCTGTTTTTGTTTCTTATGGAAAAAGCAGATGGGCCATCTGGGTTTGCTTTTAAAAACGCAGGAGTTGTGCTTGCTGAAATTGATAACCCTAATGATCCCCCGAATTCTTGGCATATTAAGCAGAATAAAGTTCCTCATGTAAGTATTGGTGAAAAAAGAAAAGTCTTGTTTGGCTCTGCGATTTGTGTGGTCAAGGATTTTACTTACATCTATGGCTACGAAGAAAACAAGGGTGGGTTTTATAAGAAGATGCTTTTGGCCCGGTGTTCGAACAATCAGGTTGCAAAGTTTGCAGATTGGGAGTTCTATGATGGTTCTGGGTGGTCTAAGAATTTAGATGATGCGAAGCCCTTGATGGAGGGTGTTGCCTCTGAGTACTCGGTTAATTATGTACCTGCGTTGAAGAAGTTTTTGTTGGTGTATCATGATGCTTTTTTGTCGCCTGACATTGTTGGCAGAACCAGTTTGAATCCATGGGGCCCGTGGTCTGAAAAAATTAAACTGCATACCTGTGAGGAAAAGAGTTGGAGTAACGAGATTTTTTGTTATTCGGGAAAGGTGCAACCTTGGCTTTCTAAAGAAGATGAGATAATCATTAGTTATGCTGCAAATGCAAAATCACTTGCGGGCGTGATCAATGATGCAAGGCTTTACTGGCCCACTTTTATCAGAGTGAAGATCAACCCCGTGCCCTAGGCTTGTTTGAATTAACCACCTTTTCTTTGGCATTTATTCTGCTGATAACGCATGATTTATCTCGGAACTAGCTTCTGAGCATGGTGTTTAACTTTCTAAGTTTGCATTACTTGGAGACGGCATGAATTGGATCAAAGTCTTACTTGTTTGCTGTTTTTTAATCACAGCCTCTGCCCAAGCTGCGGAGCAACCTAATATTCTTTGGATTGTTTGCGAAGATTCCAGCATTGATTGGTTTGGATGCTATGGCAACAAATATGCCAAGACGCCTAATGTTGATGCGCTTGCCAAGCAAGGTTTTCGCTACAAAAACGCCTACGCTTGTGTGCCGGTTTGTGCACCGTCCCGCAGTACTTGGATCACGGGTATGTACTCTGCATCCACGGGTACACTTCCTATGCGCAGTAGAAATATGCTGCCTCATGATTTGATCAAGTACTATCCAGATTACCTTCGAAGTGCGGGATACTTTTGCGCTAACCATACCAAGACTGATTTCAATATTGGTGGCAGGCTTGATGGTAATTGTTGGGATAGCAACAAGGCCAACGGTTGGGAACTGCGCAAGCCGGGCCAGCCCTTTTTTCAAATCCTCAATTTTACCCAGTCTCATGAAAGTAGCGCACATGGCGCAGTGACTAATACCCGCCATTCACCCAACGATATCATCTTAAGAAAATATCATCCCGATGAAAAAGGGATTCGCATGACTTATGCAAAGTATCACGATGCAGTTGAAAACATGGATACCGAAGTAGGCAAGGCGCTTGCAACATTAGATAAAGCAGGGCTAGCGAATGATACCATCGTGATATTTAATTCCGATCATGGTGGTGTGATGCCTCGCAGTAAACGATTTCTTTACAACAGTGGTTTGCACTGCCCGCTTATTGTGCGGATGCCTGAAAAGTACAAGCATTTATGGCCTGGTAAGTCGCCTGGTGATACGGTTGATAGGCTGGTGAGCTTTGTGGATATGCCTAAAACTTGGTTGAGCCTTGCGAATGCAGAGATCCCACTAGCGATGCAGGGTAAGATTTTTCTGGGTACCAAAGCGCAGCAGGAACCCGAGTATGTTTTCAGCTTCCGTGAACGAATGGATGAGCGCTTCGATAATCAGCGCGCGGTTCGTAATAAGCAATTCTTGTACATCAAAAATTTCATGCCCTATGTGCCATGGGGGCAGCATGTTGATTACCTCTGGAAAATGGAAGCAACCAAAGTTTGGGAAGATGCGTACAAAAACAAACGCACTAATGAAATCACTGGAAGGTTCTTTAACACCAAGCCTGTTGAAGAACTTTACGACATGCAAACTGATCCTGATAATGTCGTTAATCTTGCGGATAAACCTGAACATCGTGAAACACTGTTAACCATGCGGGGTAAACTCAAAGAATGGCAGTTAGCCATTCATGATGCAGGTTTATTACCAGAATTCGAACGCAATGAACGGGCAGCCCAAAACAAAACCACCATCTATCAGATGGCGCAGAATGAAAAGCTTTACGATCTGCCCGCCTACCTTGATGCAGCAGATCTGGCTCTTGCTAAAAATAGTATCAACAAACCAAAGCTGTTGGAGTTGTTGAAGAGCAAGGATTCTGGATTGCGTTACTGGGGCACAGTGGGGCTGTTCATGCTGGGTAAAGCAGATGACGAAACGCTAAAAGCTTTGGAGCCGATGTTGAAGGATAGTTGTGGTGAAGTGGTAGCATTGGCGGCATGGACACTGTTGCAATCAGGTCAGGTTGAAAAGGCAAACAGCGTTCTTGTTGAGCAATTAAAAAATCGAGTGCCTTCGGTTTTGTTTGTTTTGAATGTGCTCGATTTATCTAAAGCAGACATCAAGCCTTATGTGCAATTGATAAACTCGATGGTAGTTACTGGCAGGCCGATGGCGGAATACGAACAGCGCATGATCGAGCATTTGAGAGCGTCCAACAATATCGAAGCGCCCAAGGGTTTGGAAAAGCCCACTAAAGCGAAAGCTAAGAAGAAGGAATAGCACCAAATGCAATGTATTAAGATATTCATTTTGCTTGGGCTTATTGCTAGTTACTCTCCTGCGAACCTTTTAGGTGCGGAAGCCAAGCCTAACTTGATATTAATCATGGCGGATGACCTTGGGTACGAAACCATCGGGGCCAATGGGGGCACCAGTTATAAGACCCCAAATCTTGATAAGTTGGCTGCAACGGGCGCGCGCTTCACCCATTGTTATGTGCAGCCTTTATGTACGCCCACAAGGGTGCAGTTGATGACGGGGCTTTACAATATTCGCAACTACATCAATTTTGGTAACATGAATCCCAAGGCTGTCACCTTTGCCAACCATTTGAAGTCTGCGGGTTATGCCACTTGCATAACAGGCAAATGGCAGCTTGGCCATGATCTTGAACTGCCTAAAAAATTCGGGTTTGATGAGTACTGCCTTTGGCAGCACATCAGGCGCCCTCCCCGTTACGCTAATCCTGGATTAGAGATCAACGGGGTAGAAAAAAATTACTCCAATGGTGAATACGGCCCCGATCTGGTTAATGATTATGCGATTGATTTCATCAAGCGCAGTAAAGCATCGCCCTTCTTTCTTTACTATCCCATGATGCTCACGCATTCCCCTTATCAACCAACCCCTGATAGCAAGGATTGGGATCCCAAGGCCAAGGGCGAGGCTGTTAATGATAAGCCCAATCACTTTGGCGACATGGTTGTTTACATGGATAAATTGGTTGGGAAACTTGTTGCGCAGTTGGATGCTCAGGGCATTCGTGACAACACACTTATCATTTTCGTGGGCGATAACGGCACCGGAAAAGGTACAAAATCCATGATGGGCGATAAACTTGTGATTGGTGGTAAGGGAACGACCACGGCTGCTGGGATGCATGTTCCGTTGATTGTTAATTTTCCCGGGAAAGTAATTGCAGGCAAAGTCCTTTCGAATCTTGTGGATAGCACGGATTTTGTTCCTACGCTTTTAGATGCTGCAGGAGTTACTAGTTCCGATAAGAAGTTGGATGGCCTTAGTTTTCTGCCTCACGCTTTTGGGAAAGAAGCGAAGTCGCGTGATTGGGTTTATTCATGGTATTCGCCTAGGCAGGGCAATGATATGAAAGTTCAAGAGTTTGCTTTTAACCATGATTCCAAGCTTTATCGAACTGGTGACTTCTACGATATTAAAAATGATCCCGCACAGAAGAATGCGAAAACTGTGTCATCTTTAACGGGTAAAGCTGCGATGGATGCGAAACTGCTTCAAGGGGCACTTGATCAATTTACAAATGCAAGGCCCAAGGAACTCGACTTAATTAACGGGAAAGATAACCCCAAAAAGAATAACAAGAAGAATAAGGAAAACTAAAATGCGAAGAATTCTCACAGTTGTTTCTCTGCTCCTCTTTGGTTTCAACCTAGAGGCCCAGACCACGAAACCCAATATCATCGTGATCCTTTCCGATGACATGGGGTTTTCGGATTTGGGATGCTTTGGCGGAGTGATCAAAACGCCAAACCTCGATAAGCTTGCAGCCAATGGCTTGCGCTTCAATCAGTTTTATAATACCGCGCGTTGCTGCCCTACTCGTGCAAGTCTACTCACCGGCTTATATCCCCATCAGGCCGGCGTTGGTCATATGGTTTATGAAACCCCGCTTGCAGGCTATAAAGGTGATTTGAACAAGAACACCCCTACCATTGCTGAGATACTTGCACCTGCAGGTTACAAAAATTATGCGGTGGGCAAATGGCATGTTACCCGACATACAACCGAGAACGCCTCTAAACACAACTGGCCCATGCAGCGCGGATTTCACAGGTATTATGGCACCCTTCAAGGTGGTGGAAGTTTCTATGACCCCTACACCCTGACACGCGATAACACTCCCATCTCGGCTTATGCAGACCCTGAATACAAGCCCGCTAAGTTTTATTACACCGATGCAATCAGTGATAACGCAGTTAAATTTGTCAATGATCATAAACGCGATCAGGCCGAAAAACCCTTCTTCATGTATGTGGCTTACACTGCTGCGCATTGGCCCATGCATGCCTTGGATGAGGATGTCGCCAAATATAAGGGCGTTTATGACAAGGGCTATGATCCCATCCGTAAGGCTCGATTTGAAAAGTCGAAAGCGCTGGGGGTGATTGCTCCAGATTCTAAGCTAACTCCAACCGTGGGAGATTGGTCTAAGGTGGAAAACAAGGAGTGGGAAATCAGGTGCATGGAAGTTTACGCAGCCATGGTTGATCGCATGGATCAGGGGATTGGAAAGATTGTAAAATCACTCGAAGCCAACGGGCTTCAAGATAACACCATGATTTTTTACATGCAGGATAATGGCGCTTGCGCAGAAACCACAGGTAGGACTGGGAACAAGGATCACCCCGAGGAAGCCCGGGCGAACGCGCCCAAGTTGCCTCCTGTTCCTTTGGATTATCGATTGCCAGGTATGATTCCCAAATCAACCCGTGATGGTTTTCCTGTTCTTATGGGCAAAAAGATCATGCCTGGTGGCCCTGATACTTTTGTAGCTTATGGCGAAGGTTGGGCCAATGTTTCCAACACTCCTTTCAGAGAATATAAGCATTGGGTTCATGAGGGCGGCATTTCAACTCCTTTGATTGCTAGTTGGCCCAAGGGGATTACCTTAAAAGGTGAAATTAGAAATCATCCTGGGCATTTGGTGGATATCGCAGCCACTTGTGCAGACCTTGCGGGTGTAACTTTGCAAGAAAAGCATCAAGGTGAAGCCACGGTGCCTCTTGCAGGGAAAAGTTTGAAGCCCGCTTTTGATAATAAAACAATCGAGAGGGACGCGATTTATTGGGAGCATGAAGGTAATCGGGCGATTAGGGTGGGCGATAAGAAATTAGTTGCGAAGGGTAGCAAGGGTGCTTGGGAATTGTATGATCTTAAAACTGATCGTGCGGAAGCGAATAATCTTGCGAGCGAAAATCCTGAAGTCGTTAAAGCAATGTCAAAACAATGGAATGATTGGGCTTATAAAGCTAAGGTTCTTCCATGGATTTGGGACAAAGAAGAGTCCACGAAAAAAGGCAATAAGAAGAAGTAAAAGCCTGGCTTTGTAATCGAATGAGTCAATTCATGATTCAGATAGTTTTTTTTGACGCCTGGTTATTTGCTTCTTATGATATGTCACATTTGGGAAACTTTGGTCTTACCACCTGTGCAATGTTAATCCTTGCCCGGGATGATCTCTATTATTGTAGTATGTTGCTGATTGCTGTTGCTGCAAGTTGGAAAACCATACCCGGTGTACTTGCGTAATACCGAAAAAAACATTGATCCTTGAATTAGCTTGGTTGACAATCAATTCATGATTCCTTGACACACCCCGGAGATCAACATGCCTAGATTTCTTCAACTTGCAGTTGGTTTGGTTCTTTTTTCAACCCAGTTTGCTAATGCAAAGGATCCCATGATTTTTATCTCAGCCTTTGCAGGTGGTGATCAGGGCGCAATTCATTCCTTTAATTTTGATCTGGCGACCGGCGCATTGAAACCACTGCAACGAACGGCCTCTGTGCAAAACCCATTCTTCCTTGCACTATCTCCTGACAAGAAGTTTCTTTACTCGATTCATGCGCTGAAATTTGGGAGCAAGGATGCAGAGGAAATCGCAGCTTTTAAACTCCTAGGCAATGATGGCAAATTGGAACTGCTCAACAAGCAATCTGCAAAGGGTTCTGCTGCTTGTTATCTTCATGTTGATAACTCGGGCAAAATTGTCGTGGTTGCAAATTACTCCACAGGCAGCGTTGCTTCGCTTCCGGTTAAAGAAGATGGCTCACTCGGTGAACCTGCATCTTTTGTGCAACATGTTGGTTCTAGTGTTAATCCTGCTAGGCAAAAAGAACCCCATGCACATTGCATCGTAGTTAGCCCCGATAACAAATATGCATTTGCTGCAGACTTGGGTTTAGATCAGATTCTTTGTTATAAGCTTGATTCCAAACAGGGGAAAATAACTCCTAATGATCCCGCCTTCGCTAAGGCGCCTGCTGGTGCGGGGCCAAGGCATCTTACTTTTCATCCCAACGGCAAAAAGGTTTATGTGATCAACGAGCTTTTGAATTCTGTCACACTGTTTAGTTATGATTCTGAAAAAGGTTCGTTGAAGGAAGAGCAGACCATCTCTACCCTTCCCAATGATTTTAAGGGCACCAGTTATTGTGCTGATTTAAAAATCACGCCCGATGGTAAATACCTTTATGGCACCAATCGTGGTCACGATAGCATCGCCTGTTATTCCATTGGCGCTGATGGCAAGTTGACTCTTATAAGTATTGAACCTAGTTTGGGCAAGGGACCGCAAAATCTTGCAATCACATCTAATAGTGGATGGTTGTTGTGTGCGAATATGCCCGGGAAAAATGTTGCAGTCTTTCGCATTGATCCGAAAACAGGAAAAATCAAGCCCACTGGTGAACCTGTTGCGATGCCAAGTCCTTCATGCATCATGCTGGTTGAATAAAAAGTACTAGTTCCATTCAGATGTTTGATCGAATTAATTAGGTTTAGATCGATTAAGTTTAGAAGATCGACTATAAATTGCCGAAGCAATTTGGGGTCTCATACTCCAAGATTTTTCCCTGCGTGCAGAATTAAAATAAAGGATAGAGAACAGAGAGAGTAATCCCAAAAGTTAATAAGTAAGGAATAGAAATGAAGCATA
>CAJCCR010000452.1 GCA_903960945.1 uncultured Planctomycetaceae bacterium
CAGAATAATATTTTTGGAAGAGTCGCCCTTCATTTGCTTGATGGGAAGGGAATTATTCGAAGGGTTATGCAAAAGTGTTTGGGTTTCTGAAGTTTGGTGAGTTGTTTTTTCGGTTGGATGTAGAGAAACAATCCAAGTTTTTGAAAAAGCAAGATGACTGAAGATATTCATGAGCCTTGCTGCGGGAAGTTTTTTGAGCAGATTAATTCCAGGGTCTTGAACCATGGTTTTCATGAGTCTGATAGTTCGAGCGCATCCCAAAGTTTCTAGATGGTAATGAATATCATCTTCAAGTTCTGGCGTTAGCTTGGTTTGAAAAATAAAATTGAAAAGATCCATGGGTTTGGGATACCAAAGGTTTTCTTCAATCCAATCAAGTTTTTGCGAGATACCGGAATCTTCCATCAAGGAATTAATCTCTTCGACGGTCCAGTTTTCTTTGCATAACGCATCAGAAATCCTGTAGGAAGTTACTTGATCTGAAGGTTCTTGATAATCCATGTTAATTTCTCTCAAGAATTAGACTTAGCTTGCTCTTGCAACTTATTAAGCTCAACAAACCCGGCTTGGGCGGGGCCGGGGTTGGAGCAGTTAAGTACCTTACCCAAGTATTATTCGAAGGTAGGGCGGGAATATTTCCGTTTGGGCTCAAAATAAATGAAAAAAATAAAAAAAGCTAATCCCACTTGTTTTGAAGCAGGTCGAGAAGAATCTTTTCTCCTTTCTTAAGTCGTTTACAGACCGTACTTTCTGAAATGCCAGTTTGCAGATAAATGTCGCGTGATTTCATGCGATCGATATGCTTTAGCCTAAATATTTCACGATATTTTGCGGGCATCTTCTTAATCGCATTCCGTACCCTTTCAGTAGTTTCCATGCTGATGAGTTGGTCCAGTACCATCGGTTCGGGATCGGTCAATGTCAGTTCCATTCCTTTAGTATCATCTTTGATGGTAGCCATGTAGATCATGCGATTTTGTCGTTTTTCCTTCCGTAACCGGTCCCTGATTTTATTATGAAGAATACTGATGGCCCAAGTTTGGAAGACTGCGCCTTTAGAAAGATCCCAACGCATTGAGGGCCGGTTCGCGTTCTGCCAAAGCGCCAACCATAAATCATTTAAAATCTCGCCCTCAAATTCCAACAGATAAGGTTTGTGAATTTGGTTGTAGATATAGCCTTTCGCGGGTGGAGTAAGCAGGCAAATGATGTCATCAAGAGTTTTCCGCGCCAACTCATTATCCTGTTTATCAAGATGCGCATACATCTTAAGGGTAAGAACATTAAGAGGGTATTTATCAGAATTGTTGGAAGGGGGCACATTCATTTTGAATCCTCCGGGGTCAAGAAAGAACAAATTGGCTGTTAAATTTAAGGTGAGGGATTAATAAACCCTCGTGTGTATTACCATGACTGTATTGCGGTTTCCTATTTGGGGAAAAGTTATGAAGGCGAGGGGGTACGCTCCCTCGTGTGCCAATTAATAGGCCCTTAAGCACTTTTAAAAACCCGGTATTTAGGAACACATACGAAGTGAAACAAACTCTATCGGTTTTGTTAAAAAACCAAGTTTGAACCACAAGATTATTGGATTGCTAGCAGTTAGAAACTTTAACTGGAATGAACATAGGCAAACATGGGTTTGCGTTTAAGACTTGCAAAGACTCTATATCTAGAGGCAATCAATGACTTCATATTTTGAGCTGCGTTTGGGTGAATCGCGCTTGCATAATGAATAGCCATGAAAACCTCCTTGAAGATGAAACGGGACTTATAGTATTTATTCGTAGCTCGACTGAAATTATTTCCACAAAAATAGGAATTCTCTGAAATTGCTAGAAAGGCAGGGGTAAATCATCAGAAATATATCCCTTTTTCTCAGCTTTATCAGACCTATTGCCATTTCTTTGGGCTTGGAAGTACGCTTCAGAGCATTTTCTCAAAGCCACCTTGTTAAACTCCGTAACCAGCATTTCTTGATCATTTAGAGATTTCACCGCAGGTTCCAGCAAAACATAGGGGAACTCAATACCAGCAATTCTGTACGACTGGCCCCAAAGGTGCTGTCTGGGGAATTTACTATGGTGCATGATGACAAACATGCCTATTTCAACATCATCCGCCTTAAGGAACTTATCGTTTAACTTGAAGCTTTCTCCCGAGAGGTACTTAAGCGCATCTTCAACTGAAAGCTGCTTCAAACCAGGAAAGCCCGATTCGACCCAAGAATCGCGCCCATGGGCTTTGATAATCTGCTCTACTAAATCGGTAAGGATCTCGCTTTCATGGATTTTGATTTTCCCTTTGGAAAAAAGCGACAATTGCGACTTCATTATTTCAGCAAGATCAAACATAGCTACTCCCCCTTTAAAGAATGAATTCCGCCCCCCCCACTAATCCGCATAGATTATTCGAGCACTCCTGGAAAAGATTTCCTTAAAAATAGAAAAGAATGTGTAGGCATCCTAACCTGACTTTTCATAATGAAAAGCCCAGCAGGATGAAAATCTTTTTTGAATGTCGTTTAGAGCTATAGAAAGCGGGAAAAGAAATTTTATTTTTTGAGGGAACCCGGATTGGGCCAGTCTTTTGAATCTTCGTGAGCTTCCTTCATTGCTTTAAGTAATTGTGCAGTTATCTCTGGGACTTTTGATGCTATGTTGGTTTTTTCTTCTGCATCTTTATCAAGATCGTAAACTTCCAGCTGGTTTTGATTAAAAGGGTTCATTACTCCCTTCCAATTGTTCATGCGAATCGCGCGGGCACCTTTGCCCTCATAAAACTCCCAATAAAGGTATTCATGTTTTTTTTGTAACCTTTCTTGGGCCAGCAGCGTGGGTTTCATGCTGATACTATCAAGCCCCTTTGGAGTTTCTAATTGTGCTAGGTCGCAAGCAGTAGAAAGAATATCGCCATGATAAGAGATATGGGCAGAGATGGTTTCTTTTGGGATTTTTCCAGGCCATCGAACAATCATGGGCACGCGAATGCCTCCATCGTGAAGAGATCGTTTGATGCCGTTAAGGCCACCCGATGCGTTAAAAAATTCTGGGTTATTGCCTCCTTCTTTATGGGGCCCGTTGTCTGAGGTGAAAAAGACCAGAGTATTTTGCTCCAGCCCTTGGGATTTCAAATGATCCAAGATTTTGCCAACCTGAGTATCGAGGTAAGTGATCATTGCAGCTTGTGCTTTATTTTGTTTCGTCCATTCTTTATCTTTATAAATTCCAAGTTCTGGCACTTCGCAACCATCTCCGGTTTCTTTGGTTGCTTCATTGTTGGCATGAGGCAAGGTAGTTGAAAAATAAAGGAAGAAAGGCTCTTTCTTGTTTCTGGTGATGAAATCAAGAGAGTTTTGCAGAATCAAATCTGGGGCGTAATCAACCTTCTTGGTTGCAAGCCCACCCCCATCTTTACCGATAGGCTTCACTTCATTATTTAATTGCACCCTAGCTTCACCTTTTATCAGAAAAGTGGGCCAGTAATTGTGTGCATGATGTTGGTTTAAGTAGCCATAGAATTCATCAAACCCCTGTCTGATAGGGCTGCCAACGATTGCTATCCCTTCATCGCCCAGGCCCCATTTTCCAAACAATCCCGTTTTATAACCATTCTTTTGAAGCAATTTCGCAACCGTGACATCTTCCCCCCTAAGCGATTGGCTAAGCCCACCCCCATTGCCACGAACCCTGCAATGCCCCATATGTTTTCCAGTCATTAGCACGCATCTGCTCGGGGCGCAAACCGTGCAACCCGCATAGTAATTGGTAAATCGCATCCCATCCTTTGCAAGGTAGTCAATGCGCGGTGTAAGGATTTTCGTCTGCCCATAGCAACCCAGATCGCCATACCCTAAGTCGTCTGCCATGATGAATACAATGTTGGGCTTTAGGGGCTCTGTTTGAGGTAGGGCAAAAAGAAAAGGCAAAGATGTGAGTAGATAATAGAAGAAGGAAGCGTTCATTTTTTAATCTTTCAAAAACAAGTGAAGACAAGCCTATAATTTTAAAGCGATAACCAAGCATAATCAACAAAATCAAAATAATTAGAAAAATTATTGGAATCTGTTTTGTTGGTGGGGTAACAGTTGCCTATTAATATCAAGTAGTTAGCAGGAGTGCGCTATCAAATCTAATTTTGGTTTTGAAGCATTCTTGATGTTTTTCCCTCAATCTTTCGATAAGTGATGCTTGTCGATTTTACTTTCATGGAGTATTGTTATGAGTTTATTCAGATTAGGCGCATTCGTAGTAGCTTCTGCATTCATGGCCGCAAATATTTTTGCAGCACCAGCAGAAAAAGATATCGTTGACACCGCAGTAGAAGCAGGAAGTTTCAAAACCTTGGCAGCAGCTCTTAAGGCTGCAGATTTGATTGAAACCCTCAAGGGTAAGGGTCCCTTCACCGTGTTTGCTCCAACTGATGAAGCATTCGCCAAGTTGCCTAAAGGCACTGTAGAAGAACTTCTTAAGCCAGAAAATAAGGCAAAGCTTGCCGGAATTCTGACCTACCATGTAGTATCAGGCAAAGTTGAAGCTAAGGATGCTGTAAAGTTGAAGTCTGCAAAGACCGTCAACGGCGCTTCCTTTAAGATCACCGCAAGCGATGCAGGCGTGATGGTAGACAAAGCTAAAGTGGTAAAGACTGACATCCAATGCACCAATGGCGTAATCCATGTGATTGATTCAGTAATCATGCCAGCAGCTAAGAAGTAATTCGTAGTTCTTGGAATTAAAAAAAGGAAGCTCGGAGAAATCCGGGCTTCTTTTTTTTAATCAAAGATGATGGTGCGATTACCTGCAAGAAAAATGCGATCTTCGCAAAGTAACTTCAGCGCCTTCGATAACACAATCTGTTCAACATCTTTGCCTGATTGCGCCATGGTTTGTGCGTTCGCAGTGTGGTTAACATTAATTACTTGCTGCACAATGATCGGGCCATCATCGAGCTGCTCGGTGACAAAATGTGCGGTAGCCCCAATCACTTTAACACCACGATCAAAAGCCTGCTGATAAGGTTTTGCCCCGATGAATGCAGGTAGAAATGAATGATGGATGTTGATCATTTTGCCATCAAAGAGCTTTACAAATCCAGGAGTTAACACTCTCATATACTTAGCAAGCACCACATAATCAGGGGCCATCGAATCGATCAAGGTGAGGATTTTTGCCTCATGCTCTTCGCGGGTAAGCTTATCATGCGAGACAAAATGAAAGGGTAGATCAAACCTGTTGACAAGGTTTTGCAGGGAAGTGTGATTACTGATCACCCCAAGAATCCGGACGGGCAATTGCTTGAACTCATGTCTGATTAAAATATCGCCTAGGCAATGGGACTCGTTTGAAACCATGAGCACAATATCTTTAGGGCGTTGTTCACCCAACCTGATATTTGCGCCCTTGGGCAGAATGGTTTCAAGTTCTGAGATCAAAGGTATTCCTGCTGGTGGCCCCTCGAATTCCGTACGCATGAAAAATCGATCTGACTCTACAAATTCCTGATTCATTGTGATGTTCAATTTATGTTTGAACAACACCCCAGTTATGTCGTGTACCAGCCCAGGAATATCCTGACATTCAACCAGTAATACATTTTTAAACATGAGCAGTTGGGCTTTCTAACGTAGCAAATATAAGACTAAGCAATGATTTCTTTAACTACATTACCTGCAACATCGGTTAGGCGGAAATCCCTACCGTTATAACGATAAGTTAATTTAGTGTGGTCGATACCCAAAAGTTGCAGGACGGTCGCATGCAAATCGTTGATACTAACTCTGTTGACCGCAGCTTTAAATCCAACCTCGTCAGTTTCACCATAATGGGTGCCACCCTTGACGCCACCGCCCGCCATCCATGTGGTGAACGCATGGGGGTTATGATCACGACCCATGAAGTTTTTGTCTTTGGTTTTCTGAACGATCGGCAATCTTCCAAACTCGCCACAGCAGATTACAAGGGTGGAATCAAGGAGCCCGCGTTGTTTGAGATCGGTAAGCAGTGCGCCGATGGGTTGGTCGGTTTCGCCTGCAAACTGCCTGTGGTTGCCTTCGATATCTCGGTGCCCATCCCAACTGCGTTCGTTTTCCATACCGCCTGAGTAGATTTGCACAAAGCGCGAACCCCGCTCGACCAACCTTCGTGCGACCAGTGCCTGCCTTGCAAAATGCGAACACTTCTTGTTATCTAGCCCATACATTTTGCGAATGCGCTCGGGTTCTAAATCAATGTCGAACGCTTCGGGTGCAGACATTTGCATGCGGTAAGCCAATTCAAAACTTTCAATCCTTGCAGCAAGTGCAGCTTCATGTGGCGCTTCTTCTTGATGAAGCTTGTTCAGCCTAGTGACCAAGTCAAGCTGGTTGCGCTGTTCTTTTTCGTTCATGTGAGGCAGGCGGGAAAGATTATCAATCGCCTGGCCCTGCGGATTCAAAGCAGTGCCTTGGAAAATGCCAGGCAGAAAACCAGCGCCCCAATTCGATGCATGGCCTTTGGGCAAACCCCTTCCCAGCGTATCGTACATGACCACAAAAGCGGGCAGGTTCTGGCTCACCGAACCCAGGCCGTAAGTGACCCATGAACCAACGCAGGGAAAACCCATCCTGCTGAAACCCGTGTTGATCTGGAACAATGCAGGCGAATGATTATTGGTCTCGGTAAAGCACGAATGAATGAACGCCATATCGTCCACATGATCCACCATGTTGGGGAAGATTTCGGGAACCCAGCATCCTGACTTGCCTTTTTGTTCAAACTTGAAGGGCGACTTCATCAAGGGGCCGACCTCCCCAGAAAAGAAACCGGTTAACTTGTCGAAGCCTTTAAGATCTTGGCCATCGTATTTTGCAAGTGCGGGTTTGTAATCCCAAGTATCCACCTGGCTTTGCCCGCCATTCATGAACAACCAGATTACCGACTTAGCCTTCGATGGGAAGTTTCCCTGTCTGGGTGCGAGTGGGTTTAGAGACAGATCAGGCGCGGCTTTTGCTTCGTTATCTTGGAGAAGGTTGGCGAGCGCAAGCATGCCGATGCCTTGACCAGTACGGCTTAAAAAATCGCGTCTGCGCACGAAACTTGGGTTCGCATTGAAATGAGGGATGTTATTGAATGGCATGAAATAATCCTAATTAATCGAGGAAAACGAACTCATTAAGGCTGAACAACGCTTGGCAAAAATCGGCCAAGGCGAGTGACTCAGGTTTTTTATCCGACTTATAAAACCCTTCCTGTTCCTTGAGAAACTCAACACCTTCTTTTAATTCGAGGGGCTTTGCATTTCTCGATAACACGAGTTGATAAGCTCGATTGACCTGCGCCTCGACCCCTGTGCCCGCATCCTTTAAAACTTTGATAGCCAGTGCATCCGCATAGCCTCGCACAATACTGCTGTTCATCATCAGCAGGGCTTGGGGCGCGATGGTGGTATTGGGCCGCATGGCGAGATCTTGTAGTGAATCGGGTGCATCGAAAAGCATCATCATAGGAATCAGCTTGCTGCGTTTCACAAAGAAATAAATACTTCTGCGCTTGTGATTTAGATCAAGAGTGCCTGGGCCAAAGGGGGTTGTATCAAGAGTTCCCGAAACAGCCAATAAGGAGTCCCTGATGGTTTCAGCTTCCAACCTGCGGGATTGAAAATGCCAAACGAGATTGTTTTCACGATCCTTTAACAGCCTGGGTTCATCCACACTTGAAGATTGCATGTAAGCAGCGCTGGTCATTATCAGCTTGTGAAGCTCCTTGAGTTTCCAGCCCTTGCGTATAAACTCTGCAGCAAGCCAATCGAGCAACTCTGGGTTGGAAGGTTTATCACCCTGTACGCCAAAATCGCTGGGGGTCGCAACAATGCCCCTGCCAAAGTGATAATGCCAAACCCGATTTACTATAACTCTCGCAAGCAACATCCCCGCACCTTGTTCTGTATCGGTGATCCATTCAGCAAGGCTTTTTCTTCTATAAGAGGTTTTGCTGCCTTCGGGGGCTTTGGTGATCCAATGTTTTTCAGCATCATTTGATTTCATTAGAACCTGCGGGAAGCCAATGGAGGCAACCGAAACTTTCTGATTGAGATCGCCTCGTTTTAAAACATGAACTGGGTCGTAAAAATCCGCCCCCTGAGTATGAAGCCTGACTGCGGGAACGCCCTCGCTTGCAATAAGAGCTTTAACTAGTTTTGGTTTGGGCTCTTTCGCAGCGAAATCATCAACTGCCTTGTTCAGCTTTTGCCAATCTGCATCTTTGGTGCGATACCACATGCCTAAATCAGTTATTTCTGCTGCAGTAAGCTTTTGATTGGCTTTAAGTTTTTCTAGTGCGGCTTGGGTTTTCTCGGGCACGGGAAGCACCGCA
>CAJCCR010000453.1 GCA_903960945.1 uncultured Planctomycetaceae bacterium
GTATTATACTCAGAATCGTTAATTGGGTTTTCCCCACTGGAAAAAGACATATAACTATCAAAAACAAATTTTACAGCTTCGCCAACTTTCCATTTTGTCAATTCATTATTGAGAATTTTCATGAATACAATTGCAGTACTCTGTGTGCTTTCTCCACCTAGGGAGTCATCAAGGTTTATTGCCTGTAAACAATCAGAACCGAAGCCTGGTACAGAAGGTTTGCATATCACAATAGCAGTGCTTGTATTACCAAAATCAACTGACAATATTTCTTGAAAATCTGGAAATGGTTTTATTAAAAAGCCTAATTCATAAGAAAAAGGAGTTGCCTGCTGCTCATATTCAAAAACAATCGTCAATTTAGGATGTTTACCAGACAGGTTAGGATTCTTATTATTCGTTAAGACTATATTTTTAAACGTAGTAGTTTGTTTTTTAGGTGTTTTATTTTTAATTAGATTTTTAAAATCAAAATAACCCATTAATTCTTGGGGTTCAACTTTAATTTCCTTAATAATTGCATCTAGTTCATTATTATTAAAAATAACAAGAGTTACTGGACCATAATTTGAATTATGATCAACCACTTCGCCTTCCATTGGTAACCAGATAACATTTTCATTATCAATCAATGGCCCACATGTAAATTGAACATTAAAACCCATAACTCATCTCCTCGGGAGAAAGAACTAATTTGAAAAAATATTGGCCTGGCTCAATGTCTTTAGAATATCTCTAACTTGAGCTTTAACAGCTTCATCTGCAGTTTTATCACAAATTTCAGCATTGTTTTCTTGGATCCAATCCCAAAAAGTTTTATTTTGGTTATCCGAATCCTTATATAGTTCATGCGTTGATGTTAAAAACTGAGTTATAAAACTCTTAAAATCTTTTGTTTCGCTTTTTATAAATTTTACAGCAAATGGTTCAAATAAATTCCACAAATATGAACAAATTTCTGGAATAAGATTAACGCTGTTAACATCCCCTGCGAGAAGGTCAAAAGGAACTGGATTCCAAATTATTTTTTTATTTTCATTATCTATAAACTTACCAATGAATCTAGGCAATTGGCATGTCCAGTAATCATCTTCTGGTTTTGCAAAATTATTAGTGAAATGGTTTTCACTAAAACCTAATCCACACAGTATCTTTGGTAAAGCTGTTTTTTCATCAGCAAAATTTAAATCTACTAGTTCAGAACTTGATTTAAATCCATTAACCCCAATTCTGGAAAGAAAAATTGATAACTGCCTAGCTGTTGCTGGAAAAACCCCCTCTACAACATCAATATGATTTAGTTCTAAGTTATAACGATCAATATAGTTGATTTTTTCAAATAACAGGTGCTCTTCAAGTTTCCGGACATCTTTTATAAACTCAAAAATTTCCGAATCATCTTTTTTTTGTACAAAATCTTCAACATCACCTTGAAGACTTTGCCTATTAGAAGTTAAAAGGTTATCAATTTTGCAAAAAACCAACGAAACTGGTTCCCATGTTTTGAAATTTTCTAAAAGAAAACTAACAATTGATTTATGGAAAATAGGTTGAAGCTTCTCCTCCATAAAAACAAAAATCTTTTTTCTAACTTCAACATAAAAATGATACATTACTAACGAATGATTACTAGAAATCAAACCTTCCCCAGATTTTGCTTTACCAAAAAACTTCTTTTCTGTTAAAACTCCCCCACCTATTATCCAACTTTTAATTTCATCAGAAGAAGGAACAGTACGCAATTTGGATTTGAAATTATTAAATTCTTGAACCGTAGCTAATTGATTTATTTTATTTTTTAAATCACTATAGAAAGATTTTTCAAACCCTTTTAATTTTTCTAGACCGTCTAAAAACGACTTGTTATTATTTTGGACCTGATCTGATAATCCGATCTTAGTCCAATAATCAAACATTTTACCACAATTAGCAGATACTTCAGCCCCTTTTTGAAAATTCTCGATCAAATCGGTTATGCTTATATTTTCACCTTGATTTTGAATTTGAATCTTAAGGGTATTATTGAGGCCTGAAAAAGGGTGAGCTGCAGCTTTAAGATGGTTTTCGATATCGCCTTCAACAATAGATTTTCCAATCCCAGATTTCTGTAAATCCTTTATTACTTTTATTAAATTTTTTACACCACCATCACCCTTAAAAGATTTAAAGATTTCTTGAATCGAGGCAACAATACTTGAATCCCCTAACATGCTAGGTAACACCGGACAAGCTGCATTTAAACTAGCATCATTCACTAGATGAGCTAAATCAGAACTGTCAGGCACATCAAAATTGCCATCAAGTTCACACTGCCTATGATTTTTTAAAACTGAATTACTATTAGCCTCATTGTTATCATGATACCCATCCCGAATAATTCCACCTAAAAGTCCATCGCAACCAATAAAATGACTTAGATACTTCTTATACAGTTCTTTTTGCTTAACTTCATTTTGTTCAGTTACAATAATTCTGTGCATTTGATTTTGGACAGGCTGAAAAAAATTCTTAAAGAATAATAACTGATCAGCTTTAGATTGCGGTTGGTCTGTTTTTAATTTCGGTGAAACAACTGGGAAATTAGAATTAATAAAATAAATTCTTTTAAGTAAATCCTCAGGCCCCATATTTGTTCGTGTTTTACTAAACACATCAAGGATGTGATTAACAGCAGCTCCCCCAACGGCCGTGGATAAGAAAGGCATTAATATAATATTTGATTCTGGTATAAACTTACTACTAATAAAATCATCTCTTCTATTTCCTGAACCTAACCCAGGGAAATCAAATATAGAAAAATTAAAACCTTCAAAATCAGGATGAGGAAACTTAAATCGCAAGGATTTGATAAGATGAAATTCCCCAGTATAAAAATTAACCCTAGTAAAAGGATCTAAAGCTTGTAACTGCGGCCTAGTTTGAAGTTTTTGAAACTCATCTAGCCCTAACCGCCCTTTTTTAAGGATCCTAGAATAGGATATTGGCTGAACATAGTCATTTCCTATTTTTGAATTTAAAGTTTTTATAAGTTCAGCAAATTGGATTAAATTATTTTTTAAAGTTGAATCTATCCTAGGGTCATTATATTTACTTTCAATATTTTTTAATAATCCAACAACAGATTGCACCCATTCTAAATAGGAACCTTTAATATTAATATTTTGAACAACTTCTCTTTCTAAACATTGCTCACAAAGATAATTAACCAGTTCTTTAACTTCACGCTGCGATAAATAAGTTACCGAAAATTGAAAATGGTCTTCATTCAGGTCTTTAAATGCTTCTCCTGAAAATTCGAGTTCCGTAATATTCCCAGTTGTAACTTGTTGGCCTGTAGACAGGATCTTTTTACCATCGACTAAAGAATCAAACCCTAACATCTCCTTCAATTTCTCTGAAAATTCTTTATGATGGATCAATGCATTTAATAAAGTACTTTTTCCAGTGCTAAAAGCACCAACTGCAGCAAAACGAAATGGCCGCGCTAATTTTTCTAACGCCGTATCAAGATGCTGGTCAGGAGTCATATCATCAGAGAGTTTCATTTCAAGGCTTGGCGCCTTTGAATCATCATTGCTTGGAAATAATTTCCAAACTGGTGGAGCTATGGAATAAAGTGTTCGCAGATGGTTGACTAATACATCCTGATTCATTAAAAAACTCCGAATAATTAAATAAATGAACAAAAACGGTTACATTCCGTCATTGTTTTTAATTTCTTTTTCAGCCATATCTTCGATTTTTTGTATTACAGGAGCCATATCTTCTGATTCAGATTTTGTTTTAAAATCAACAGTACTCAGAATTTCTACATCTCGATATTCAACCATTAATGATTGAGCAAGACTGGTGTATGAAATAGTACCAAAAAACCCTTGATCATTTTGATTGATATTGAAGAAATCTTTTGCTTTATCAGCGGGAATATTCAATTTGTCAGTCAGATATTTTGTAATGCTAGTTTTAACAGATTCACGTGTTTTTCTTGAATAAATAGTTTGGTTTCTAAATAAGACAACTTTTCCAGTAGCATCGATTGGTATAGCAATGTCAAAAGAACTAACATCCCGGGACTGGCTATCTTTGATAACACTTATAGGAACCCAGAGA
>CAJCCR010000454.1 GCA_903960945.1 uncultured Planctomycetaceae bacterium
CATTAAGGTTGGTAAGGGTTCTACAAAAATCCCTAAGCGCCAATACATCTTTCATCCCACCCTTGGATTCATACTTTTCTAAATGTCGCTTGATAAAATCAAGTGAAAGAGCAAGTTCATCAGCATCTGGCTCACGGTTAAGAACCATAGCAAACACAGCCTCGATACTGGCCTTGGTGTCCAGCTTTGTTTTGGAAACTTTTTGTGCAAGTGCTTCTGCATAACGAATGCTTTCGGGGCTGTTTAACAACATCAAGGCCTGAGGAGCAACCACGGTTTGATCTCTCCTGCCACACGAAATGGTGCCGTCAGGCAAATCAAATACATCCAAAAATGGAAGGGGCAGAGATCTTTTTCTTACAAGATAAATACTGCGCACATTGGCTTGATCAACAGGGTCTGCATACCATCCCTGCATTCTGCCACCATCTTCGCCCTTGATAGCTTCAAGAATTCCAGGCTGGGCTTTTAAAAGTTCATCAGGGATCGTAGGCCAAATTGGTTTCCCTGAATATTGCGGATTCATCAGCCCAGAGATTGCAAGCAAACTGTCACGCAAAGTCTCAGCATCAATGCGCCTGACATTCTGACGCCAAACCAATTTGTTATCAGGATCAATCGCATGATTCTTTGCGTCTTGGAACGAAGATTGTTGGTAAGCATTCGAAAGCAATATCATCTTTTGCAGCTTCTTGATCGACCATCCCTGCTGCACGAATTCGACGCTTAGCCAATCGAGAAGTTCAGGGTGGGTCGGGCGAGATCCCGAATAACCAAAATCATTGGGAGTCCCCACAATCCCCATGCCAAAATGATGCTGCCAAACTCGGTTTACAATCACCCTTGCAGTAAAAGGGTTATCCGGTGTTACAATCCAATTGGCTAACGCCGTACGCCTACCTGTCGAATTAGATGTTGGCTTGACCTCTGCATTATTGGGATAAAGCACACTCAAAAATCCAGGCTGCACCTCGTTCTTGGGTTGCGAATGATCACCCTGAAAAAGCACATGGGTTGCTGGGGCACTTTGGCCTGACTCAGTCACACCCATTGCTTTTCGTGCCAGCTTTTTCTTTGCTTCTATTTCAGCAAGATTCTTTTGCATCTCCTCGATTCGCTTTTTTTCAGCCTCAGCTAGCGCAGCCTTGGCATCGTTGTCTGCAACCTTCAATTTTTCTATGAAGGGTTGCAACTTCTTCTTGCCTGCTTCATCACGAGCAGACTCAGCCACAGAAATAAGCGCTTGTATATCTTGTGGGAACTTCGATTTTCGTTCTGCGATTACTTTCTGCCTGCCAGTATCTAGCATCGTTGCAATAGACTTTTTTAATGGCTCTGCTTCCTTGTCAATAATGCCATTATGCTGGTTGATCAATTCAAGTTCATTGGCACTTTCGATCACCAAAGCATCGTTTGGCTTAATCGCTGCAAAAAAGGATCTGAACCGATAATGATCATCCTGGGAAAAGGGATCGTACTTATGGTCATGGCATTGGCAGCAAGAAAGAGAAAGGCCCATAAATGCAGAACCCATAGTGTTCACTAAATCCGCCATTTGCTCATTCCTTGATCTTGCCTCTTCTTGGAAGATCGAAGCAGTACTATCATACTGCCCCAATCGAAGGAATCCGGTTGCCAATAGTTTGTCTGCTTCCCTTGCATCTTTGGGGTTCGCAACTACCATTTCATCGCCTGCAAGTTGATCCTTGATGAATTGATCATAAGGCAGATCCGAATTAAACGCCCTGATGACGGAGTTTCGATACTGCCAGGCAAGGGGTTTGAATTCATCGCGTTCGTAGCCATTAGTATCTGCATAACGAACAATATCAAGCCAATGACTTGCCCATTTTTCGCCATAACTTTGGGAAGCAAGCAAGCGATCCACCAAATTCTCATAAGCCTTAGTAGAGTTATCCGCAAGAAATGCTTTTACTTCTTCGGGAGTGGGTGGAAGGCCGGTAAGGCCAAGGGTAACCCTGCGAATCAAGGTTCGTTTATCCGCCTTGGGTGAAGGGGTCAGGCCCTTTACTTCCATTTTGCCAATTAGAAAACGATCAATGTTAGTGAGTGAATGCGAATCATTCTTTGGCTTTGGAATTTCAGATTTGATCGGGGCCTTTAAAGACCAGAGATCAAGCCTTTCACCCTTGAATATTTTTCTAATCGGATTTTCTGGGTCTGTAAACGCATTACCTATGTTCTTTTTAGGGGCATTTGAAGAAGCAACTAATGCAACAGGATATTTTTCAACCCTGTAACCATCCAAGCTTGCAACAGATGGCCCTAGAATTATTGAATCAAAAAAAGCTTCTTCACCCCGGTCGCAGGTGGGCGCTATACCTGTAAGGGTAAAATCGCCCAGATCTTTCCACAGATCCATCGTCACAACAGTCCACTCAGTTGGGGCTTTTTCACTTACAGAAAGCGAAGCCCAACCCGTAGTGTTTGGCCCTGCAACATACCGGCCTGTCGCCACCTTGGCATCAGGCCAACTGCCATTGGATGCCAACTCTACCATGATGCTCCCGC
>CAJCCR010000455.1 GCA_903960945.1 uncultured Planctomycetaceae bacterium
ACAAACCTCGTTGTTTAAGATCTGTAATTAGAGCCGCAGTAGCTCTATCAACATCTTTACATTGCCCTTTGATCGCATTTGGCAAACCACCATGATGATCCCAGCCCATATGGAAAAGCTGGATAAATCTTACATTACGTTCTGCAAGCCTTCGTGCAAACAGACAATTTGACGCATAACTTCCAGGCTTGGAAACATCTGGGCCGTAAAGATCTAAAATATGCTTGGGTTCTTTAGAAATGTCTAATAGATCAGGAACACTAGTTTGCATTCGAAATGCCATTTCATATTGGCTTATCCTAGTTTGAATCTCAGGATCACCTACAGCATCAAAATGTTTTTTGTTGAGAGCAGCAATTCTATCAAGCGAATCGCGCCTAACTCCGGACTCTAAACCTGACGGGTTTGATAAATATAAAACAGCATCGCCTTTGTTTCTGAACTTTACTCCTTGATGTTTTGAAGGTAAAAATCCTGCACTCCAAAGACGATCGTAAAGAGGTTGATCATCAGGCCTTCCACTGCCGAATGAAGTTAGAACAACATATGCAGGCAATTCCTGATTTTCGCTACCTAACCCATAACTAACCCAAGAACCAATGCTAGGTTTACCAGCTAATTGAGAACCTGTTTGGCAAAAAGTAATAGCAGGGTCATGGTTGATGGCTTCGGTATGCATAGATCGAATTAAAGTTATTTCATCAGCAACAGAAGATATTGCAGGAATCAACTCACTCAACTCCATTCCAGATTTTCCATGTTTTGCAAATTTAAAAATGGAGGGGGCGATAGGAAATTTAGACTGACCTGAAGTCATCGTAGTAAGTCGTTGGCCTTTTCTAATAGAATCAGGAAGATCTTCCCCTTTTCTGGCAATCATGGCAGGTTTATTGTCAAACAAATCCATCTGGGAAGGAGCACCCGATTGAAAAAGATAAATAACTCTTTTAGCTTTAGGTTTAATGTTAGTTATATTACCAAACAAATGAGAAGGTAAAAGAGAGTGCATTGCTGCAGCGGTCATTACTGAAGATGCACCTTTAAAGAAAGTTCGTCGGTTTAATTGATCCTGAACTTGCATAAAATTAGGAATTTTCATTGTTATCACACCTATCATTAAAGTTTCAATGTTATTCGCGATTTACTACTTCATCTAAATTAAGAAGAATATTTGCAGAGAGGGTATATGCTGCCAATTCAGAAATATCAGCAGTGTTAGCAAGTGGAGATTCACCAAGAGAGGTAAATCGCTTGGCATTTTCAGGTTTAGATTTAAAGTTTTCATAATCTTTATGAAACCCCTTAACTAATATCGCTAACTCTGATGAATCTGGGCGCCTACCTGTGACGATTCTAAAACCGGTAATTAATTTATCGTCAGGAGTATTCCCACCTTCGCGAATTATTTTTTCAGCAAGTTTTCGTGCTGCTTCAACATAAGTAACTTCATTTAATAAAGCTAATGCCTGAAGAGGGGTATTAGTTCTAGATCTTTTAACGCTACAAGCTTCACGATTTGGCGCATCAAAAAGAAGCATGGTTGGTGGAGCTGCTGTTCTTTTCCAGATGGTGTACATTGTCCTACGGTAAAGGGCTTCGCCTTTGTCGTTCTTATAATTTCTGAGATCCCCATATCGACTTGTTTCATCCCAAACGCCTTCAGGCATATAAGGACGGACAGAAGGACCACCTGTTTTATTGACCATTAATCCACTTGCAAAAAGCGCTTGGTCTCTAAGTGTTTCACCTGACAAACGAAGCCTGGAACCTCTGGCAAGCATTCGGTTTTCAGGGTCATTATTTAATAAGCTTGGATTAAGGTTAGAGGACTGCTGATAAACAGAACTCATCACCACTATTTTTTGCATTGCTTTCATGTCCCAATTCAATGATACAAACTTACTAGCAAGCCAATCAAGTAGCTCCGGATGAGATGGGAATTCGGACTGAGCACCAAAGTTTTCGCTAGTACGAACTAAGCCATACCCAAAAAACTTTTCCCACATACGGTTAACCCATACCCTTGATGTTAGGGGATTTGAAGGGTCGACCATCCAATAAGCTAGCCCTAGCCGATTCATAGGTTTATCTTTGGGAAGCGGGGGAAGAACTGAAGGCAGACCTGCAACCACTTTAGGTCCTTTTTTGTCATATTCGCCACGAATAAGCATGAAAGTATCTCTAACTGGTCCTTCTTTCATTACCATAACACCGGGTATATTTTTCTTACTATCTACAAGATTATTTTTAAGAAGAACAAGTTTATCGCTTGCTACCTTATGTTCTTTGAAAGATGTAGCTTTGTAATATTTCCTTAATTCCTCTTTTTGTTGAAGCGATCTTTTCTGAGGATCAGTTTCAATTATTTTTGTGATATTTACAGGAACTTGAAACCCATTGAGGGTAATTAATTCTCCTGGAACTGATGAAATAGCAATCCTGAAACGGCCAATATTATGCTGGGATAAAGCTTGGTGAGACAAACTAATTTTTATTGTTGAATTTTCCGGAATATCAACCAATTGTGGCGATACAAACATGGCTTTAGTAATATCCCGTCGAGTCGGACCATCAACAGCCCAACCTTTGGAAGAATCATTGCCTACGACATTAATAATATCCCAGCCTTTTTGCGAATAATCTGCGATCGCTTTATTGAAAGCTATTTTAAGAGGTGTTTTTAAAGAAGGGGAAGATAACTCTGCTTCAATTTTTGAGAGAACAAAATTCCCATTAGAAAACCGGCCCAAACTTTGATTGGGCAAAGAAGGATCAGGAAAGCATTCCAACAAAATTGCTGAAAAAGAACCTTTCGAAACATTAGATGTAATGGTGTAAACATCATTGGTAGGATTTTTACCACTAGCAAGATAGGAACCATCCGTAAGCTTGCTAAATTTTGCACCGCCTTCTGATTTAACAGTAGTTGGATTTAAAGGAGTCCAAACATTGCCTGCGGAATTAACTTTCTCTTTAAAAACAGGTTCCCACTCTTTGATCATAGGATCCACTTTTTCATCAAGTTTTAGAATCAATGCTTCTTGTTCTTTAATTGCAAGTTGTATTTTCAAAGACTCTGCATTTTGTGAAGGAGATTCAATTTCCTCAACTGGTTCAGTATTACCACCCGTTTGATTTCCTGCCAAGGTTCCACTTTCAGGAAGATTATTGAAGAATGCAAAGAATTGGTAAAACTCTTTTTGTGAAATAGGATCGTACTTATGATCGTGACACCGAGCGCAAGCGAGAGTTAATCCTAACCAAGTCTGGCTTGTAGTATCAACCCGGTCAATGACATTTTCAATCCGCCATTCTTCTGCAATAAGTCCACCTTCGCCATTAAGTCGGTGGTTCCGATTAAATCCTGTTGCAATAATTTGAGATTTGGTGGCATTAGGAAGCATGTCACCAGCAATTTGTTCTATGGTGAATTGATTAAAAGGCATATTGGCGTTGTATGCATTAATGACCCAATCTCGCCAAGGCCACATACTTCGACTTGAATCGGTTTGAAAACCATTACTATCAGCAAACCTTGCATAATCAAGCCATTGCATAGCCATTCGCTCGCCATACTGATTCGAAGCAAGTAAACGATCAACCACTTTTTCATATGCTTGTGGAGAATCATCACGAAGAAAATCATCAACTTCTTTTAACGTTGGGGGTAACCCAATTAAATCTAAAGTAAGCCTTCGGATTAAAACCTCTTTGGAAGCTTGTGGCGAGGGCGTTATATTATTAGATTCGAGACGACTAAGCACAAAAGCA
>CAJCCR010000456.1 GCA_903960945.1 uncultured Planctomycetaceae bacterium
GAATCATTGTGTATATTTTTTAAACATAAGGCTCGGTTGATTTCGTCAGGACGATGGTTCCTCGGATACCTTGCCTGCATTATTTTCTCAAGGAAAGGGAATGACCATGAAGAAGCTTCTTATTGCTGCAACACTTGCGTTTGTTGCGGCCCCTATGGTTCAGGCGGGTGGCACTTTTGGTCTATTTACCTGTAAATCTTGCAATAGCTGTAATGTTTGCATTCGCCCTTACAACGCTTTTAGTCAGGTTTGTGTTGGGAATTGTAGTGGTAATGTCGTATCGATGCCTGGTAATTGCATGCCCGGCGGGTGCGCTAATATGAATTACATGGACGGCAATTCAATGCCAATGGGGGTTCCCATGCCTATGCCAATGGGGCAAACTAATCCTGGTATTAAAGGGGCTTATATGGTTCCTGGAAATCCCGCAAACTTCTATCCTGTGTATATGCAGAATGGTTATCAAGTTCCCATGCAAGTTGTGCCTTATGGCGCAGGCCCCGCAATGCTTCCTTTGACTATTCCTTCTGCTCCACAACAGAACTAGTTTTACTTGTTGATGGCTGAATTAAAAAAGAGACCCAAGCTTAAAGGCTTGGGTCTCTTTCTGTTTTACGATTGAAGGGTTTTATACCATGAAGATGGCATCATGAATGTTTACTTCGGATTCGGTTTCTTCTTCGGATTCATAGGTGTCTATTCCGTAGATGCTGACAGTAGAGCTGTTGGCGGCGAAAAAGTAATCTGAAAGGTTTGCAGAATCACTGGTGTAATCCAGATTGCTTCCTTCACTTCTTGACGATTCTGATTCCGTTGCATTTGAAGAGTTTGAATTGCTAGTAAGTGGCGAAGATGCAAGGTAGTTGGCTACTGATCCAGTTGTCAAGTTATTGGCAGGTGCTTGCAAGTTTGCTGAGGGGGCAGGGGTTTCGATCCCAGACCTTGGGCAATCTAAGCCTTTGGAAGGTACAGCGATGGGTTCCGCTGCTGGGGCATCAGCAACGGGAGTTTCTTCGCCATCGAATTTTCTTACGGTTGTAGCAAGACGATTTGCACCCGTGAGACTGATCGCCCAGTTTTTCAAGCTACCAGTATCATAAGTGGCTTTATCTTCTACCGTAAGTGTCCAAACACCTCTGGAGTTTAGGCCATCGAAGGCCGAAAGCAATGTCTCAGGCTTGAATGAACCTTTGAAAGGAGCAATTCCACTGGATATAGCCTTGGTTGCTTCATCATCAAAAATCGTTGAGACGAAGTTGTCCCCCGAACCACCCCTGCGGTAGGAAAGGGTGCTGACAACACCCGTGGGGGATTTAAGTGAAATGATCAAGTCTGAGTCATATGTATGAGTAACATTGATCGCAACATTGAGATCTGTAATTGTAATATCTTGGTTGATGGTAATGTAAGAAACTGTTTTGGTGAGATCTCTAATTGCAGAGGAAGTGGTGTTGTAGAAGTTGAAAGTCGTTGAGGAAGTTTGCGTGAAGGATGCGGAGTAAACATCCTGGGTTAATTCGCCATTGATGGTGTCCCCATCTTGGTTCATTTTGTTGCCTGCCAAGTCGAGAACATTTGGCCCAACTTTGATGGTATAAACTCCTGAATTCGAGGAACTGGTAATGTTGTAGGTGAATTCAGTATTGTTGCTGCCTGCAACTGCTGAAATACCAGAAACTGTAAGCAAAGAACCCGAGGGGGAATTTACTTTGATGTTGGCTGCAGTAAGGGTGGAAACTTGAATTGCCTCGCTGAATTTTACTTTGAAACCTGTGATTGCACCGCTGTTAATTCCAATTGCTTCTGAAGTAAGAATCTTGGCTCCGTTAAGATCTGCTGGGGGTGGGTTCGTGGTGTTGCCGTTGAGAGCATTACCAATGTTTAACCTACCGCCCGTTGCAACCTTACCATTAAGCCCTGCGATTTTATCAACGCTTGAGTAGAGCTTTGCAATTACTTGTTGATAAGTGAATGTGGGGTTTTGATCCCAGATGAGGGCGATTGCACCACTAACATGGGGAGTTGCCATCGAGGTGCCGCTGTATGTACCGTAACTATTGTTGGGCAGAGTGCTTAGAATCCCAACACCAGGAGCAGCAATATCTACCGTGGTAGCACCATAACTGGAGAAGGATGCAAGCGCATCTCTGTTATCCGTTGCAGCGACTGCAACAACATTATCAAAGCTATAATTTGAAGGGTAGTTAGGGGTCAGGTCGTTGTTTTGCCCGCTATTACCAGCGGCGGCTACAAAAATGTGACCCGCGGTTCTTGCGTTACTGATAGCTTGGGAAAGCAGGGAACTGCTACCACCACCACCCCAACTATTGTTGGAGAGATTAGCGCCCATGCGAACTGCATAGTTCAAGGCACTTATAGCCCCTGCGGTGGAACCACTGCCATCAGCGCCCAAAAACTTAAGAGCCATGATTCTGGTATTCCAGTTTACACCTGTGGTACCTATCCCGTTGTTTCCTACTGCACCAATGGTGCCAGCCACATGGGTTCCGTGGCCTTGGTCATCAAAGGGGTTTGCATCGTTGTTGGCAAAGTCGTAGCCAAAAATATCGTCTGCGTATCCATTGCCATCGTTGTCGATGCCATCGCCGGAGATTTCGCCTGCATTACGCCACATGTTTGCTGCTAGGTCTTGGTGGTTGTAGTCAACGCCCGTATCGATTACAGCGACGATGGTTCTGCGGGTTCCGGTATTAATGTTCCAAGCTTCTGGAGCATCGATATCAGCATCTTGGATTCCACCGGTTTGGGCGGTGTTGTTAAGGCCATACATTGAAGAGAACCTTGGATCGTTTGGAATGCTTTCAAGCATTAGGCGATAGTTGGCTTCTGCGGTTGCAACTCTTGTATCTGCTTGGAAAACTGCAAGTGCGCCTTCAACGCTCATTCCTTGGGAAAGTTCGAGTTCGTAAAGGCCATCAACGAGTTCGAGTGACTGGGTGATTTTTGCACCATGAAGATCGATGTCCCCGGAGAGGACTGCATCTGGTTTGAATTGAACCAAGATGGTGTTGGACATATAAGTGGTTGGGTCTACAAGAAGGCTGCTTGAAGAGGCGAACGGGCCCATTGCAGCATTAAGAACAGTGCGTGCTTCGAGAATTTCAAGGTTGAGCAATTTACGAAAGGAAGTGTTCAGACTTGGCTTGCTGGAAGTGAATCGTGCCATGTTAAACCTCTTGAAGGGACTTGGGTTTCGACAAAATCGTTACATCTCACACAGTCCAACCTTAGGTCAAAGTTTAAAGATGTCAAAAAACTTTAATCAAATTTTACAAAATAATTAAAATAAATGTAATCCTTAAAACAATCAATCGTCTAAGGCGTGAGGGGCAACAAGTGTCGTTTTGTCTTAAGTCTATGCTTGGTATAGCCTTGCGTTTTTTCTAAAGGTGATTTATATCGCTAGGCATGCGCCAATCGCCACGGGGAGAAAGGCTGACCGTACCAACTTTGGGGCCATCTGGGAGTGTGCTGCGCTTGTATTGTTGGCTAAAGAAACGCTGCATGAATTTATCTAGCCATTGCTTTAACTCTATGTTGGTATAGGGTTTATGGAATTTTGTTTGGGTAGCAAGGAAGAGTATTTTTTCAGGGTTAAAGGAGTTTCGAATCCAGTGATAAAGGAAAAAGTCATGCAATTCGTAGGGGCCAACACTGGCTTCGGTGGATTGGATTTCTTGATCGTTTTCGCCTAAAGGCAGTAATTCAGGAGAAATCACGGTTTGGGCAATATCTAAAAGAATGCTGCGGATAGGTTCTTCATAAGAGTTGTTAGCAACCCATTGCACCAGAAATTTAACTAAGGTTTTTGGAATTGAGCTATTAGGGTTATACATGCTCATGTGGTCTGCATTAAAAGTGCACCACCCCAAAGCAAGTTCTGATAAATCTCCCGTGCCTATTACGAAGCCCCGGTTCATTAAAAGGGAGGTACGCCTTCGAGCCTGAATGTTTTCGAAAACCAGATCATTCCTTTTAACTAAGGGAA
>CAJCCR010000457.1 GCA_903960945.1 uncultured Planctomycetaceae bacterium
AGCTTACAAGGCTAAGGTGTAAGAGGTATAGCGTTCCCAGTCGATTCAAATTCTGAAATTGGGGCTCACTCTATGGCAATTGCAACTTTAGGTGGTGGTTGTTTTTGGTGCTTGGAAGCTGTTTTCGAGCGAATTAAAGGCGTTTCCTCCGTGGTTTCAGGGTATAGCGCAGGCCAACACCCTCAACCAACCTACACCTTAATATGTTCTGGGAAAACCGGCCATGCGGAAGTGATTCAAATTGAATTTGATCCCAATATCATTTCCTATGAAAACCTTCTCGATGTCTTTTTTGCAATTCATGACCCCACCTCGTTAAATCGCCAAGGTGCTGATTCTGGCACCCAGTATCGCTCCATTATTTTGTTTCATGATGAGCAACAAAAAAAAGAAGCTGAAGCCAAAATAGCAGAGAATAATGCCTCGGGTACCTGGTTTAAACCCATTGTCACGCAGGTAGAGCCTCTGACTTTGTTTCACCCAGCGGAAGAGTATCACCAGCATTATTTCACGAATAATCCGGAGCAGGGATATTGTCAGGCGGTGGTCGCACCCAAGGTTGCAAAGTTACGCAAACATTTCCCTGAAATTGCAACCTAAACCCTGTCTAAGTATAGAATTAAAGTAATTCGAACGATTCTGGTTATAATCTTTGCCAACATTAGCTTTGGTGAAGTGTTCTGTATTTAGTCTGCCTAAAGGCGAAACGAGGAATAGGTGGCGCATAAGGTTGTTAAACCTGAAACGAAGCTGGCGATATTCCAGCCCGGGGCTTTAGAACCAAACTTGGCAAGGTTGGTTCAGGGCGACCGGGAAGCGTTTGCGCAATTGGTAATGTTTTACAACGAATCCTTGTATCGTTGGGTTGCAAGGTTGACGGGAAATTCCCACGCAGCAGAAGACTTGGTGCAGGATACTTTTGTAAGGGCGTACCAGGCGATTACTAGGCTAAGGCCCGATACGAATTTGAAGGCGTGGCTTTTTCGGATTGCGCATAACGTCTACGCAAACTGGGTGCGTAATCGTAAAGGTAGAAACTCACTTTTGCCAAATGAGGTTTTGGATACCCAAGCAGGGCCCGAAGAATTGGCGCAAGAAAATGAGACAAGCCTTAGGTTGCAGCAGGCGATAGATAAACTGCCCGAGGAATGGAAGGCAGCATTGTTATTAAGGATACAGGAAGATATGGCATTTCGGGAGATGGCGATTGCGCTTGGAACGACAGAAGAAACAGCGCGCTGGCGGGTGTATAAAGCCAGGCAAAAGCTGATGGAAACTCTTGAAATAAAACGGGAAGATGCAAGATGAACTGTAATCAGATTCGAGAACAAATACTGCGTGCAGAAAATATTGGCAAGCTTCAAAAAGAAGTGGCGCAGCATGTGCAGGCATGCCCTGCGTGTCGGGTATACCAAAGCACGGTTCAAAAAATGGAAATGCAGATAGAGCAATTGCAAGTGGCGGAACCTTTGCATTCTTCGCATATTCGGCTAAAGAATATTAACGGTAAGTTGGATGGAAGAAAGGTATTTGCTTCGCCTTTGTTTAAGTTTCGAAGGTTTGAAAAAGAAAGAGGCAGGCAGAAGCTATCGGTTGCGGTGGCGCTTGTTGCATTTCTTTTTGCAGTAGTTGGCGGGCTGATGTTGATTCCAAAGCCAATCGATCGAGAAAGTATTGCAGGGCTTCGGGTGTATAAAGAAAGCAGCATCAACAGAGCGAATTCGCAGGGAAAAAAATGGCAGGCGATGGTAAGGCTTGCAAAAGAAGCGCGCACTGATGCAATAGTTTTTGCAGCGAGGAATGATACCGTTCATGTGAAGTTAATGGCAGATTACCTTGAAGAATTGCTGCAAAAAGATGTCGATAAGTTGATTTCAGTAAGAGAGCTTCGAGATAAGATGCTGGATTTTGCAATAGAACTTGGTCATAGCGAAAGTGAATTTCAAAGGCTGGCTAACCTTTACGCTTCCAGCCCTGAAGTTGCAGATTCATTAGTGCGCATCGCTATGGCATCGAAGGTTGCAGAGTTACGGTTAAGGCGTGCATTGCAGGCGTAGTTTTAGCGCTGTTGAAGTTTTTTAGTTTCTGCGGGCGAGAGCAGCCTGAATTTCCCGGGTTCAATACCATCCAAAGTAAGTGTGCCAATTTTAGTGCGCACTAATTTTCTCACCTTGCTTCCAACCGCATGAATCATTTTTCGAATCTGCCTATTCAATCCCTCCTTAAGAATAAATTCAAGAATAGAAGACTCTGTATTATCTTGCAATACTTTGACTTTGCAGGGCTGGGTGTATTTTTGGTTGAGTTTAATGCCATTGCGGAGTTGGTGTAACGATTCGGGGGTAAGTTGCC
>CAJCCR010000458.1 GCA_903960945.1 uncultured Planctomycetaceae bacterium
ATTCCTAATTGCGTGTGATGGTTTCATGGAGGTTGAAAAGTGCACGGGCAACACCGCCCCAGGCAGCGAGTTCCTCTTCAGGAAACTCCTTGCTTGCGGGCTTATCCCCAACACTCAGAAATTCTTTTGCAGCTTTGGAATCTTTCGCAAGCGACTTACGATACTCAACCACCAGATTAAGAAGTATTTCTTTTTCCTTGGGCTTGGGCGCTCTGGAAAGAGTTCTGGTGAATGCAAAGTCAATTTTCTCTGCATCAGTTTTCCCGCCATCCTTCAATATCTTTTCTGCAAAAACCCGGGCAGCCTCTACCTCGCAGGGATCATTCAACAAAGCAAGCGCCTGCAATGGGGTGTTCGATCTAACGCGATCTGCAGAACATTCCTCCCTGCAAGAAGCATCAAATGCAAGCATCGCGGGGTGCAGATACTGCCTCTGCCAATGCGTATATAAACCCCTGCGATAAACCGACTCTCCATTATCTTTTTGCCATTCCCTAGTGGGGAAGTTTAAATAAGACCAGTAACCAGGGGGCTGGAAAGGCTTGACACTTGGCCCGCCTTGCTTATCAACTGCCAATCCACTGATGCTTAGATAGTTATCACGGATGAATTCCGCATCAATTCTGAAGCGCGACTGCCTCGCCAGCCAGCGGTTATACGGATCCTTCTCTTGAATCTCGGTGGAAGGAACCGAGGCTTGGCGGTAAGCTCCGCTCATCACCATCAGCTTAATCGTTTTCTTGATATCCCAGTTGTTATCCTTAAGGTAGGAAGTCATGAAATCCAAAAGTTCGGGATGGCTTGGCCATTCGCCCTGCGAGCCGATATCTTCCAGCTTTTTCGAAAGGCCCTGCCCATAGAAAAGCTTCCACAAACGATTGACCAAAACCCGGGAAGTCAAAGGGTTGTCATTGCTAACCAGCCATTGAGCCAGATCTAAGCGGTTCAATCTGGCCTTGCCATCATTCTTGATTGCAGGAAGAAAAGCAGGAACACCGGGAGTAACCACCTCGCCCGAATTGTCCATCCAATTTCCACGGGCCAGCACTTTAATGGTGCGGGGTTCGCGTGCAATGGTAACCAAAGTAGTCGGGAGGGATTTTTCAAGATCAGTGCGCTTGGTTTGAGTTGCTGCAAGCTCTTTGCGTGAGGCGTCCAACATCGGTGCAATGGTGCGGTAATACGCTGCTAGCTTTAATTTTTGCTGTTCGTTGCGCTTTGCAGGTTCAATCGCCAGCGATGCTAGCACATCCGCAGGAAGGGAAGCGCCACCGCCTGCTTTAACGGGCCTCATCGCATCCGTAATCGAAACTCGAAAACTTCCAAGCGTATGGCTGCCTTTGCCATGGTTTTGCTCCATGGTAATAACCAATGAAGATTCACCCGCAAGGTTTTCTTTCATTTGAAACACTGCGTGCTGGGGTTTTGCAACTTCGGGCAGGATCGCCCAGCCCCACTCATCGCCTTTAGTATTACCATCAATCGCAGATGCTGCGGTCCACTTTTTATAAGGGTTGCCTTCCCCTGCAATTACTTGTTCAAAAGTAGCGCTCGCATCCATGAATGCGATAGCTTTTTTATCTGAAGCAACTGCGCTGAATTCTGAAAGTACAAAGTTGCCATTACTTGCCCGACCCGATCCGCCCGCAGGCATCGAGGCATGAGGCAGCGCCTCGATTTTCATTGCAGTAAATGACCCCTTGGGCAGTTTGATATCCAAGGTGTAGGTATCCTTATCCGCTTTTTTACCAGAAGCTAAAATTGATCCATCCTCTGCAATTGCCAGCTTTGCACCGCCCTTAGAAACAGCCTTCA
Organism: uncultured Planctomycetaceae bacterium; assembly: GCA_903960945.1. Taxonomy (GTDB): domain Bacteria; phylum Planctomycetota; class Planctomycetia; order Gemmatales; family Gemmataceae; genus UBA969. The sequence goes on from CAJCCR010000458.1 coordinate 1,816, forward strand.
CGGGCTTTAGTACCTGCCATTTAACCGAACTAGTAACCGAGGTTTCCCACTCAACTTGTTGCTTGGCAAGTTCAGGAGTCGATGCTTCCAGCACCTTTTTCAATTCAACTATCTTTGCATCCAGCGAATCTAATTGGCCCTGCTGCTCCTTCGTGGGCAACGCCATGCGTGTGCCAAAATCGCTACCACCATACAAACCCTTTTCGGTGATGTCTGCGAAGAATGCTTCCATGCTGTAAAATTCTTTCGTGGTGAATGGATCGAACTTATGATCATGGCATTCCGCACATCCAAGCGTAGTGCCCATCCAAACACCACTAACATTTCGAACCCTTTCAGCAGCATACTTTGCAAGGTACTCGCGATCTTGAACCCCACCCTCTGCACTCATCATGCCCAAACGGTTGTAACCACTCGCAACTTTATTCTCGATGGTTGCATTGGGCAAAAGATCGCCCGCAAGTTGCTCGATCGTAAATTGCGTGAAGGGAATGTTTTTGTTGAAGGATTGAATAACCCAATCGCGATAAGGCCATACGGTAACAACCTGATCACCATGATAGCCAACGCTATCTGCATAGCGCACCAGATCGAGCCA